>JANMCN010000189.1:0-13271 GCA_031361295.1 Acidobacteriota bacterium | reverse complement strand
CGGCGGTGCCGGCGGTCCCGCCGCACCGGATCGTGGACCCGACCGGCGTGGGAGACGCGTTTCGCGGAGGATTCCTGAAGGGCATGGCACAAGGCGCGAGTTACACGGTGTGCGCCCAGATCGGCAGCGTGGCGGCGACCTACGCGCTCGAACATCTCGGCGGGCAGAGCCACGCGTTCACCTGGCAGGAGTTCCTGGCACGCTACGAGACGCACTTCGGGCACTCGACGACATTTTGCTGACGGTCGAGTCGATCGACGCCGGACGGCCGTGGGAATTCCTTACCGTCTTGGATCGTCGGGGTGACGAGCGCCCGCTCGATTCCTGAGCAAAGTTCGCAACGGCCCGCGGAACGGGCCTTGCACAGGGCTCGGGAGGAGGAAGATGTGAAAGTCCTCGCCGTCGCAAGCACTCTCGCCATCGCCCTGGCCATCCCTCTGGCCGCCCAGACACCCGCGCCGGCTCCTGCCGGCCAGGGCGGATCCGTCTTTCGAAGCGGCGCGAGTCTCGTGGCGCTCAACGTGACGGTCAGCGATGGCAAGCGCCTGGTGCCCGGCCTCAGGCAGGACGATTTCGCCGTCTACGAAGACGGGGTCCTGCAGCACGTGCAGTTCTTCGAGGCCCGCGAAGTGCCGATCGATCTCATCCTCCTCATCGACACGAGTGCCAGCATGAGCGACAAGATGGAGATCGTGCGCGACGCGGCGTCCGGTTTTCTGGGCACGCTGCGCGAGCGTGACCGGGGCGCCGTGGTCACCTTCGGTGACCGTGTCAACATCGTCCAGGGGCTCACCGAGGATCGGTCGCTCCTCGACCGGGCCGTGCGGGGGGCGCAGGCGAACGGATCGACCGCGCTCAACAACGCGCTGTACGTGGCGCTGAAGCAGTTCGCGCGGTCGGCCCAGCAGAGCGGCGACGTGCGCCGCCAGGCGATCGCGATGCTCAGCGACGGGGAGGACACCTCGAGCGTCATCGGATTCGACGACGTGCTGGCGATGGCGCGGAAGAGCGGCATAAACATCTATACGATCTGCCTGCAGAACCAGTACGCCTTGGCCCGCGCCGAATCCGGCCGCAAATACTTTTCGGAGTCGGATTTCGCCATGAAGTCGCTCGCGCAGGAGACCGGTGCCCTGTCGTACTTTCCGCATTCCATCCAGGACCTTCGCGGGATTTACGCGGGGATTTCCGACGAACTGGCGAATCAGTACTCAATCGGCTACGCCCCGTCCAACGGCCACCTGGACGGCCGCTTCCGTCGAATCATCATCAAGGTCAACGATCACCCGGAGCTCCGTCCTCGAGCGCGCATGGGATATACGGCCGAGAGCCTCAACACCGCTGCCGCGATGCCGCAGCCGACCCGCTGACCACCTGAGCGACGGCCGCAGCCGGCCGCCTCGTCGGCGTCCGACGCCCGCCAGCGGCCTCCCGAGTACAATCGCCGGGTGGAAAGCAGGTTCGCGGCAACGCTTGCCGCAGGTGCCGTCGTCTGGAGCGTCACGCTGCTCGTGGCTCCTTTGGCGCTCCACAGCGGAGGCGTGGCCGCGGCGGCGGCGACGATGGTCTACGACGCGTCGAGCCGGATCTGCCATCAGAAACCCGAGCGGTCCTTCCACCTGGCGGGCGTGGCGTTGCCCGTGTGTGCGCGGTGCACCGGCCTCTACCTGTCCGCGGCGGCGTCCTCACTGGCCGCCTGTGCCGCGGGATTGCCGCGACGCATCCGCTCGCCCCGCGTGACACGTTCGGTCCTGTTGGTTTCCGCGGTGCCAACCGCCCTGACCGTCGCGATTGAGCTCGCCGGGCTCGCACACACCACGAACATCGTCAGGACCATTTCGGCCCTTCCGCTCGGCGCGACGGCCGGGTGGATTTTCGTGCAGAGGTTGCGGGCCGAGGCCGTCCTCGCCGGCTGATGGCATGCGCCCATCACGCCGCGGCCCGCAGGGCGCTCGGGTCGCCGCGCTTGCGTTATGATGCTGGGGATATGGCGATGAAATCGACCGCCGTCGAGCAGCGCGCTCGGGCCGCCGAACCCGGCATGCTCGTACTGCTGTGCCTTGCCGCCTGGGCCGTCCCGGGGGCCGGGCACCTCTGGATGGGACGGCGGCAAAAGGGGATCATCTTCCTGCTGGCGCTCCCTGCGATGTTTCTGGCGGGCCTGCTCATGCACGGGCGGGTCTTTCCGTTCGATCTGTCGGAGCCGCTCGTCGGACTCGCGGCCATCGCCAACTTCGGGGCGGGCGCACCCTGGATCCTGGCCCGCATGGTGGACGCCGGGGCAGGGACGGTGACGGCGGTGACGTACGAATACGGCAACTGTTTCCTGATCGTCGCCGGACTGCTGAATTTTCTCGTGGTGCTCGACGCGTTCGACATCGGCATGGGCCGCAAGTGATCAGTCACATCCTGTTCCTCGCGCTCTTCGCGTTCTTCGTCTCGCTCGTCTTTTCTGTTCTCCTGCGTGACGATCCGCGCGCCCAGCTGCGGACCGGTGCCATGATGTTCGGCGGGTTCCTCGCCGTCGCGTTCGTGCTCGGCTGGCTGATGTATCCGCTCCCGTTGTGAGCGACCCAGGGGCCAGCCGCGCGCTCGGAACGCCTGCCTGGCTGTGGGGCCCCGTGGTCCTGCAGATGGGTCTCATCTTCATCGCGTCATCCATCCCGAATCTCGGGGCGTTGCCGGGGGGGATCTCCGACAAGTCGGGGCACGCGCTCGGTTACGGGATTCTGGGCGCCGTGCTGCTCCGCGCCCTGGCCGGCGGGCGTCTGAAGGGCGTCACCTGGAGGCGTGCGGGCGCAGCCTTGCTGCTCGCGGCGCTGTACGGCTTCTCGGACGAATTCCACCAGGCGTTCGTGCCGGGCCGCACGCCGGACCGGTTCGACGTGCTGGCGGACACCATCGGCGCGGCGTTCGCGATTGGCCTCGGCGGGGCCGCGCGTGCGTGGGATATACTCGCAGTTTCGGCGCGTTCCCACCGGCACCACTGACGTGGGTCCCTCGCACGTCGCACGTGTGACGGTGCACGTTGGCAAGCCTGGACATGACTCTCGAACACTTCGACAACCTCCTGCTCGAACGGGACGCGGCCGTCGTGACGATCACGATCAACCGCCCCAAGGTCCTCAACGCGCTGAACACGCGGACGCTCGACGAGTTGCGCCGCGCGGTCCTGGCGCTGAGGCACGATGCCGCCGTGCGGGCGGTCATTCTCACGGGCGCAGGGGACAAATCGTTTGTCGCCGGGGCCGACATCAACGAACTGTCGGTGCAGACGCCGACCGGGGGCCGGGATCACGCGATGCGCGGGCAACACGTCCTGGACCTGATCGAGAACCTGGGTAAACCGGTGATTGCCGCCATCAACGGGTACGCGCTCGGAGGCGGCTGCGAACTGGCGATGGCCTGCACGATCCGCATCGCCGCCGACACGGCGAGACTCGGTCAGCCCGAGATCAACCTCGGCATCATTCCCGGCTACGCGGGGACCCAGCGGCTGGCGCGGCTCGTGGGCCGCGGTCGCGCGCTGGAGCTCCTCCTGTCCGGCGACCAGATCCCGGCCGCGGAGGCGCATCGGATCGGGCTCGTGAACCGGGTCGTGGCGGCGGCGGACTTGATGGCGGAAGCGCGGAAGCTGGCGCAGGCGCTGGCGCGCAAGGCGCCGATCGCCGTCCGCTACATCATCGACGCCGTCAACAAGGGGCTGCAGATGCCTTTTGCCGAGGCGCAGGCCTTCGAAGCCACGTTGTTCGGACTCGTGTCCACGACGGAGGATATGCGGGAAGGAACCCGGGCATTTCTGGAGAAGCGCACGGCGGAGTTCAAGGGGAAGTAACGGGGTGCGCCACACAGACTCCACTCCACCACCGTCTGCGCTCCCGTCCGCATCGGGCTATCGCTTCGCGCTCATTGTCTCGCGGTTCAACCAGTCGATCACCGAATCGCTCCGCAACGGCGCGCGCGCCGCGTTGACCGAGGCCGGTGTGCCGTCCACCCACGTCGAGGAGATGGATGTCCCGGGTGCGTTCGAGCTCCCTCAGGCGGCGCGCTATGCGGCCGGCACCGGCCGCTTCGATGCCGTCATCACGCTGGGGTGCGTCATCCGGGGCGCGACCCCCCACTTCGAATACATCTCGTCCGCCGTCGCGCAAGGGATCATGGACGCCGGCGGGCAGACGGGTGTGCCGATGGCGTTCGGCGTCCTGACGACGGACTCCCAGGCCCAGGCGGAGGAGCGCGCCGGGCCAGGCCGCGACAACAAGGGGTGGGAAGCCGCCGCGGCAGGGATCGAGATGGCGATTCTCTTTCGCCGGCTGGGGCGCACGCCGGCGAAGCCCCCGGGCACGCCGCGTCCGTTCGGGTTCAAGCCTGCGCAGCACGGTGGCGCCGACCGATGACGGGCGCCGATAATTCGGGGCGCACCCGCGCCCGGGAAGCCGCGCTCCAGCTGATGTACCAGATGGAGATCGGCCGCGCGAGCGCGGATGAAGCGATCGTCACCTACTGGCCGGTGCATGATGCCGGCGAGGCGTTGAGCGAGCCGTTGCGTCAGTTTGCCAACGGGCTCGTGCGGGGTACGACGGAACGACGAGCGGAAATCGACGCCATCATCACCGCGCACGCACAGAACTGGCGGCTCGAGCGGATGGTGGTGATTGACCGGATCGTGCTGCGGCTTGGCGTCTACGAGCTGCTGGCCGAGCCCGAGACGCCCGCGCGGGTCGTGATCAACGAAGGCATCGAGCTGGCGCGCACATACTCGGGCGATGAGGCGGTGCCCTTCGTGAACGGCGTACTGGATTCCGTCAGGAAAGAGCTGAATCGGGAATGAGAACCCCGGCGTAGCGATACCGCCGTTCTCCGGGGTCTCCCTGTTATCCGTGCCTCCGTCGTCCGCCATGACCCTGGTCTCCGCCGTGCGTGCAGGCAGAATCTGAAATCCACATGACCGACGAAGACCGCGAATCCGACCAGCTGCGGCAGCGCCGCGCCAACTTCGAGGAACTCGTCCGCCTCGGTGTCGATCCCTACCCACGGACATTCGTTCGCACCCATACTGTCGATGAGCTCGTCGCGGCGCATGGCGACGCGACGTCCGACGCACTCGAAACGTCTCCCGTTGAGACGACGACCGCCGGGCGGATTCTGGCGATCCGGAGTTTCGGGAAGGCGAACTTCCTGGTGATCTCGGACGGTCGATCGCGTATCCAGGTCTATCTGCGGAAAGACGCGCTGTCCGAGCGGGATTTCGCGGTGCTCAAGCTGCTCGACTTCGGCGATTTCATCGGCGTCACGGGCAAGCTGTTCCGGACCAAGACGAACGAGCTGACGGTCTTTGCCGCGGGCCTGGAGTTCCTGGTGAAGTGCTTCGTGCCGCTGCCCGAGAAGTGGCATGGGCTGAGTGACGTCGAGGTCCGATATCGCCAGCGCTACCTGGACCTCATCGTGAACCCGGATTCGCGGCGGACGTTCGAGGTGCGCAGCAGGGTGCTTGCGGCGATCCGGGGTTTCCTGAACGCGCGCGGTTATCTCGAGGTCGAGACCCCGATGATGCAGCCGATCGCGGGAGGCGCGCTGGCGCGTCCGTTCGTCACCCATCACAACGCCCTCGACATGCAGCTCTTCCTGCGCATCGCGCCGGAGCTGTACCTGAAGCGGCTCGTCGTCGGCGGACTCGAGCGCGTGTACGAGATCAACCGCAACTTCCGGAACGAGGGCATTTCGACGCAGCACAATCCCGAGTTCACCATGCTCGAGTTCTACCAGGCATACACCGACTACGAAGAGCTGATGGTCATGACGGAGGAGATGCTGTCCGCGTGCGCTCGCGACGCGACCGGCAGCGACGCCATTACGTTTGGCGAGCATCAGATCTCGCTTGCGCCGCCGTATCGCCGGGTGTCGCTGCGGGAGGGCGCCCGTGCCGCCGCCAGTGCGCGCCTCGGCACCGCGGTGTCGGATACGGATCTCCGGGGACGCGAGAGCGCCGCGGCGCTTGCCCGGCAGCTGGGAATCGAAGTGCAGCCGGCGCACGGCGCCGGCAAGATCGCGACCGAGATTTTCGAGCGGCTGAACGAGCACGATTTCGTCCAGCCCACGTTCGTGTACGACTTTCCGACCGAGGTATCGCCTCTTTCGAAGCAGAAGGCTGGCGATCCCGACACGGTGGAGAGATTCGAGCTCTACATCGGTGGATTCGAAGTGGCCAACGCCTTCAGCGAGTTGAACGACCCGGCGGAGCAGCGCCGCAGATTCGAGGCGCAACTCGTCGGTCGCGCCGCCGGAGACGCCGAGGCCCACGCCATGGACGAGGACTATATCCGCGCGCTCGAATACGGGCTCCCGCCGACCGGCGGGGAAGGGGTGGGGATCGATCGGCTCGTCATGCTGCTGACGAACAGTCCTTCCATTCGCGACGTCATCCTGTTTCCGCTCATGAGGTCGAAGTGAGCCAATACGCGCGCGGCATCCTTCACTTTTTCAGCGTCAGTCTTTGATGGATCTGCCCTTCGAACTGTTCGTCGCCCTGCGGTATCTCCTCGCCCGGAGGAAGCAGGCCTTCATTTCGCTCATCTCGCTGATCTCTGTCCTGGGCGTGACGGTGGGCGTGATGGCGCTCCTCATCGCGCTTGCGCTGATGACGGGGCTCCAGGGCGAGCTGCGCGACCGGATCGTCGGGTCTGCGGCCCATGTGTATGTGATGAAGGCCGGGGGGATCGTCGATTCAGCGGTCGAGATCCGCAAGCTCCTGACCGTCCCGCGGGTGGTCGGGGCTGCGCCCATCGTGCAGGGGAAGGCGCTGCTCGAGAGTGAGGGCGGAGAGCAGGCGTTCATCGAAGTGAAGGGCGTCGTCCCTGCGCTGGAAAGGACGGTGACCCAGATCGAGAAAGCGATGCTGTCGGGCCGACTGGATGCGCTCGAGACGGCGCCGGGAACGGTCCCCGGCATTCTCGTCGGGAAGGATCTGGCGACCCAGCTCCACGTCAAAGTCGGCGATAACGTGCGTCTCATTACTTTCGAGGGGACGCTCACGCCGGTGGGCCCCATGCTGCGGCCCCGCCCGTTCAAGGTGGTCGGCACGTTCAGCCTGGGCCTCTACGAGTACGACTCGGGATACGGCTTCCTGAGGCTCGACGTCGCGGAGCGGGTGCTCGGGCGCACGCAGCCAGACCTGATCGAGCTCAGGCTGGACGACATGTTCGCGGCGCAGACCGTGAGCGACGCCATCCCGTCGCGCCTCGGATCCGAGTATCTCGCGCAGGACTGGGCCGATCTGAACGGTGCGCTCTTTTCCGCGCTGTGGCTGGAGAAGATGGCGATTTCGATCACCATCGGCCTCATCGTGATGGTCGCCGCGCTCAATATCATCGCGTCGCTCGTGCTCCTCGTGATGGAGAAGAGCCGCGACATCGCGATCCTGAAGACGATGGGAAGCTCTGCCGCGAGCATCCGCCGGATCTTCATGCTCCAGGGCCTCATCATTGGCCTGCTCGGCACCGTCGCCGGCGCGGCCGCGGGGTATGCGCTGATATATGTTCTCGATCGGTACAAGCTCATTCACGTGCCGATCGAGGTGTATTCGATCTCGTACGTTCCCTTCACGCTCCAGCCGTTCGACTTCGCAATCGTCATGGTCTCGGCGCTCGTCATCTGCTTCGTCGCGACCATCTATCCGTCGCGGCAGGCGTCGAAGCTCGATCCGGCACAGGCGTTGAGGTATCAGTGAGAGACGCTCAGCTACTAGCTTCCAGCGGCCAGCTTCCAGCTACCAGCGCCCAGCTACCAGCGCCCAGCTACCAGCTCTCAGCTTCCAGCGCCCAGCGCCGAGATACTGCAACCGACCGCGGGAGTTCATGCGCGGCTGGTAGCTGGTAGCCGGTAGCTGGGAGCCAAAATGCCCTTCATTACCGTCTCCAACGTCACGAAGAGCTACCCCGTAGGGGGCGCGCGGTTACCGGTGTTGAAGCACCTGGACGTCGCGCTGGAGCGTGGGGAGATGGTGGCGGTGGTCGGCGCGTCGGGTGTGGGCAAGAGCACGCTGCTTCATGTGATCGGCGGGCTGGACGCGGTGGACGAGGGGCAGGTCCGCATCGGGACGACGCAGCTGGATGCGCTGCCGGCGGCCGAGATTGTGGCGTTCAGGAACCGCAATGTGGGCTTCGTCTTTCAGTTCCATCACCTGCTGCCGGAGTTCACCGCCCTCGAGAATGCGGAAATGCCGATGCGCATCGCGCGGCTGCCCGCCGACGAACGCCGCGCCCGCGCGTCGGACCTGCTGCGGCGCGTCGGCCTCGACGCGAGGCTGGAACATCGTCCCGGGATGCTCTCTGGCGGCGAGCAGCAGCGTGTCGCGATCGCGCGGGCGCTGGTGATGAACCCCGCGCTGCTGCTGGCTGATGAGCCGACCGGGGATCTCGATGAACATACCGCCGACACCCTGCACGCGCTCCTGCGCGAGATGCACCGCGAGCAGGGGCTGACCTCGCTCATCGCCACGCACAACCCGCGTCTCGCTGCCGCGTGCGACCGCGTGCTCCGGCTCGAGGACGGCCGATTGAAGCCGGCCTGACACGTCCAACGTCCAACGTCCAACGTGCGACGTGCTATCTGCGACTGAAGGCCGGGATGGGGATCCTGAGCGCCGCCGCGAGCCCCAGGTAGACGAGGCCGAACGGCGTAAGGACAAGCACGGCGCGCACGATGGGATGCACGGTGGTGGTCTCGAGGCGCATGCCCCAGCCGACGGCGGCGGCGATCGCGGCCGCCGTCCAGAGTCGTCCCAGCCGACCGGCCCCGACGTCGGCCCGTCCGATTCGCCGACCGAGCGAGTGCCGGAGCAGCGCGAACTCACACCAGCCGGCGATGCCGGCCGACGCAGTCAGCCCGGCGGCTCCCCACTGCGGGTTGATCCCCAGCCATGGCGGCACCACGAGCGCGAAGACATATCCGAGTGCGGTGACGAGCGCGACTCTGATCATCGCGAAGCGCAGGGGTGTCCGCGTATCGCCCATCGCGTAATACGCAGCCGAGTAGAGCCGTGCCATGGTCGAGGCGAGCAGGCCGACGGACGACCCTGCGAGGATGCCCCAGACGTACACGGCGTCTTCGGGCCTGAAGCGTCCATGCTGGAGAATCGCCGCGGCGATCACGTCGCCGAACGCCAGGAACACCGTGGCCGACGGGACGACGAAGAAGGCGATTCGCTGCAGCGCCGGCACGAGTCGCGCGCGCAGCGCCTCGGCCCGGGCGATCTCGTCACCCGCGACCCCAGACATCGCCGGCAGTTCGGCCGCCGAAACCGAGATGCCGAAGAGACTCACAGGCAGCGTGTAGAGCACTTGCGCGTTCATCAGCGCTGTCACCGCCCCGGTGGGCAGGAGGCTCGCCAGGAGCGTGTCGATGTACGCGCTCACCTGGACGACGCCCCGGCTCACGAACGCGGGTCCGAAGTTCCGGATCACCGATCGAACCCCGGGCGTGAGCTCGAAAGGGGAGTCCGCACGCGCGGCGTGTCCGAATACGCCGAGCACCGCGGGCAGCTGCACGACGAACTGGAGCGCACTGCCGGCCACAGACCCGGCCGCGAGGATCACCGCGAGCCGATCGAGCGGTCGTCCCGCCGGGCCGAAGAGCAGCAGCGTCGCAATCATCGCCACGTTCCAGATCACCGGCGCGGTGTACGAGATGAAGAACCTGCGATGGCTGTTCAGGACGCCAAGGCACCACGCCGAGATGACCAGCAGGCCTGCGCCCGGAAACAGGATCCGCACGAGTCGCGTCGTCAGTTCGCGCTTCGGGCCGCTGAAACCTGGCGCGATCACATCGATGAACACGGGTGCCAGGGCGACGCCGGCGAGGACCAGGACGGCCGTGACGAGAGACAGGATGATGAAAACCGTTCGTGCGACCCGGTCCGCCTGCTCCTGCTCGCCGCGCGCGAGCAGCCCCGCATACACCGGGATGAAGGACGCGGACAGGGCGCCCTCGCCGAAGAGATTCTGAAGCAGATTGGGAATACGGAAGGCCGCGTTGAACGCGTCGGCGGCATCGGACCGCTGACCGAAATAGTGCGCGAACACGCTCACGCGCACGAGGCCGGCCATGCGGCTCAGCAGGATGCCCGCCGCCACCAGCGCAGAGGCTCGGGCGGCGCTGATTCGGGGTTCGGGGCTCGGGGTGCCGGGTTCCGGGTTCACGGTTCAGGGTTCAAATGTCCGGGCTCCGGGTTCCGGATTCACGAGCGAAGGTCGCGCTGCCGCTATGGCTTGACCCCGAACGGCGCCGTGGCGACGACCGTGTCCCACATCAGCACCAGCTTGCCGCCCGTCGGGGTCACGTCGGCAAAATTCCACGTGAGCTGGTCTATCGCGAACGGCAGCTTGCCGACGGCCATCGCGACTCGTGCCACGTCCTTGTCCGGCGTGTAGTTGTAGGCCCCCCAGAGTGCATCCTTCCTGGGGTCGTCGCCGCTCTGCTTGGCGCCCCAGGACGACACGATCAACGTCCATTGACTGGGCGACTTGAGGTCTACGAACAGGCTGTACTCGCCCGCGGGGACGGCCTTGCCGCCGATCTCGAGCGCCGCCTCCGTCTTGAGGCGGGTCGAGACGTTCGCGCCGGCGCGCCACACCGTCGAATTGCCCGTGACGGTCTTGCCGTAGGTCGGACCGCGGCCCCAGAGATCGCGGCCGCGCCTGATCGGCCGGCCCGAGGTGATTTCGATCCACTTTCCGTTGTCGCCGAGCTGTGTCGCCGACGACCCTTCCGGACTCGCAATCCGCTCGCCCTGGGCCGCGACAAACGTCGCGGCCGTCATGAGCGTCATACCTAGTGCGAGGACTTTTTTCAGCATGCGGACTCCTCCATGAGACGGGTCATTGTAATCCGCCGGGGTGGTCGCGCCGACATACTGGGAGACACCCCAGCGGCGCTTTCGGGGTCGGCGGCCAGACCCGCGGGTCGAGCGACTGCGCGAGCCGGTCGCCTTGAGCGTCATCGCGAGAACCCGATCGGCGGCAGACGTGTGGGACAGCTAAATGCCCTAATCCGGGTGACTTAGACCGAGAAACAGATTGGCCGGTGCGGGCGGTTACCGTATAATAGGGCAGGTAAGTCCCTCCTTTTCCATAGGTACAACCGGATGTTCGAACGCTACACGGAACGAGCGCGGCGCGTGCTTTTCTTCGCGCGATACGAGGCCAGCCAGCTCGGGAGCATTTCCATCGAGACCGAGCACCTGCTGCTGGGGCTGATCCGCGAGGGCAAGGGGCTGACCAGCCGGATTTTCGCCCGGTCGCACCTGTCCCTCGAAAGCATCCGCAAGGAGATCGAAGGCCGCACGGTCTTTCGCGAGAAGGTGTCGACGTCGGTCGAGATTCCCTTCAGCGCGGAAACCAAACGGGTCCTGCAGTTCGCCGCGGAAGAAGCGGACCGGCTGCTGCACAACTACATCGGCACCGAGCACCTTCTGCTGGGCATCCTGCGCGAGGAGCGCTCCGTGGCGGCCACGATCCTGATGGAAAAGGGCATGCGCCTCAATACGGTCCGCGAGGACATCGTGGCGCTGCTGAATGAAAAGACGACGTTGACCCGGGTGAAGGAGACGCCGCTCCTTGCGGAGTTCAGCCGCGACCTGACCGAGGCGGCGATGAAGAGCCAGCTCGATCCCCTCGTCGGGCGCCACATCGAGATCGAGCGGGTGCAGCAGGTGCTCTGCCGCCGCACGAAGAACAACGCCGTCCTCATCGGCGAACCGGGAGTCGGCAAGACGGCCATCGTCGAGGGGCTCGCCCAGAAGATCGTCTACGGCGACGTGCCGCACTTTCTCGCGGACAAGCGGCTGCTCGCCCTCGATATCTCGCTCATCGTCGCCGGCACCAAGTACCGCGGCCAGTTCGAAGAGCGCCTCAAGGCGATCATGAAGGAGCTGACCGAGAACCCGAACATCATTGTCTTCATCGACGAGCTCCATACCCTCGTCGGCGCGGGCTCGGCGGAAGGGTCGCTCGATGCGGCCAACATCCTGAAGCCGGCGCTTTCGCGCGGGGAGATCCGCTGCATCGGGGCGACCACGCCCTCCGAGTACCGGAAGTACATCGAAAAGGACCGTTCGCTCGAGCGCCGGTTCCAGGCGATCAAGGTCGATCCGCCCAGCGAAAAAGAAACGATCGAAGTGCTCATGGGGGTCAAGGATCGCTACGAGACCTTCCACAACGTCGAGTACACGCCCGAGGCCATCGAAGCCGCGGTCTACCAGTCCAGCCGTTACATCACCGACCGGTTTCTTCCGGACAAGGCGATCGACCTCATCGACGAGGCCGGTGCGCGCGCCAAGCTGCGCGAGGCCGGCTACAGCGAGGAGTTCGGGGAGATCAACCGGAGCATCCGCGTCGCCGTCGAGCACATGGAGACGGCCGTCTCGGAGAAGAACTTCGAGAAGGCCCAGTTCTACCGCGAGCAGGAAGTCCAGGCGCGCGAGAACCTGCTCGTCGTGCGCGAGAAGTTCGACGTCAAGTCGAGCGCCCGCCGCGTCGTCGTGGGGAAGGGCGAGATCGACGAAGTCGTCGCCAAGTGGACCGGCGTGCCGATGACGTCGATCAACCAGGACGAAGGCGACAAGCTCCTGCACATGGAGCAGGCGCTGCACAAGCGCGTCATCTCGCAGGAGGCCGCGATCTCCGCGCTCTCGCGGGCCATCCGCCGTTCGCGGGCCGGCCTCAAGGCTCCGACACGCCCGGTGGGCAGCTTTATTTTCCTCGGGCCCACGGGGGTCGGGAAAACGGAGCTGGCGCGTGCGATCGCGAACTTCCTTTTCGGCAGCGATCACGCGCTCATCCGCTTCGACATGTCGGAATACATGGAAAAGCACTCGGTCTCGAAGCTGATCGGGTCGCCGCCGGGATACGTGGGGCACGAAGAGGGCGGCCAGCTCACCGAGAAGGTCAAGCGCAATCCCTACTCCGTCGTCCTGCTCGATGAGGTCGAGAAGGCGCATCCGGACCTGTTCAACATCCTGCTCCAGGTGTTCGAAGACGGCCACCTGACGGACGGGCTGGGCAACCGGGTGAACTTCAAGAACACGATCATCATCATGACGTCGAACATCGGCGCCCGCTTCATCCAGAAGAAGGCGTCGCTCGGGTTCCAGTCGGCCGACAGCGGCGTCATCAGCCGCAGTGTCAACGACATGGTCCTCAGCGAGGTGAAGAAGACGTTCAACCCGGAGTTCATCAACCGCCTCGACGAGATCATCGTGTTCGAGGCGCTGTCGG
>JANMCN010000137.1:0-16505 GCA_031361295.1 Acidobacteriota bacterium | reverse complement strand
ACCGCGATCGTGCTGACCTGGGATGATTTCGGCGGGTTCTACGATCATGTCCGCCCGCCCGACTTTGACCACCTTGGTCTCGGTCCCCGCGTGCCGCTGATCGTCATCTCCCCGTACGTCAAGGAAGGGACCGTGTCGCACACCGTCTACGAGTTCGCGTCGGTGCTCCGGCTGATCGAGCAGCGGTACAAGCTGAAGCCGCTGGGGCGCCGCGACCTCGAAGCCAACAGCCTCCTCGACATGTTCGACTTTTCCCAGGTCCCCGCGCCGCCGCTGATCCTTCCAGTGCGACGCTGCTCGTAACGCGCACCGGCCTTCGGCGAGGATCCGCCATTCTCACGACTCGGCGAAGCTCCCGCATGCCGATTCGGATGGCGGAGAACGAGGCTACGTTCCCCGGACGAACAGTCCGATCGCCAGCGCGGTGCCGAGGAGGACGACGCCGATCCGCAGCCACCGTTCGTTCACGCGGCTCAGAAGCGCGGAGCCGACCAGACCCCCGGCTACGCCGCCGGTCCCCAAGACGGCGGCCTGCGCCCAGTGAACGTCGCGCGAGAACAGGAAGATCACGACCGCCGATGCATTCATCGCCGCGGCCAGAACATTCTTCGTGGCGGCGGCGTTCCTCACCGGCAGGCCGGCGATCGTGAGCACGGCCAGCATCAGAAAGCCGATTCCGCCTCCGAAATAGCCCCCATAGATCGCGATGAGCAACTGCGCGGCGGCCGCGCCTCGGGGTCCAAGCGGCAGGGTGTGTTCGGATGTTCGCCGGATGAAAGATCCCCAGAGGAAGACCGTCGTGGCGAACAGCACGAGCCACGGCACCAGCCCGGCAAAGAACACCGGCGGCGTCACCAGCAGGAGGAGCGCCCCCATGATCCCGCCCACCAGGCTGATGAGCACCAGCGCCTTGAACGACAGTCGCTCGGCCCCCGCGGCAAATCGTACGCCGGCATACCCGGTAGCCACCTGCCCGGGAAAGAGCGCGACTGTCGAGGTGATGTTGGCCGCCCGAGGGTGCAGCCCCGCCAGGACGAGCATCCCCAGCGTGACGAACGACCCGCCGCCGGCCAGTGCGTTCTGCGCCCCGGCCCAGACTCCTGCGACGAGGAGAAGGCCGTTTACCACCGGTCCGGACATGGCTGGCGGCGATCTCGCGCGGCGCGTTCCCCAGACCTCGAGAGAGCCAGGACGGCGTCATGGACAAAGGTCACCGCATTGAGCATAGACTGCCAGCCGTCTTCGACCGAACGGGCCGTCCGGGACCCCCTGGTCAATGAGCCCCCGGCCGGCTCGTGGTCAATTGACCAGGACATGTCCATTCGAGTCGAGTGAGGTGCATGAAGGGCGCAGTGCAGGCCGCCGCTGACGACGTGATGCGTCCCACCCGGCCGATCCTTGCCATCGTGGGCGCGTCGTCGGGGAACCTCGTCGAGTGGTACGACTTCTATGTCTATGCGTTCACGTCGCTGTACTTCGCCGGCGCATTCTTTCCGGCGCGCGATCGTACCTCGCAGCTGCTGAATACGGCCGGCATCTTCGCGGCGGGTTTCCTCGTCCGTCCACTCGGCGGCTGGCTGTTCGGCCGGATTGCCGACACCGCGGGACGGCGGACCTCGATGATGATCGCGGTCCTGTCGATGTCGGCGGGCTCGCTGATGATCGCGGTGCTGCCGACATATGCGACGGTCGGTGCGGCGGCGCCCGTCCTCCTCCTGGTCGCCCGCCTCGTGCAGGGGATCTCGGTTGGCGGCGAGTACGGGACGAGCGCGACTTACATGAGCGAGGTGGCGGTTCCCGGACATCGAGGCTTTTATGCCGCCTTCCAATACGTCACGCTGATCGGCGGGCAGTTGCTCGCCGTGCTGGTGCTCGTCGTGCTTCAGCAGGCGCTGTCCCCGGCCCAGCTGCTCGCTTGGGGCTGGCGAATCCCCTTCGCACTTGGGGCGGTTGCGGCCCTCGTGGCGCTGTTTCTCCGGCGCACCCTGGTGGAAACCAGTTCTCCCGGCACGCGGCAGGCCTCGAGTGCCGGCACGATGCGCGGCGTCTGGCGCTACAAGCGTTCGCTCTTCACGGTGCTCGGCTTCACGGCTGGGGGCTCGCTCGTCTTCTACACCTACACCACCTACATGCAGAAATATCTCGTCAACACCGCGGGCATGGAGCCCCGGATGGCGAGCCGAGTCATGACGGCGGCGCTTTTTCTTTTCATGCTGGTGCAGCCGGCGTTCGGCGCGTTGTCGGACCGGATCGGCCGGCGGGCGTCGATGCGATGTTTCGGGGTATTCGCGGTGGTGACGACCGTGCCGTTGATGAGGGGGCTGGGGCACGTGACGAGCCCGTACGCGGCATTCGGCCTGGTGCTGGCGGCGCTAATCGGGATCAGCTTTTACACGTCGATCAGCGGACTGGTCAAGGCCGAGCTGTTCCCGACGGAGGTCCGCGCCCTCGGCGTCGGGTTGTCGTATGCGGTCGCGAACGCTCTCGTCGGCGGCACGGCCGAATATGTCGCCTTATGGTGCAAAGCAGCCGGACACGAAGAGTGGTTCTACTGGTATGTGACGACGGCCTCGGCCGTGGCGCTGCTCGTCTCGGTCGTGATGCCGGACCCCCGTACGCACGGATATCTGCGGGAGTGAAAGAGGGCAGAGCCGCGCCGCGCCGGATTCCCGCTGTGCCCGCGGCGATGTCGGAAGGGTCAGGACCCCGCCGCTACTTCGACGAGGGCGCGGGGGGTGGACGAGTGCGCCAGCAGTCGGTCGACCCACGGAATGAAGTACTTCCAGTTCGGCCCATCCGTGTGGCCCGCGTCGTGCTGACGCCACGCGAGCTGGCCCTCGAGCAGGCCGACGTTGACGGGAGGCATCCGTTCCTTCGTGTAGTCGTCCGACACGCCGAGTGCTTTCGCGCCCAGCAGACGGAACACTGGCTGCGCCGCCACAGCAGCCATGTAACTGCCTTGTTGATCGAGCCACTTGGCATCGCCGCGCTCCGGCACGCCGTAGCTGACAAATGTCGGACGCGGCGCGCATAGCGCGAGCAGCTCGTGCGCGTCCACGGGGATGTCGCCCGCCGTCTTCCGGCCGAAGCTCGATTCCTCCGTCCCGTACTTCAGGAAGTTACCCGCCATCCAGTGGTACTCGCCGGAGCCCGTCAGGCTCTCGACCGCTTCGCCGAAGTTGCGGCGGTGCAGTTTCGCGCCGCCTTCGCCGGACGACCCGATCAGCACGACGGCAAACCGCTGGTCGTAGGCCATCGTCACGAGCGCCGCCTTGCCGAAGCGCGAGACACCTTCGATGCCGACCTTCTTCGCGTCAACCGATGTGTCGGTCTCCAGATAGTCCAGGCCGCGCGCCGCGCCCCAGGCCCAGGCGCGGAGGGCGCCCCAATCATCCGGTTTGCGTCGCTGGCCCTTGTTGACGAGGCCGATGATGCCTGTGGTCAAGCCTGCGCCGTTGTCGGCCTGTATGCTCCCCGGAGTGATCGCGGCATATCCCCAGCCGTCCGCAATGAGCTGTTCCGTTGCGGGTGGATCCGTCGGCGCGGGCGGCGGCCCGCCCGCCGCGCCGGGTCCCCCGGCAGGCCCTGGTCCGACGCCGCGCGCCACGGGAGGAGAAGCGCCGGGCGCGGGGGACATGCCGGAGCGCCCCCCGAACATCACCATGACCGGCACGGGTTTCGTCGCGTCCGCCGGGGTCACGAGAACCATCTGGATGTCGACGCCGACCGACGGGTACGCCGAGGTGTCGACCGAGCCGACAAGCTCCTTCCCGACGACCGGCCGCCCACCCACGACGAAGCGCTCGGTGCGATGGATGGTCCAGCTCACCCTGGGAACGTTCGCGGGGACGCGCCCCAGCACTTCGCGGTCGAATTGTTCGATGATCTCTGGCCGCCGCCGCTTCCACCAGACGTCGGCGCTCGTCACCCTGGTGCCGTTCTCAAGCGTCAGCACCTCGGGCAGGGTGGGGAAGGGATTCGCGAGAGCTTCGTCGTAGTTCGCGTGGTTGGGCGCCGTCTCGCTGCCGCTTGGCCCCGGGCGCAGGGCCTTGATGCCCAGCTGGTCCATCATGTTCTGATGGTCGGCGGCCGTCGCCGCGGCGTTCGGATTCGTCATGGCGCCGCCGCCCGGCGGAGCCGGGGCGGCCGCGGCCGGCTGTGTCTGCGCGGTCGCAGGCGGCTGCGCGTTGAGGCCCGGGGAGAGCGTCAGCGCCCCCGCGACCGCCCACGCTGAACTGAATACAATCACCAATCGCTGAGCGCGCATCGACCTCCCTTGTGCTCGTCGGTCCGCACGCAGGCTCGGGGCATTGAAGCCTCGGCTGGAGCGCATCAGTGCGGCCGTCGCCCGGGCTTCGAATGACGGCCGCGGGTTCATCCTACGCTACTTGACGTACGGGCCACACGATCCACGGCCAGGGTCGGCCGATTGCGCCGGATCCGAAGGGTGTGACACGATCGACGTTTCGTACGAACGCCAAGGACACATCACATGAATTACGTGCTTCACATGGCGGCCGCCGCAGTCGTGGCCGTCGCGTCCGCCCAGGCGCCCCCCGCGCCTGCACGCACCAGCAATCCGTTCCCGGCTCCGATCCCGGCAGCCGAGGGCGCCGTCGCGGTGACCGCCGTGGAATTCGCGTCGATTCCCGACGCAGGCGGCGAGGCCGCTCGAATCAACCTGCTCGTGGACGAACCGGCCAGCCGCCGCATGTTCGTGAACACGATGAAGGGCCTCCTCTACACACTCAGCTATGACGGCAAGACCGTGCAGCCGTATCTGGATCTCACCGATTCGAAATGGGCCCACCCCGTGGAGTCTGGCGGAGCGGAACGAGGCTTCCTGAGTTTCGCGTTCCATCCGCAATTCGGTCAGTCCGGCGCCCCGGGCTTCTGCACGTTCTACACGTACGCCGACACGTCCGACATGACGCCGACGGCGGACTTCGTGCCGCTCGGCAAGGGGCGCACGCACGACGAGATTCTGCTCGAATGGGCCTGCAACGATTCCATGGCCACCGCCTACGATGGCGGCGCGCCGCGCGAACTGTTCCGCGTCGCGCATCCGTTCGGCAACCATAACGGCGGGCAGATCGGCTTCAATCCGGTCGCGCGGCAGGGCAGTCCCGAGTTCGGGCTGCTGTACATCGGATCCGCTGACGGCGGCAGCGGCGGCGATCCGTACAATCAGTCGCAGAACCTCAAGTCGGTGTTCGGCAAGATCCTGCGCATCGACCCGCTCGCGCGCAACAGCACGAACGGCAAATACGGCATTCCCCCGTCGAACCCGTTCGTCCACAATCCCCAGGCGCTTCCCGAGATCTATTCCTACGGCCATCGGAATCCGCAGCGGTTCGCGTGGGATCCGAAGAACGGCAATATGTTCGAAGCGGAAATCGGCCAGAACGTGAACGAAGAAATCAACCAGATCACGGCGGGGGCGAACTACGGCTGGAACATCTGGGAGGGGAGCTTCAAGTTCGAGGGCCGGGACGTCAACACCGCCGAACAGCGGAGCGACCCCACCATGACCTATCCAATCGTGGAGTTCGACCACACCGATCCGCTGTTCACGTCTGGCGGAGTCGCCGCCACGGGCATCTACGTGTACCGCGAAACGGCCATCGCGGCCCTGACCGGGATGCTGATCTTTGGCGACAATCCCAGCGGAGAGCTCTTCTATCTCAACGCCGATGCGCTGCCGAAGGGCGGACAGCAGTTCCACCGGATCGTGTTCAAGGACAAGGGGCAGACGAAGACGCTTCTTCAGCTCGTCAAGGAGAAGAACACGGCGCAGGGCAAGCCGCCGGCAATGCGCGCCGACCTGCGCATGGGCCTCGGCCCGAACGGTCAGCTCTTCGTCTTGAACAAGCGCGACGGGACCATCCGTCTGCTCATGCCCTGACACCGGGCGGGTCTCAGGCCCGCCCGGGTCGCCAGGTCAGTCGGGAACGTTGATGGTCAGGGGTGCCATCAGCCGTACCGAGAGCAGGGCACCGCGGCCGACGCGCACTTCCTTGCCGCGGGTGGATAGGACCACAGCCGTTCCCGCGCCGCCACCCGCGAGGGCGCCGATGCCTGCGCCTTTCTTGCCTTTCACGAGACCGCCGATCAACGCGCCGCCTGCGGCGGGAACGCCGACAGTGAGCGCGTCTTTTCTCTTCGTCGCCGGGGCGACCGCGACCCACGAGCGCGTGCGCATCGCATAGCCGCCGTTCGTTCCGGCGGGCGTCACGCGTGAAAACCGGACCGCGACTCTTCCTCGACCCTTGACCTTTCCGGGACGCACCGCCTGTGCGACATACCCCGAGACCGCACTCCCCTCGCGCAGGACTGTTCTCCCGCCGACGTCGACGGGGTGCGCGAGTGTTGCCGGCACCGCATCTTCGACGCGCGAGATATCCGAGCCGAAGCCGCGATCCACCCGCAATCGAAGAACGGTGCCGGCGGGAATCGTCACCTGCCGTGTGGCGCGATGCACGACCACCTCGCGCGGAGTGACGGGCGCGGCGCCGTCAACGCCGACGCTGCCGATCAGAATTGCGCCCGCCAGGATCGACGCCCGCGTCATGAGTCTCTTCATGGTGATGCCTCCTGACGCCGACAGGCGCAAGGGATGTGCCGATGAATCCAACTGTTGGGCTGATGCCAGAAACGACGCAAGGTCAACCACTTAAGGCTGGCGCGTCGGATTCGATGCCCGGGGACACCGCCGCATCTGTGCCAGACGCTGTCAAAAGTGGACGTACGGCCTCCGCCAGCTCCTGAGAACCACAATGGGGCGTGGCGGCAGGGATGCGCTTCCCGACGGCGGGCACGGCGAGCATCACACCTGGGGCTCCTCGAGAATCGCGAATTGGAGTGGACCAGGCCGGGATATCCTTGAGGCCCTCGAGCGCGAGGCGGATGAAGCGGTGGTCCAGCCCGCGCCGAATCCCACATCGTATCTGGCGAGCGGGTTGAGCTGTCGCCTGAATCAAGACTCCCGTGCGGAGCTCGATCCTTCGAAGCGTCGCGAGCACAGTCATGACCAAAACGAGTGCGACCAGTGAGGCGGGCGGCCAGGCTCTCGTCCAGATGCTGACCGGCGCGTGGACCACGCAGCTCGTGGCCGCGGTTGCCCGCCTTGGAATACCCGACCGATTGGCGACGGCTCAGCCCCAATCCAGCGAGCAGATCGCCCGCGCCGTCGGTGCAGATATCGGAGCGCTCTCCCGGGTGATGCGGGCGCTCGCATCGATCGGTGTCTTCGCCGACGTTGGGTCCGGGTTTTACTCGCTCACGTCAGTCGGGGAGCGGCTCCGCTCAGATCATCCCGAGTCGATGCGTGACTTCTTCCTGGCGGAGACGGACGACGTGCACCGCCGGTCATGGAGCGCGCTGGTGGATGCGATTCGGACCGGACTCCCGCAGCCGGCGGCCGTGTTCGGTACGACGGTGTTCGACTACTACGCCAGGCATGGTGAGGAAGGACAGCAGTTCGGTCGCGCCATGGAGAACATCTCCGCCATGTCGGCGCACGGCGTCCTCGCCAATTACGACTTCGGCAGCGCCCGTCTGATTATCGATGTCGGTGGCGGCAACGGCAGCTTCGTCCGTGCGATCGTGCAGCAGCACCGGCAGCCGACCGGCGTCGTTGTCGATCTGCCCTACATGGAGAGCCAGGCCGTGGCAAGCATCGAGCACGATCGGCTCGGGAACCGCTGTCGATTCGAAGCTCACGACATCTTCGAGTCGGTGCCGGCAGGCGGCGATATCTACCTTCTGCGGTTTATCCTCCACGATTGGAATGACGACGAGTCGGCTCGGATTCTCAAGACGCTGCGGGCCGCGATGGCCCCGGCCGGCCGGGTGTTGATTGTGGAAATGCTCGTGCCCGACACGAACGAACCCGGATTTGTTCAGCTGATGGACATCAACATGCTCGTCATGACCGGAGGCCGCGAGCGAACTGCGACTGAATACGGCGCGTTGTGCGCCGCTGCCGGACTTCGGCTCGTTCGAACGATTGCGACGGGGACACCCTTCGTCGTCCTCGAAGCCGAGCCCGTATAGGGGCGTTGAGATAGCGGCCACCTCGCCGTGTCTGGCGGCCGTCAGTCGGACTGACGACTCATGACACATCGCGGGGAGGCGGCCAACCCACCCTGGCAGGCTGTCACTTCGCCGGCTGCGCCGCCGGCTCCGCCGATGCGTGATCGACCACGTATACCCAGCGGCCCCCCCTCTTCTCCGCCGCTGCGACGTACCGGCCTTTCATCGTCATGGGCTCACCGCCGGCCTTGGGGACGAGCGTCATGGTGAAGTGCCCCCAGCCGGTCGACATGTCGCCCGTCGTCTTGACCTTCGTGGGCTCCAGCACGACGTCCTTCACGGTGTTCCCCTTCATGAGGTTCTCGTACGACGCGCGGATCGCGGCCTGACCGATCGCCTCGGGCTCGGCGGGCAGCCACGCGACCGCGTCCGGTGCGTAACAGGCCATGATGCCGTCCAGGTCATTGGCCTTGATGGCCTTGACCCACGCGGCATCGGTGGCGGCCACGCCCGTCTCCTGCGCGGCTGCAGGCAGAGAGGGGACAAGGAGCAACAGAAGAACCATGCAGGCACGCACGGGGGTGACGTATCGCATTGCTGACCTCCGGATGAATTGAAGACGCTCCGCGCTTTACCCTGGAACCAGGTTCAAGAGCCTTCGGAACGCGCGAAGTATAACGCCAAAAGACAACGGAGCCGATGGCGGCGCGAATCTGGAGTCGCCGCCCGAAATCAGACCATCGACCGTTCTGCAGCGGGATTTGAGCATACGCCTGGCCCTCCTCATCCCGCAGTCCTGCGTGGGAGACGACAGGAGGCCCGAGCGGAGTCGCGAGCCTTCGCGACGTACAATGACGCTGTCTAGGGCCGGTTCCCGGCTTCCCATTGTTCGCGGAGTTCCAGCATGCGCTCGAAGGCTCTCCTCACTGCCATCCTGGCCCTGGCCGTACCGACGCGTCCGGGGGCACAGGTGCGACCTCCCGAAGCCGTCGTCACTCCATTCGTGGAGATGGGAGGCGTGCATGCGGGCTCGATCGTCCGAATCGCGCTGACGGTCGTGCTTCCGGAAGGCTTGCACGTGCAGTCGGATCAGCCTCGCGATCCCGCTCTCATCCCGACGCTCTTGACGATCGACCCGCCGGCAGGCGTACGGGTCACGCACTTGATCTTTCCTCACCCCACCGACTTCACCCTGGAAGGTCAGACCGAACCGCTTGCGGTGTTCGGTCATGATTTCGTGGCGGGGGCCGAGCTGGAGATTGCGGACGGAACGGCTCCGGGCGATCTCGTGATTCCCGCCAGGCTGCGGTATCAGGCGTGCAACGACAAGGCGTGCTTCCGCCCGGTGACCGCCACGACGGGCTGGACGCTTCATGTGGTACCCGGCTCGACCCGGACGACGAGAACCAACCAGGACGTGTTCGCGCGGCTCTCCGCAGGACGGAATGCGGGCCCGCCTGCGGCCGTGCACGCCGCGCCCGCGCCGACTGCCCCCCCGGCTCCAACAGGCGACACCGGCGTCGCCAGGCTGGACCGCTTCACCACCCTGGCGACGACCGGCGGATACCAGGGCGCGGGTGATTTCCTGCGCTTCATCCACGACGCCGAGCGCGGCGTCGGCCAGAAAGGATGGTTCGAGGGGCGCGGGCCGCTGGCGATTCTGCTGCTCATTCTTCTCGGCGGTCTGGCGCTGAACCTCACGCCGTGTGTGCTGCCGATGATCCCGATCAATCTCGCCATCATTGGCGCCGGCGCGCAGGCCGGCTCCCGCCGGCGGGGCTTCCTCCTGGGCTCGGCTTACGGTGCCGCCATGGCGCTCGTCTACGGCCTTCTCGGCCTCGTCGTCATCCTCACGGCGCGCACCTTCGGCACCATCAACAGCTCGCCCTGGTTCAACGCGGGAATCGCGGCGCTGTTCGTCGTGCTGGGGCTCGCCATGTTCGATGTCGTCAATATCGATTTTTCCAGGTTCTCGAGCGGCATGCGCGGTCCGACGCGTCGCGGCTCCTTCCCCGTGGCTTTCGGCATGGGCGCGGTCGCGGCGCTGCTCGCGGGCGCCTGCGTCGCGCCGGTCGTCATCCAGGTCGTGCTGTTCTCGAGCAGTCTCTATGCGGGCGGTACGCGGGTGGCGCTCGCGCTGCCCTTCGTGCTCGGCATCGGCATGGCGCTGCCGTGGCCGATCGCGGGCGCCGGCCTGTCCGCCCTGCCAAAACCAGGCGCGTGGATGGTGCGCGTCAAGCAGGTGTTCGGCGTCCTGATTCTCGGCATGGCCGTCTACTACGGCTATCTGGGCTACTCGCTCTTCGCAAACCTGCGTGTGGACGCTGGTGCGGTCAGCAGCAGCGTCGAGGAAAAGCTCGCGGAAGGCTGGACCAGCTCGCTCGCGGCAGGGCTGGACCGCGCCGAGCGCGAACGGAAACCGGTCCTCATCGACTTCTGGGCCACGTGGTGCAAGAACTGCCTGACGATGGACAAGACGACGCTGAAGGACCCGGAGGTGAAGGCGGCGCTCGCGAATTACGTGAAGATCAAGTTCCAGGCGGAGGACCCCGACGTCGAGCCCGCCAAGAGCGTCATGGCCCGGTTCCACGCCATTGGCCTGCCGACGTACGTCGTGCTGCGCCCTGCGGGCTCGACTACTCCCGCGGCGATGTCCGGCGCCGCGCGGTAGGCGCTATCGCTTATTCGCCTCCTGCTGGGCGCGCACCCAGTACGCCTGCGAGCCCACGTATCCGGTGTCGGGCATATTCGCGAGGACGACGCGCCGCACTTCGAGGATGTCGATCTTCCCCTCCTTCCGGTACAGCACCGTGCCTCCCGGAGCGATCACCATCGTCAGGGGCATGCCCGGCTTCCATGTCTCTCCCCACGCCGCCTGGAGGCCGGCGCGGTCGGCGGTGGCGAACTGCTTGTTTGCGCTCGACGCATATTCTTTCTTGAGGAGCGCGAGCACCGCCGGGGCATCGGCGGGCGGGTTCGTGCTGATCGTGACGAGATTGAAGGCCCGCTTGCGGTACATGCGGTAGGTCGTCTCGAGGTCGGAGATCTGGCTCGTGCACAGGTTGCAGCCGGTCGACCAGAAGTAGGCGACCGTGACCTTGTCGGTCGGGTTGGTGCGGAGCGTTTTCAGGCCCTCTGGGTCGACCATGTCGACCGTGACCGGCTCGTTCTGGATCCGCGCCCACTCCTGCTCGACGCCAGACCCTTTCGAGAGCCATTTCGTCGTGCAGCCGAACGCCTTTGTTTCCGCGACGGGCACCGGGCGGTCGGAAAGCAGCGCGTCGATGGCGTTGCGGGCGTCCTGCGACTTGACCAGGTCCTCGCGCTGGTTGTCGTCGATCCGTCCCTGGTACCGCAGCTTTCGCTGCTGGTCGAAGAGGAAGATGTGGGGCGTCGCCACCGCGCCGAACTTGGTGGAGACGGCCTGCGTCTCCCCGTCGTACAGATACGGCCAGTCGATGCCGCGGAGCCGGGCCCGCACTTTCATCTCGGGCAGCGAGTCGGTGACGTCCGTGTAGCCGAGCTCGTCCAGGCGCACGGCCTTGGCGTTGTTCGGATTGATCGCGACGAGCGTGACTCCCTTGCGGCGGTAGTCCGCGTACAGCTTCTCGATCCGTCCTTCGTAGAGTTGGGACACCGGACAATGGTTGCTCTCGAAGACGATCGCGAGGACCTTCGTGCCGGCGTACTCGCTGGCGCTGTGCGCCTTCCCGTCGACGCCGGGCAGCGTGAAGTCCGGCAGAGGCGAGCCGATGGGCAGGACCGGGTGATCCACGTTCGCCTGTATCCCCCGGCCCTGGGGCTGCGTCTGTGCGCTCGCGGGTGCGGCGCCCGGCGGAGCCATGAGGAGCGCGGAGGCGGCGATCGCCCAGGCGAGCGTCGTCCGTCGTCCGCTTGGCGGGCGCGCGGTATCGGTCATGCGGTTTCGGGCGGTGTCGTTCATGGGCTCCTCGCTCATTGATGGGTCGTGGACCAGTAGGCCCGCAGGCCCGGATATTCCGCGGTGTCCGGCAAGCTGGCCAGGATGGCGCGCCGCAGCTTCGTCACCGTCAGTTCCCCCAGCTCCTGATACAGCACGTCGCCGCCGGGGGCGATGAGCAGGGTGAAAGGGACGGGCGCGGGCATGCTGGCGTCGAAGGCGGCCGGGAGGCCGTCGACGTCGGACGTCGCGAACTGCAGTGTGCGGTGCGAGGCGTGATGCGCCTTCAGGAAATGGCGGACGGCGCCGCGCTCCTCGGGATCGTTCACCGACACCGTGGCAAACTCCAGGCCGCGCGATCGGTACATCCGGTACGTGGTTTCGAGGTCGGGAAACTCGCTGGCGCACGGCGCGCACCACGTCGCCCAGAAATTCACCAGCAGCAGGCGGCCGGTTCCATTCTGGCGCAGCCGCTTCAGGGCCCCCGCGTCCGCCATTTCGACCGTCACGGGCGTGGTGTCGGGTGCGTTGCGCGGCTCGTCCGCCCGCCGCGGGCCCGGTGGCCCCTGGACGGGACAACCCGTCACCGCCGTCCGCGCGACCGGCGGTGGACTTCCCGCCAGCAGCGCGTCGATCGCCTTTCGCGCATCGCGGGAGGTGACCCGATCCTCCGCGACCGCGTCATCCAGCCGCCCGTCGTACTGAAGAGTCCGCGACTGATCGAACACGAAGATGTGCGGCGTGGTGGCGACGCGGAACTGCCGCGACAGTGCCTGCGTCTCGTCGGACAGGTAGGGATAGTCGAGGTGACCTGCGGCCGCGCGCGCCTTCATGTCGTCCAGCGTATCTCCCACATCGGAAAATGACAGGTCGGACGGCCGGAGGGCGGCCGGGGCGCTGGGGTTGATCGCCACGATGGCGACACCCCTGCTGCGGTAGTCGTCGTACAGCTTCCGGATACGCCCTTCATACAGCTGTGAGGCCGGGCAGGTGTTGCAGGTGAAGACGATCGCAAGGAGGCGACTGCCCGCGTAGTCACGGAGCGAATGCATCCGGCCGTCCACGCCGGGGAGCGTGAAGTCGGGCGCCTGGAAGCCGGAAGGAACTCCCTGCGGCTGCCGGGTGCCGCACGCCGCCGCCAGTGCCATGGCGAGCCCGATCCCTGCCCGACGCGTGTTCAGCGGCAGCACGGGCAGAGAGTACATCATCTCGTGGTTGAGGGTTCCGGGTCGCGGTTTACCAGGTTCACTGGTTCAGGGTCTTCACCACGGTTCGGGTTCCCGGTTCAGCCCGCCTGGTTCGTCGGCCGCCGGGATCGGATGGGAGCGACCTTCCACCGCATATACGCCACGAAGGCGGCCATGACCAGCAGGACAAACGTCGTGGCGGCCGAGCCGAGCTCGCCGCGGGTCAGATGGAAAATCGTCGCGGAAACCATCACGACGATCACTCCGCCGGCCGCCGCCGGTACGAGCCATGGCTGGATGCGGGTGATGCCCGGCACGGTGAGACCCACAGCCGCCAGGACTTCCGCCACGCCAAGGAAGATCTGAAACCAGCGGGGGAGCGTGGCGTTCATCTGCGCGGCCACCGCCGCCGGCGGCGCGATCAGCAACCAGCCGTGTGCCAGAAACGCCGCCGCGAGCAATGCCTGGAGCACCCAGAGCAGAATCTTCATCTGTTCTCCTTCCGACTTCCTGAGCCGACCGCCGACGATCGCCTGACCATATCGCACACAGTATGGCCATATGTTCGGCTTCGGGCCCGTGGTCTCGTTGTTGGTCCCGCGGCATTATGTCCCTGCACACGGCGAGACTCGCCAGCATGCGCGCGTAGCACCTCATCCGCGCTTCGGGGTATATTCGCCGTCAATTTCGTAAAGCGAGGTCCGACTGGGGACGGCGGATGCGGGTTCGCACAGGCCGCGGTGCCTCTGCATAGAGCGGCCCGCGAGCCGGCGCGTGGGCCGGCGCGCTGCCGTCGCGCACGCGCAATCACGGACGGCGGATAACGCGATGCGTGAAACTTGCGGCGAGGCTTTGGGGCGACCGGGACAAATGTATTGGCGTGGACGGCGGTTCGCGGGAGGCAGACATGAAGACAAAAGTGACGACCGCACTGCTCGTGATGACAGTCGCGGGCTGGCTGGCTGGATGCGGAGGCGGGAAGCAGAACACGCCGGCACCATCCGGGCCGGCGCACCCTCCCGGCCTGAAGATCGCGATGATCGCGAAGAGCGCGACGAACCCGATCTTCGTGTCCGCACGCAAAGGCGCTGAGGCCGCCGCGAAGGAGCTCGCGCAGAAGCATGGCGTCCCCATCGAGATCGTCTGGATGACCCCGAACGACGAAGACGGACAGGTCCAGGCGCAGAAGATCGCGGAGGCGGCCAGGGAGGGTGTGAGCGCCATCCTGATTTCCTGCTCGGACGCCGCGAAAGTGACCGGAGCGATAGACGCCGCCGTCGCCGGCGGCGTGCCGGTGATGACCTTCGACAGCGACGCGGCTGGGTCGAAACGCTTCGCGTACTACGGGATGGATGACGAAAAGACGGGGGAGACCCTGATGCGCGAGCTGGCCGCGCAGATGCGCAGGAAGGGCGCGGTCGCGATTCTCGCGGGGAACGAGAACGCGCCGAATCTCCGCCGGCGGGTGGAGGGGGTCGAGAAGGAAGCCGCAAAGACTCCGGGCATCAGGATCGTCGGCACCTTCCACCACCTCGAAACGTCGAAGGATGCGGCCGCCGAAGTGCTCCGCGCGCAGAAGGCCAACCCGCAGATTCAGGGCTGGGCGATGCTCGGCGGATGGGCCCTCTTCACCCCGAGGCTGCTGAGTCTCGATCCCGCGAAGATCAGGATCGTCGCAGTCGATGCCCTCCCGGGGCAGCTCGTGTACGTGGACAACGGACTAGCGCCGGTGCTGCTCGCCCAGCCCACCTACATGTGGGGCTACGTGTCGGTGCAGCGCATCATCGACAAGGTGCACCTCAAACAGGACGTTCCGGAGATCATTCCGATGGAGGTGGTGCGCGTCACGAAGGACAATCTCGGAACGTGGGCGCGTCAGTTGAAGACCTGGGGGTTCACGGTCCCGGACACGTACCTGAAGTTGCCGTAGCGGGCGGCAACGCACACGATTGCGCTGAGGGCGCGGCCGGCTGGGGTCGTCCAGCTATCTGCCCCGGAGGGCGGCTGGCGCGCAGATGAGTTGCCGGGGTTACACTCTCGACATGCGCATCTGCCTCGTTCCCGTGCTCGCGCTAGGCGTCCTGGCTTTCCAGCTCCCCGCCGGCCCGATCCGGCTCATTGTCAAGGGGGACGACATGGGGGCGGCGCACGGCATCAACCTCGCCACGATCGATGCCTACAAGCGCGGTGTCCTGACGACGACGAACGTGATTGTGCCGGGCCCGTGGTTTCCCGAAGCCGTCAGGTTCGTCAACGAGAACCCGGGGCTGGATGTTGGCGTGCACCTCGCGCTCACGAGCGAATGGGACAACGTCAAGTGGCGTCCGCTCACGCATGCCGCCTCGCTCGTGGACGCCGACGGCTATTTTTTTCCGGCCGTGCTGCCGCGCCCAGGATTTCCGGCCGGGGCAAGCATCAAGGAGAGCGCCTGGAAGCTTGAGGAGGTCGAGCGCGAGCTGCGCGCGCAGCTGGAGACGGCCAGACGTCGTCTGCCCCAGGCGACGTATACCTGGAACCACATGGGTTTCACCTCTCTGTCGCCGAAGGTCGAGGCGGTGGTTTCGCGTCTCAGCCGGGAGTACGGGCTCGTCGTGCCGTCGGAGCTGGGCGTCCAGTGGTTGCGGGGCGTCTACGACAGCCAGGACAGCGGCGCGGTGAAGGCGGACAAGCTGGCGGCAAAGCTCGAGACCCTCGGCCCCGGACTGTGGGAGCACATCGACCATGCGGGCACGGACGATCCCGAAATGCGCGCCTACGGCCATCGCGGGTACGAATGGGTCGCTGCGGATCGCAGTGCCGTCCTGGAGGCGTGGACCAGCCCGAAGGTGAGGGAAGTGATCACCCGCCGCGGCATCAGGCTCACGAACTATCGTGACCTGGCCAGGCGATAACACGTCGATGTGCCCCCGTCGCCGTCGATCCTCGCGCTCGCGCGGGCCGCGGTGTGGGTCGCCGCCGTCGCTGTCGCGGACGGCTCCCGCGGCCGGCCGTGCGCTGCGGTCCGCGAGATATAATCCACGCGCCCGGGCGGGCAACCCATGACAGGTCGAGCACCTCGCTATCTGCTGACAGTCTCTGCCCTCGTGACGCTGGCGGCGACGCTGCGTACACCGTTCATCCGACCCTCGCACGCGCAAAGCGGGGGCACCATCCAGACCGCGGATGGTGGCCCCGGCCCCGGTGCCGCTCCGGACGCGAAGGACCCGGCGAACGCGAAAGCCGATTTGTCGCCGAAGCCGCCCGTGCGCCCCTTGACGCCGGCCGAAGAAGCCAGACGTCTGTCCCTCCCTCCCGGTTACCGGCTGGAGCCCGTGCTGGCGGATCCCATCATCGAGGATCCCGCGCAGGTCGCGTTCGACGGCAAC
>JANMCN010000135.1:0-1887 GCA_031361295.1 Acidobacteriota bacterium | reverse complement strand
GCGCCCAGCGGGCTGTCCGGCGTGCACAGCGAACCGAACGCCGGGCAATCGTGCGGCTTTTTCAGCCCGCGCAGCACTTCGCCGCTGATACAGACGGCCGATTCTTCGGTCTCGATCGCCTGGACCTCGAAGCGCCGTTCGGCATCAAAGGCCCAGTAGCGCTCGGTGAGCCGCCAGCCACTCGACGGAATCGACCCCACCCCGCGCCATTTCCTGTCGCACACCTCGAAGACCTGATGGATGAGGTCCACCGACGCGCGGTTGCCGTCGCGCCGTACGACGCGCGCGTACTGGTTCTCCAGCCGGGCTTCGCCGGCTTCGAGTTGCTCGACCGTCATCAGGATCCCGTGGAGCATGTCCACCGGCTCGAATCCGGTGATCACGATCGGGACGCGATGGCGCTCCACGAGCGGCTCGTACTCCGCATATCCCACAACCGTGCAGACATGGCCGGGCCCGAGGAAGGCCTGGACCCGGTTGTCGGGCGCCTCGAGGATGGCGCTGATCGCCGGCGGCACCAGCACGTGCGACACGAGCATGCTGAAGTTGGTGAGCCCGCGGTGCTCGGCCAGCGAAACCGCCATCGCATTGGCGGGAGCGGTCGTCTCGAAGCCGATGGCGAAGAATACGACCTGTCGCTGCGGATTCGCCGCGGCAATCTGGACGGCGTCGAGCGGCGAGTACACCATCCGCACGTCGGCCCCCCGGGACTTGAGCTGCAGGAGGTCGGCGCGCGAACCCGGAACGCGCAGCATGTCCCCGAACGAGCAGAACGTGACGTCCGGACGCTCCGCGATCGCGTGGGCGCGATCGAGCACTTCCAGCGGGGTGACGCAGACCGGACATCCCGGCCCGTGCACCAGCTCGATGGCCGCCGGGAGCACTTCGTCTATCCCGTATTTGACAATGGTGTGGGTCTGCCCGCCGCACACCTCCATGATCGTCCACGGCCTGGAGACGCGGGCCTCGATGGCCCGGACCAGGTTCGCGACCGTGCGGCCATCCCGGAACTCGTCAAGGAACTTCATCGAGCTCTCCCAGCTGGTTCATGCCGTCGAGGAACTCGAACACGCGCTGCGCCTCGGCTTCATCCATGGCAGCCAGCGCGAAGCCCACGTGTACGAGCACGTACTCGCCCACCACGGCCTCGGGAACGTGGTGGAGGCACACGCGCTTCGACACGCCGCCGAAGTCGACCTTCCCCATCAGGATGCCGTGCTCCAGGAAGGTCTCGATGACCTTCCCGGGAATTCCCAGGCACATCGTTCAACTCCTCCGCGTCCCGCGTGTCCGCGCGACCGCCACGGCCAGCTGCCCCAGAGAGAGCCCCCCGTCGCCGGGTGGCACCAGGTGATGACAATACACCCGCAGGTCGTGGCCTGCCAGCGCGGCCTCGATGTCACGAACGAGGGTGGCGTTGGCGAAGACCCCGCCGGAGAGGACCACCGTGGACAGGCCGGTCCGGTGACGGAGGCGCCGGCACAACTCAGCCGCCACCGCCGCCAGCGTGCGATGGAATCGGCGCGCCATGACTGCCGCGGCGACCCCGGCGCGGCGGTCCGCGGCCATCCCGCGAACGAGCGGCCGCGTGTCGACGACCGACGGCGCCAATCCTTCGACCTCGAAGGGGTATACGCCGCCATCATCGACGGTCTCGGCCATCCCCTCGAGCCACATCGCCGCGTGCCCTTCGAACGTGTTCGTCGCGGGTCCGCCACAGATCGCCGCGGCTGCGTCGAACAGCCGTCCGACGCTCGACGCCATCGGGGCGTTGATGCGGCGTTCGATCATCCGGAGCATCGCCGTGCGGGTGGCCTGACTCACGACCGCGGGCAGCAGCCCTTCGACCTCGACGCCGGCATCGTCCAGGTGGGCGAGCGCCATCCG
>JANMCN010000045.1:0-6804 GCA_031361295.1 Acidobacteriota bacterium | reverse complement strand
CCGCCGAGGGCTGATCGACGGGCCGGCTGAACGCGCGGCGGCCGCGCGCTACGTGGATCAGCTGCGCATCAAGACGCCCTCCGTCATGACGGATGTCGGCGCGCTCTCCGGCGGCAACCAGCAGAAGGTGGCGCTGGCCCGCTGGCTGGCGATCAAGCCGGCCGTCCTGATCCTCGACGAGCCCACGCAGGGTGTGGACGTCGGCTCGAAGGCCGAGATCCATGCCCTGATGCAGACCCTTGCCGAGCAAGGCCTCGCCATCATCATGATCTCGTCCGAGCTTCCCGAAATCCTCGGCATGAGCGATCGGATTGCGGTGATGCAGGCGGGGACGATTCGCGGCGTGCTCACGCGAAGCGAAGCCACACAGGCCAGCATCCTGGCGCTCGCGCTGCAGGAAACCTGACGCTGGGGCGGTGTGCGCTGAGGGACCGAAGAACGTGGGAAGGGGAAGGACGCCTACGGCGGGGACTGCCGGCAACGGGTGGGACCGCGTGACCGGCTGAAGCGGCTGCGCGCGGCGATTAGCCGGCAGTACCCCGTAAGGCCCGCACCTGACCCGGTGGTTCGTCCACGTTGGCCTCCTGTCGAAACCGAACTGGTCCCAGCATGGACCTCGCGTGCGCGCGAGTCAAGTCCCGGCAACGGGGACTGTCGAAGGGGCGAGAGCCGGGATCGGCTTCTTCGGATCGCAGGCGGGCTGAAGTAAAATCCGGGCTGACTCTCACATCGCACGAAGGAGCAAAGTCATATGGCGGGAAAGAACGTCATTGCAGTCGTCGGCGCGACCGGCGCCCAGGGAGGCGCACTGGCGCGCGCCATCCTTGCGGACGGCAATGGAACATTTGCGGTCCGGGCCATCACTCGGGATCCGAACAAGGATGCCGCGCGGGTCCTGGCGGACAGGGGAGCGGAGGTCGTCCGCGCCGACCTCGACGACCTGGCGAGCCTCGAGCGCGCCTTTGCCGGTGCCGCCGGGGCGTACTGTGTCACCAATTTCTGGGAGCACCTCTCGGCGGAGAAGGAAAAGAGCCAGGCGCGCAACCTGGCGCAGGCGGCGAAGGCTGCCGGCGTCCCGCACGTGATCTGGTCCACCCTCGAAGACACGCGGAAGCTGATGGACCACGGTGACACGAGGATGCCGATGCTTCAGAAGGACTACCGCGTTCCGCACTTCGATGCCAAGGCCGACGCCGACGCGTATTTCGCCGGGCTGCCCGTCACGTACCTCGTCACGTCCTTCTACTGGGACAACCTGTACTCGTTCGGTATTGGTCCCAAGAAAGGAGCCGATGGCGTCTACGGCTGGACGTTCCCCCTCGGGAACAAGCGTCTCGCCGGCATTGCGGTGGAGGACATCGGCAAGGTGGCGTACGGCATCTTCAAGGCCGGCTCGAAGTACATCGGCAAGACGGTGGGAATCGCAGGCGAGAATCTGACGCTCGACGAGATGAGCGACAAGCTGGCGAAGACACTCGGCGTGCCGGTCAAATACCAGGATGTCGATCCTGACGTCTACCGCGGCTTCGGCTTCCCGGGCGCCGACGAGCTGGGCAACATGTTCCAGCTCTATCGCGACTTCGAGAAGGAGATCCTCGGGGCGCGCGACATCGAACTCGCCAGATCGCTCAATCCGGCCCTGCAGAACTTCGACCAGTGGCTGGCCTTGAACAAGGGCAAGCTCGCGTTGTAGCCGCAGGGGCGTCGTCGATCGGGCCGGACGGTCTCATCCCTTGACGGTGATGTTCCGCTCGATCAGGAGGCCGCGAACGCGCTCCCGCAGATCGCCCTGGAGCTGGACGGTGCCGTCGGCGACGGCACCGCCCGTTCCGCACCCGCGCTTCAGATCCTGGCAGAGCTCCTTCAGGAAGGCGTCGTTCTGCGGAAGGCCGTAGACGACGGTGACGGTCTTCCCGCCCCGACCCGCCTTCTCGATCCTGAGCTTCGCCACGACACGGGCCGGCACGGCGACGCCGGCCTGCGTGCGACGGCAGCGGCATTCGGCGGCCGGCCAGCCGCATGTCGGGCAGACTCTGCCCTTGTCGCTGGAGTACACGATTTTCGCGCCGTCACGACCCGCCATCGCGAAATGATCGCACACGTGGTGCCAGCCGGGCCGACCGTCGTTGGTCTGCCGTCACTGCGCGGCGCCGTCGACCATGCGGACGGCGCCTGTGGCAAACTCGCCCACAAACGCGTCGTCGTGGGTCGAGACCAGGACGGCCCGCCCGCGTGCGGCAAGACTGCGCAGCAGCAGACCCAGTTCGCCGCGGCGCGCCGGATCCAGCGAGGCCGTCGGTTCGTCCATCATCAACAGCGGCGGGTCGAGGGCCAGGGCCCGCGCGATGGCGACCCGCTGGGCCTCCCCGCCAGACAACTCACGAGGGAGGGCGCCGGCGCGGTGTTCGACACCGAGGGACTGCAGCAGATCGCGAGCCCGTCGCTCCGCCGTCGCTCTCGCCACACGGTGGACGTGCACCGGGGCCAGGGTGACGTTGTCGAGCGCGGTCAGGTGGTCGAAGAGGTGATGGAACTGGAAGACGAGTCCCAGGCGCGCCCGCCACTCCCGCAGCGCATCGCGTCCCAGCATGCGCCCCCCGGCGGCTGCAAGGCCTTCGAGGACAATCGTCCCCTGGTCGAAGCGCTCGAGCGCGGCAATTGCGCGCAGCATCGTGGTCTTGCCGGATCCGGACGGCCCCATCAGAGCAATGAGCGCCCCGCGCGGAACCTCGAAGCTCATGCCGGTCAGAATGCGCCGCGTGCCTCGGCGAAGATGCACGTCGCGGACGTCGAGGACGACGCTCATGAGGTCGGCGCCTTCCATCGCCGCTCCAGGCGGCGCGCCGTCGCGGCGAGCGGCAGCGACATCGCCAGGTACAGCGCCGCGCACAAGGAGCCTGGGATCACCCAGCTCCCGATGTTCGCGGCGAAAATCTGCGTCTGCTTCGTGAGCTCGACGACGGTGAGCACCGATACCAGCGACGAATCCTTTAGCAGGGCGACGAAGTCGTTCGTCATGGGCGGCAGGGCAAGGCGGAACGCCTGCGGGCCCCGGACGAGCGCCAGGATCTGCCGTTCCGTGAACCCGAGCGTGCGCGCCGCCTCCAGCTGTCCGATCGACACGGCCTCGAGCGCGCCACGATAGATCTCGCTCTCGTAGGCGGCGTAGTTCAACGCCAGCCCGGCGAGCGCGGCCACGAAGGCAGGCAGCCGCACCGCTGCCGCAATCCCGTAATAGATCACGAACAGCTGGAGGAGGATCGGCGTGCCCCGCATCAGCTCCACGTACCCGGTGAGCGCAGCCCGGAGGGGCGCGCCGCCGTACACGCGCCCGCTGGCGATCAACATGCCGAGGGCGACGGCCAGGGCCATCGAGAGACACGAGAGCAGGAGCGTCACGCCCGCGGCGCGAACGAGGGTTGGAAGGTAGCGGCGCGTGGCCTGCCACGCCGTCGGCACCATCGCCGCCGTGTCGTTTGAGATGCCGTCCGCGGCCACCGAGGCGGTCGGTGGTGTCTCCCCGCGGAGCAACCGTGCATACAACTCCGGCTGATCGCCATTCCACACGTGCCACTTGCGCAGGATGCGCTCCAGCGACCCGTCCCGCATCGCGGTCAGCAATGCGCCGCTCACCTGGTCGCGCATCGCGTCGTTCCCGCGCGCGAGCACGCCGACGTAATGTCCGGTCGCGATGGTGCCGGGCTGCACGGTCACACCCGACACCTGGCTGACCCGGCGCTCGGCGATCACGTTGTCGAGCAGGACCGCGTCCACCCGGCCGAGCAGCAGATCACTGTACGGGTGCACGTCATCGTCGTACGATACCGTCTCGATCCGGTAGCGTGGACCGGCCGCCACCAGGATCTCGTACGCCATCGTGCCGCCGAGCGTGCCGACGCGCCGGCCTGCGAGGTCGGCCAGGCTGCCGAGCCGAGCCGCGTCGGCTGTCCTCACCGAGAGCACTTCACGGAATTCGTAGTAGGGAACGGTGACGGCCATCGCGGCGCGGCGCGCCGGCGTGTTTTCGAGGCCGTTCAACCCGAGGTCCGCATCGCCGCGTGCGACCGACTGGTCGATCGACGCATACGCGACGAGCGTGAACCGGGCGGTGCGGCCAAGGGCGCGTGCGATGAGATCCGCGATCTCCACCTCGAAGCCCTCGACCCGGGCGGGGTCCGCCGGGTCGGCCTGGACGTACGGAGCCCCGCCTTCGGGATCCGCCGCCCACCGCATGTCGCGGCTCTGCGCACCGAGGGTTGTCGCAGCGAGTAAGAGGAGGAGCGCCAGCGGTCGCATCTCGGGCGGTCAGGTCGCGAGCAGCCGGCCGAAGCGCGGGGACGTGGAGGTCGTCATGCGGTCGCTGGGCCGAATTCTACACCGCAGGGCGTGCGCGCGCTGCGGGCCGCCGCTTGAGGAATAATGGCGAAGCGCGACGGCGCGACAGTCATGGCAGAACCCGAATGCTGAACCGCCATCGCCGGGAAGTGTCAATCGCGCTGGTCATCGTTGCGCTGGGACTGGTCCTGGCGGTGGTGGCGCCGGCGTACTTCGCCCACGACAATCTCGCGGACCTGTTCCTCGGCAACATGCCAGCGCTCATCGTGGCACTGGGCGCCACCCTCGTGATCCTCACGGGCAATATCGACATCTCCGCCGGATCGATGTTCGCCATCTGCGGCGTCGTGGCCGGCGTCGTGGCGAAGGCTGGCGCACCGATGCCCTTCGTGGCCCTGACGGCGTGTCTGGCAGGCGCGGCGCTCGGGTCCTTGAACGGCGTGCTCGTGGCTTATGTCCGCATTCCGTCGGTTGTCGTCACCCTCGCGACGATGGTCGCGTGGCGGGATGCACTGCGCTGGACGACGCAGGGCACGTGGGTGCAGGACCTGCCGGCCGGGTTCCAGTGGTTCGGGCTGGCCCAGGGGACGTATCCGTTCGTGGCCTGCGCGGTCGTCGTGGCCCTGCAGGCCGGGCTTGGCTGGGGGATGCGAAACCTGTCGGCCGGGCGCGCGGTCTATGCGACGGGATCGAACGAGCACGCGGCGCGGCTGGCCGGTTTCGACACGGCGCGCATCAAGTGCTCGGTGTTTGCGGTCGCGGGCGCGTTGACGGGGCTGGCCGCGCTGCTCAACTCCGTGCGCTTCAACCAGATTCCGAGCAACGCCGGCATCGGCCTCGAGATGAAGGTGATTGCCGCGGCGGTGGTCGGGGGCGCTGCCGTGAAAGGCGGACAGGGCAGCGTCGCCGGCACGCTGCTCGGCATCGTGCTGCTCGGCGCCGTCGGCCCCGCGCTGACGTTCCTGGGCGTCAACGCCTATTGGGAACGGGCGCTGCAGGGAACGATCATCCTCGCCGCCGTGGCGATCGATGCCGTCCGCGAAGGGGGCGATCGCCGCCGCGCGGTCGCGGCCGTGGCGGACGCGGCATGATCCACACCTGGCGGGCGCGCTGGTTCCCCAACGGCGAATGGATCGTCCTCCTCGCGCTGGCCGGAGAGATTGCGCTGTTCTCGGCTGTCGCCCGCAACTTCTCGACGGTGGGCAATTTCTTCGAAGTCACGCGGCTCAGCGTGGAACTGGGGCTGCTGGCCATCGCGATGACCCCGGTCGTCGTCAGCGGCGGCATCGATTTGTCGGTCGGATCGATGATGGGCCTTGCGGCCGTCGTCTTCGGCGCCGCCTACGCTGACTGGCACCTCCCGATCCCGGGTGCCGCGGTGCTGGCCCTGCTCGTCGGGTGCGCCGGGGGCAGTGTGAACGCCCTCCTGATCGCGCGCTTCCAGATCCCTCCGATCATCGTCACGCTGGGAACGTTTTCCCTCTTTCGCGGGATCGCGGAAGGGATGACGCAGGGCGCCGTCAACTACACCGGGTTTCCGGCCGGGTTCGTGGCGCTGGGCCAGGGGTACCTCGGGGATGTCATCCCGGCGCAACTGCCGCTGTTCGTCGTCGTGTTTGGCGCGTATGTGGTGCTGCTGCACCGCTCCGTTGTCGGGCGCGGATGGTATGCGATCGGCTTCGGCTCGGCCGGCGCACGTTACGCCGGCATCCCGGTTTCGCGACGCATTGCCCTCGCCTATCTCCTCTCCGGCGTGATGTCGAGCCTGGCCGCGATCGTGTACGTCGCGCACCTCGGTCAGGCGAAGTCGGACGCCGGCCTGGGCTACGAGCTCGACGCCATCACGGCGGTGGTGCTGGGAGGCACGTCGGTGTTCGGCGGGCGCGGCACCATGTGGGGCACGCTCATCGGCCTTGCGACGCTCGCGGTCCTGCGCAACGGGCTGCACCTCGCCGCCCTGCCGTCGGAGCTGACAGGTGTCCTCACCGGGACGCTGCTCGTGGCGACCATCGCCCTCGATCGGGTGCGCAGCCGTGCGCGTACGGCAGTCAGGGTATATTCCACCGGGGACGAAGGGGCCGGCGGCCTCGCGGCTTCCCGCCAGGAGCCTGACTACGATGGAAGCGAATCCACACATGCCGCTGCCGAGGACACGGTCGTGAAGAACAGCCAGGTCGCGGTCCTCTGCGCCGCCGTCATCGGGGGCGCGCTGCTCGTGGCCGGGACGAACATCTGGCTCGTCCGCTCGATCGCGCCGGCTGGACGCGCCTCCGACCATGCCGCGCCTGCGGTGCCGTCCCAGGTGCGGCGCCCGGTCGTCGCCATGATGCCGAAGGCGAAAGGCGATCCCTACTTCGTCAGCTGCCGGGCGGGCGCGGAAGAAGCCGCCCGGGAGCTCGGCGTCGAGTTGATCTGGGACGGCCCGACGAGCCTGGACGCGGCCAGGCAGAACGAGCTCGTCGAGAACTG
>JANMCN010000021.1:0-4432 GCA_031361295.1 Acidobacteriota bacterium | reverse complement strand
TACTGCGTTGCCATATTGTCGAAGTACGCGTGACCGTGCGTGAGCCCGAGTATTTCCGGGTAGCCCGCGGCTCCGCCGAGCGCGGTCGCAATCGATCCAAGGAGCTCCGCGCCGCTCGCGAACGGGACGGGCGTCTGCGCGATGCTGGCGATCGCCGCCGCACCGGCGGGATTGGCCGTCATCGCGGCGACGGCGGGACCGACGATGTCCCGATTGACATCGATCCCTGCCGGGACGTCGACCGCAGTCCCGGCGAGAACGCCGGGATAGAACAGGTCGAAGAGCACGCGCACGTTGAGAGCGTAGTCGTACTGCCGTGTCAGACCACCGGCGACCGCGCAGGCGGGAAGCACCCCCGCGAAATCGCCCGGCCAGGTCTCGGTGAGGCGGATGGCGATGAGCCCGCCCATCGACGCTCCCGCCGCATAGACGCGGGCCGGTGTGCCGAATTTCGAGGTGAAGAGCCCGAGGAGCTGGTGCGTCCGCTGCGTGCCGTCCTTGATTACCCAGCCGTTCTCGGAGAAGCTCGAGGCGGCGACCGCGAAGCCCTGGGTCGTCAGCAGCGAGATGACGAGCTGTGTGTCGGGCGTGATGACGACCGGCGCGTCCTTCGAGATGTAGCCGTGCGCGTAAAGCAGCAAGATGCCGTTCCAGTTCGTCGGCCGAACGAGGCGGTAGACGGAGCCCGGGCCCGTGCTGCCGTCGACGACGACGTCTGCGTGGGCAGGAGCGCAGAGCCCCAGAGCCGTTGCGAGGGCCAACAGCGTCGACAACGTTACTTGCTTCAGCATGAGCAGCTCCTATTGGCCGAACGTCTTCGCGCACGCCCCGAACGGTGACACCTGATTCAGAGCGGGAAGCCCATTCTGATCCTTGATGGTGACTGTGGCGGTTCCACTGGCGGCGTCCACGTCGATAACGGCGTATGAATTCTGATTGAGGTTGCGGCAATCCACTCCGGCCAGCGTCAGCGCCGCCTGGAGCTTCGCGACCAATCCCGCGCCGCCAAACCCGGCGACCTCCTGCTGGTACGTGACCGCCGCGATCGGGCCGGTGACGACCTCCTGCGCGATCGTGCCGGGGCTGGTGAACCGGTCCTTGAAGACCTCGTTGACGAGCGTCGCATGGATATCGGTCGTCAGAAAGATGACGCCGCCGATGCTATCGGGCGTCGCGGGGTTCGCGTCAGGGTCGTGGATGAAATCCAGAATCTCTTGCCGCTCCGCTCCGTAGCCTTCCCACCGGTCGTACGGCAGCGCCCAGAACTGCTGGATCGGGTCCTCGTTGAGAATGAACTTGAATTTCGCCGTAGAGTTCACCAGCGCATCCTTGAAGGCTTGTTTCTGAACCGCTCCGAGCAGCGTCCGGGTCGGATCATTAATTGCCGCCAGGCAGCCGGTGGGCGGACTGGGACGAAAACCGAACTGGACCCGGACAGCAGCCGGCAGCGTCGGCACGAGATCGCCGGCGCACAGCGCTGCGACGTCGGCGCTTCGACACGACCGCTCATCGAGCACGATGACGTCCACCAAGCTGCCGCGGTGGAATACCTTGAACATCGGCTGTCCCGCGCACGACGAATCGAAGGGCAGGCCAGTGTCACGAACCGGCAGGTAATGGCGAAACGCCGCAATGCCAGCGCGGTATCGCAGTGGATCGACCGTCTGTCCAGCGTAATTGTCGACGACTTCGTGGTCATCGGCCAGCGCGTAGGTTGACGTGCTCTCGAGGAGGTTCGTCAGGTTGGGATACGCCCGATTCAACTTGTACGCGGCATGGTAGTCCTCCACCGTGACCGCCGGCGACGGTCTGAAGGCGGAGTCTCCGTAGATCGTGTCTCCCAGGTACACGAAGAAGTCAGCATTCTCCAGCCGCGCCGCGTTCAGCACCTCGAAGTTGTTGAACGCCGGTTGGCTTGCGACCCGCGTGCCATCTGAATCGCCGGTGAAGGTGAACCTGACGTTCGCGGCTGCGCCGGGGTCGGGAGCGGTCTTGAAGGTCCCGACGGGGCTCACCGAATCTCCGGCCTGGTCGCCATGCCTGAAGCGGTAGTAATAGGTCGTGCCCGCGGAAAGCCCAGTCGCCTCGATCTTGACGGTAAAGTCATTCGTGTCGGACGCCCGCGGCTCCGTGGCCTGGAATGCCTTCGCACCTGAGAGCGACGGATTGTCCCAGATTTCCAGTTTCACTGACGTAGCGCGGTCGACTTTCGTCCAGAGGATCGCGCTCGTAGAGGTGACGTCGCCGCTCGCCACGCCGTGCGTGAAGACGGGTTGACCGGCACGCTGATCCGCGGCGAACGCTGCACTGGCCAGGAGCGTCACGACGAAGGCGGCGACCTTGGGGGAACACACACGCATCATCAGTAAGACCTCGGACGTGTATCGATTGGGGCGCTGATTATGGCAGAGATGGGTTGCCAGTCAAGGAGTAACGACGATGACATAATCCTCCGTTACGTTGAACGTCCCCACGGCTACCTTGCTGGGCGTGGCGGCAGCCCGCCTTCATGCGTCCAGGCGCCGCCGCGGCTCGCGCTCGAGCTGAGGACGACGCTCAGCTCCCGGCGACGGCCGACAACACGAACACCCAAACAACGAGCAGCAGGCATACGTGGACGCCCCGACGTGATCACGTGCATCCCAGGGGATGCAGAAGGAGCGACTCGAGGCGTACTTGCCAGCCGGCCGCGCTACCGCACGCTCAAAACACGGGAGGGCCGATCGTTCGACTTCGTGTCCGGGCGAATCGACACGAAGGGCAAGTTCGAGTTCACGCGCGGCAGGGCAGCGGCGAGGACCAAAGTGAGCATAGGCGCCGGGCTGCGGCCGGCGTTCTGGATCCTGGGCACCGGCCGCTGGCCGGCGACGGGAGAGATCGACGTGATGGACCACGTAGGAGAGCCGGACAATCATCCTTCGCAGGCGCCTCCCACAGGGCTTGCCGGATCTGACTTTTTCCGTCGGAGCTACAACGGTTTTTCACACCGTCGCCTTCGTCGGATTCGTCCCAAAAATCGGCGGTTTCATGATGAGAACCCGCGGACTTTGGCACACACACGGCACAGGCAGTGAGATTCCGGGGCGCGTTGATGGCTCGCGTGTGCGTCGGATGAAGAAGACCGACGTGCAGCCCGAGCGGCTCGACGCGCCGTCCGGGTCTTGCGAACCGGGACACCAAAGCTGAGCGCGCGCGATGCGCTGGTCTGTTGGGACTGTCGCGCCAGCGCGTACACCAACCCACGCAGGAAGAAAGGAAACGATAGGTCGCCACGCCACGCAGAGTGCAGGCCGACACCCAGTTCGGCCTGGCCCTTACACCGCTTGCGCCAGCTCCTCTCTGAACTCGTGGCGACGCCAGTACTGCTGCTGGATCGCCTTGGGCGTCACGCGGTCGGGCTCACCACCAAAACGCCGTCGCAGGATCACTCCAGTTCACGCTCTCACGCCTACACCAAAGTGCACGTCGCGATCACATTCCACGAAGACGCCGAAGCGAGTGCTGAACGCTTCAGCCACCTGGTTTTCGAAATGGCGTCGCCCATCGGCCGTGAGCCGATCACTCAAGATGCTCCCTTGAAGGCTCGCCATCCGGGACGTCAGAAAGTCTGCCGTCGGCATCCGACACCGATAGACCCGCGTCTCGACAGACACTGATGCGAGTCCCCGTTCTTTCAAAACGCCAAGGAACCTGACTGGTTCTGAGAAGAGGCCCTCGCACGGAACGTGCGCCCGGAACGCCGTGTCCAATTCACTGCGTGGAACAAACCGGCCCGCAATCTCACTCCACAACTGTGCCGCTGGATTGGGCAACGACCCCCACGCCGTCACCCCGACGCGACCCTGACCGCGACACACCCTCACAACATCACGAAGCGCCTGTTCGTAGTCGGCGACGTGAGAGATCACGAAACCCGCGGCCACGATATCGAACACGCCGTCACGAAACGGAAGTGCGGGGAGCGCGCCAGCGACAACCGCGCACCTGACGGTGCGTCTGGCGACCTGCAGCATCTCAATCGATGCATCGACGCCAACCACGCGTCCGCCCTTTCCAGCGCGTGGGATCATGTGTTGTGCGACTGCCCCGGTGCCGGTCCCGACGTCCAGGACGCGCGCGCCTTCCATCGGCTTCAACAGTTCGATCAGGTCGCGCGCAGGCTGCGCGAATTGAACCGGCGCGGTGATCCGCCGATACACATCCACCAGGACCGGGTTCCGATACGGAGATGACGTCATCGACGAAGCGTTTCTCGCATGCCGCGCAGAGATAGATGCCTGCCCCGGTCCGGTCACGAAACTCGAGGCCGGCGAGGAAATCGGCGTGCCTCAGGCTTTAGTGAGCACAAGAAGCGACAGGCGATCGAGGCCAACCAAGGATCCAATAAAAAGTGGCTTGAAATCATCAATTTCAGGCCCGTTCTGTGATCCCT
>JANMCN010000118.1:0-6587 GCA_031361295.1 Acidobacteriota bacterium | reverse complement strand
CGTGATTTGCGTCTGCGTGTTGGTGACCACGACGGTCGCCCCAGGGACGACGGCGCCCTGTGCGTCCTTGACGGTGCCAGAAATCTGGCCCCTGTCGAACTGCGCGGCGGCGGGTGCGGCCAGCACGAGCACCCACGCGAGCGCGAAGAGACATAACCCGGACAAACGAATTACCCTTTGCATTCTTCCCCCTTCAATGTCCCCGAACACGGGCACACCCGTGCGGAAACTACGCTCCTACGGTCCAGCTGTCAAATTCGACCCTTCCCGGAGGCAGACGTCCGTGCGACAGTTCGGATCGACTCTCCGGGACCGCTAAATCCTACGTGCGACACGGGTAATCGCGCAACATCCAACCTGCAACGTCCCACCCGAGAGCCAGGCGGTCGGTCTGCCCGTGCACGTCGGACGGGCACGAGGCCCCTCGCACGTGGCACCTTATCGGAACCGCTTCTGCAGCTTCTGGAGCTCGTCGTTGCCCGGGCACAGCATGTCGTACGGCAGTTGAGTCAGCGGGGTCGACACCGTATTGCTCTGGTCGTGCAGGTCTTTCGAGTCGGGCGACAGGTAGAGGAGCCCGGTGACGACTTCCCCGGCTTTCTGGCGGTCCCGGATATGCCGGTAGGCCAGATCGCGGTCCGTCGCATCGTACTCCCCCGCAACCTTGCGCAGCCGGACCCAGCTCCCGTCGTGCAACATGACGTTGCGCGCGCTGCCCGGCTCGTATTCGGCGGTGATGGCTGACGCCGGCGGGACGAAATCCGCCTGCACGACCTCGACGTTGTGCTCACGGGTATACCCGTAGCTCTTGGTCGAGCCCTCGTGGTCGTTGAAGGTCACGCACGGCGAGATGACGTCGATGAAGGCGAACCCCTTGTGCCGCAGGCCGGCCTTCAGCATCGGCACCAGCTGCGCCTTGTCGCCGGAAAACCCCCGCGCGACGAAGGTCGCGCCGAGCGTGAGCGCGAGCAGGCAGCCGTCGATGGCGTCCATGGTGTTGGGCTCCCCTTTCTTGCTGAGGGAGCCGGGATCCGCCGACGCCGAGAACTGCCCTTTGGTGAGGCCGTAGACGCCGTTGTTCTCGAGCACGTAGAGCACGTTGACGTTGCGGCGGATCGCGTGGCACAGCTGCCCGAGGCCAATCGACAGGGAATCGCCGTCGCCGGAGATGCCGATGTAGGTGATGTCGCGGTTCGCGGCATTCGCGCCCGCCACGAGGGCCGGCATGCGCCCGTGCACGCTGTTGAAGCCGTGCGCCTCCCGCAGGAAGTACGCCGGGGTTTTCGACGAACAGCCGATGCCCGAGAGCTTCGCGACCGTGTGCGGCGGGATCGAAAGGTCCCAGAACGCCTGGATGATGGCGGCGGTAATCGAGTCGTGCCCGCAGCCGGCACAGAGCGTCGTGATGGTCCCTTCGTAGTCGCGGCGGGTCAGCCCGATCGCGTTCTGCTGGAGCCCGGGGTGATGCACCTTCGGTTTGGTGATGTAACTCATGCCGCCCGCTCCAGCTTCGCCTTGACGCCGGCAATCACGTGGTTCGCGCTCATCGGGAACCCGCCGTAGTACCGCACCGACTCGAGCTTCTCGATCGGCACGCCGGTCTCGAGCATGATGAGGCTGCGCAGCTGCCCGTCGCGGTTCTGCTCGACGATGAAGTTGACGTCGTGGGCCTCCAGGAACTTCGTGACCTCGGCGCCGAACGGGAAGCCGCGGACGCGCATGTAATCGAGCGCCACCCCGTCGGCCGCGAGGAGGTCGAGCGCCTCGAGACACGCCGCGTGGCAGCCGCCGACCGTGACGAGCCCCATCTTCGCGCCGGGCGCGCTCCGGAACACCGGCGCCGGCACGGCGCGCGCCGCCTGCTGGATCTTCCTGTCGATCCGGTCGATCACCTCGACGTACTCGTCGCCGTCCTCCGTGTAGGCGCCGAAGCGGTTGTGCCCGGACCCGCGCGTGAAGAACGCCCCCTTCGGGCTGATCCCGGGCAGTGTTCGCGCCGCGATTCCGTCGCCATCGGCATCGATATAGCGATAGAAGGTCTTGATGCCTTCCAGCTCGTCCGCGGACAGCACCTTGCCGCGATCCGGGCGGTAGCTGTCGTCCCACGCGAGCTTCGGCACCATCCAGTCGTTCATCCCGATGTCGAGGTCGCTCAGCACGAACACGGGCGTCTGGAACCGTTCGGCGAGATCGAACGACGCGGCGGCGAACTCGAAGGCTTCGCGCGGGTCGCAGGGATAGAGGCAGATGTGCCGGGTATCCCCGTGGGACGCATAGGCGCAGAGCATCAGATCGCCCTGCTGCGTCCGCGTCGGCATGCCCGTCGAGGGGCCGGTGCGCTGCACGTCGAAGATCACCGCCGGCACCTCGGCGTAGTACGCCAGGCCGATGAACTCCGACATCAGCGAGATGCCCGGGCCTGCCGTGGGCGTGAAGGCGCGCGCGCCGGCCCACGACGCGCCAATCACCATCCCGACCGCCGCGAGCTCGTCCTCTGCCTGCAGGATCGCGAAGCGGTTCTGCTTCGAGTCCCCGTCCACCCGGTACTTCTGGCAGAAGCTCTTGAACGCCTCCATCAGGGATGTCGCCGGGGTGATCGGATACCACGCCCCCACGGTCGCGCCTGCATACAGGCAGCCGAGCGCCGCGGCCGTGTTCCCGTCGATCAGGATCGAATCGGCGGTCTCGTTCATCGCCTCGAGTCGAACCGGCAACGGGCAGGGGAAGTGGCTTCGCACATAGTCGTACCCGAGATCGATCGCGGTGCGGTTCGAGTCCATCAGGGCGGGCTTGCGCGAGAACTTCTCCGTGAGCAGCGCGCGGATGATCTCCGTGTCCATGTCGAGCAGCCCGGCCAGCGCGCCCGCATAGGCGATGTTCTTCATCAGGATCCGCTCGCGGACACCCTTGAACGCCGCGTTGCACAGCTCCGCGAGCGGGATCCCGAGCGACGTCACATCCGGCCGCACGAGCCGCTCGTCGAGCGGCCATGTGGAGTCGTACACGAGCCAGCCGCCGGGGCGCAGCTCCGTCACGTCGCGCTGGTACGTGGCGGGATTCATCGCCACCATCAGATCGAAATTCGGCGTCCGCGCGGTGTACCCCTTCCGGCTGACCCGGATCTCGTACCAGGTCGGCAGGCCCTGGATATTCGAGGGGAAGACGTTCTTGCCCGTCACCGGCACGCCCATCCGGAAGATCGCCTGCATGATCAGGCCATTCGCCGAGGCGGAGCCGGTGCCGTTCGCCGTGGCGATTTTGAAGGCGAAGTTGTTCACGCGATCCATATGTTCTCTAGCTTCCAGCGTCCAGCGTCCGGCTCCAGCTTCCGGCTAAGGACTCCCCGCTTCCGCTTCCATCGTGCGCGTTTGGACTTGGACGACAGCGGCTGGCCCGTCCGCTCACGCGGGCCGTCGCGAGGTCCTGCCAACCTGTCCGAACTACGCCTTGGCCACTGTCGTTTCGATGTGTGAACTCCCTGCCGGAAGCTGGGAGCTGGGAGCTGGGAGCCCCGCGTAGGGTATTTCCAGCACGAACTTCCGCATGTCCCAGGCATACGTGGGGCATCGTTCGGCGCAGAGGCCGCAGTGGAGGCAGACGTTTTCGTCCTTGGCCATGACCCGGCTGGTCTGCTTGAGCGGGCCGGACATGAAGATCGGCTGGTCGGTGTTGAGCGCCGGCTCGAGGAACCTCAGGCGCAGGTCCGGTTCCTCGGCCGCCGGCGTGATCGTGAGGCAGTCCACCGGACAGATGTCGATGCAGGCGTCGCACTCGATGCAGAGCGAGTCCACGAAGTGCGTCTCCATGTCGCAGTTCAGGCAGCGCTCCACTTCGACCCGCGTCTGCTCCGCGGTGAAGCCCTTCTCCACTTCGGTCGTCATGTGCTCGAAGCGGGCGGGCAGGTCCACGTGGTGCATCTTCTGCCGCTGATGCGGATCGTAATCGTTGCTGTACGCCCACTCGTGCAGACCCATCTTCGTGCTCGCGAGCGTCATGCCCTGCGCGGGGCGCTCGGTGATGGCAACGCCGTGGCAGTAGTTGTGGATCGAGATGGCGGCCTGGTGCCCCTGCTCGACGGCCCAGATGATGTTCGCCGGCCCGAACGCCGCATCGCCGCCGAAGAAGACGCCTGCCCTCGTCGACATGAACGTCGTCTTGTCCACGACCGGCATGTCCCACTTGCCGAACTCGAGCCCGATACTCCGTTCGATCCAGGGGAACGCGTTGTCCTGGCCGACGGCCAGCACGACCGAGTCGCACGGGATGATCTCGCGGCCGATCACCTCCTGCTTCAGGCCGGAGGCGGTCTCTTCGGACCTGAACCGCTCGAACTCCATGCCCGTGAGCACGCCGTTCTCGACGATGAAGCGGACGGGCTGGAGATTTTCGAGAATCTCGACCCCTTCCTCCTCGGCGTCTTCCAGCTCCCACGGGGACGCCTTGAAGTACTTCCGCGTCTTGCGGGCTATGACCTTGACGTCCGTCGCGCCAAGGCGCTTGGCCGATCGGCAGCAGTCCATCGCGGTATTGCCGACGCCGATAATCAGCACGCGCTTGCCGACCGAGTCGATGTGTCCGAAATGAATCGACTCGAGCCAGTCGATCCCGATGAAGATCTGGTCGGTGTCATGCCGCCCGGGCACGTCGAGCTCCTTCCCCTTGGGCGCGCCGCTGCCGACGAACACCGCATCGAACTCGCCGGTGTCGAGCAACGCCTTCAGGCTCGCGACCGGCGTGTTGTAGCGCACGTCTACGCCCATGTCGATGATGTAGGCGATCTCCTCATCGAGGACCTGCTCGGGCAGCCGGAAGGCGGGGATATTGATGCGCATCAGCCCCCCCGGACGCGGCTGTCGCTCGAAGATCGTCACGTGATACCCAAGCGGCATCAGGTCGTTCGCGACGGTCAGCGACGCGGGGCCCGCGCCGACGAGGGCGACGTGCTTCCCGTTTTTCTGGACGGGGGCCGTCGGCAGGAGGTGCTTGACCTCGCCGCGGTGATCCGCGGCCACGCGCTTGAGCCGGCAGATCGCCACGGGCTTGCCATCGACGCGCCCGCGCCGGCACGCCGGTTCGCACGGGCGGTCGCAGGTGCGCCCCAGGATGCCCGGAAATACGTTCGACTCCCGGTTGACGAGATAGGCCTCGGTGAACTTGCCCTGGGCGATGAGCCGGATGTATTCCGGGACGTTCGTATGGGCCGGACACGCCCACTGGCAATCCACGACCCGGTGGTAGTAGTCAGGCTTCCCGACGTTCGTTGGCTGCATGGGCGACAATATTATAGAGGATGCCGCCAAATCATTGAACTGAAAGGTGCTCCGCTACTGGACCACCTTCGTGACGAAGTAGGTCACCTGCGTCCCGGGTTCGAGCTTCATCTGGTGCGGCACCTGGGCCGGGATGTGGAGCACGTCTCCCGGTCCAAGCTTCACTTCGGTTCCGCCCTTGATGGAGGGCCCCCGCATCTCTCCCGCAGCCGTCGTCTTGCCGTCCACGATCGTGCCGCCGTAGACCATCGTGACCTCCCCGACCGAGATCATCATGACGTCGGCCTGCTTTTCATGCCATTCGGCGAGGCCGGACCCTTCGCGGTGCGCCACCATGAACGTGCGATTGCCGTCGGTCGAAATGATCTCGCTCGCGACCTTCTGAGCGTCCAGTTTCTGGGACAGCGCCCGGCCACGGTCCTTGATCTCGCCGGATTTCCACACGCTGACCTGCCCGGGAGCCGCCTGAGCCAGAAGTGCCGAAAGCGAGAGCGTCGCCACGAAGTAGTTCATGTCTGCTGCCTTTCCATCGAGGGTGTGCGCCATGGTGCCGGAACCGTCGAGAGCATAGCTTATGTCCTGTTAACGGTTACCAATAGCCAGTTTTTAGTTTCCAGTTTTCAGTTTCCAGTTTCCAGTTCAGGTTCCAGGCAGCCGCCGGCCCGCGGCGCGGGTCCCTAATCCTTGATTCCCACCTCGTCCCAGTCCGATTGACGACCAACGCGGTCGGATATAGAATTCCTGTATCCGACCGGATTTGTCGTATATCCAATGCCGAGACTCACACGCGCCCCCATCACTGCCGTCACGCTGGCGCTCGGGACGACGGCGGTCGCCTCCGTCCTGGTGCTCCAGGTTCTCCACACAGGGGGGCTGCCCGACCCGACCGCGCACGGACAACTGGGCGCGCGGGTCCTTGACATCGCCGTGTTGGTGTTCCGGGAGGGGCTCGAGTGCATCCTCGTGCTGTCTGCGATCACCGCGAACATGGTCGGCGAGCGGCGGGCGTTCCAGAGACCGGTCGGCGCCGGCGCGGCGCTGGCGCTGGTTGCGACGCTCGTGACCTGGCAGGTCGCCGTCGGGATGCTCAACAGCCTCGCCGACAGCGTTCCGGCACTCGACATCCAGGCCGCCACCGGCCTCCTCGCCATCGTCGTGCTGCTTCTCGTGATGAACTGGTTTTTTCACAAGATTTACTGGACAGGCTGGATCGCCCACCACAACAACCGACGTAAGAGTCTGCTCGAAACGGCAAAGCAGACGGGCGCCAGCCCTTTCTGGGGCATGGCGCTTCTGGGCTTTACAGCTATCTACCGA
>JANMCN010000011.1:0-15217 GCA_031361295.1 Acidobacteriota bacterium | reverse complement strand
GTTCCTGCCGATCGCCTTCTCGGTCTGGGACGGGTTTTCGCGCGAGCGTGGCAACCGGCGAGGTCTCACGGTCTGGTACTCCCTCTACGTGGAGCCGGCAGTCGTCCCATCGGCCGCGGGCCCGATGGTGAAGACGGCGCTGCTCATTCTCGCCATCGAGCTGGCCGTGATCGGCTGGGTGCGGCGGCGGGGCCGCGACGAACCCGGCGGCGCCCGCCTTCGCGCCGGAGGCGTTACGGCGGGTCCGCCGCAGCTGTAGCGGAGGCGGACGCGCAGACAATACCCGGCCACGGGCGTTCGAGCGGCCGAGGCCATTCGGAGGATTCGATGTACAAGAGCATCTACGTTCCCGTCGACAACTCAGACCACTCCAACCGCGCCGTCGCCTGCGCCCTCGGTCTGGGCAAGGCGTACTCCGCGAAGCTGGTCGGGTGCCATGTCTACGCGGCAAAACTCCACGACTATCGCTTCAGGCAGATGGAATACACCCTGCCCGAGGAGTACATCGACGAGGTGGAGCTGGAGCGCCAGCGCAAGATCCACGACAGCCTCATCACGATGGGCCTGAAGCTCATCTCCGACAGCTATCTCGCCGGCATGTCCCGCCTCTGCGGGGAGTCGGGCCTCGCGTTCGAGCCGCGGATGATGGACGGGAAGCATCACCTCGAGATCCTCAAGGATCTCCACGGCTCACAGCACGACCTGGTCGTGATCGGCGCCCTGGGGATCGGGCGCGCGCGGGACAGCGTGATCGGCTCGGTCTGCGAACGCGTCGCCCGCCAATCCGACCGAGATGTGTGGGTCGTCAAGCACGTCCCCGAGCCTGGCGAGGCGGAGCGGGACACGATCCTGGTCGGCGTCGACGGCAGCCCCCAGTCGTTCGGCGCGCTCATGACCGCCTTCGATCTGGCGCGCACGTTCGGCAAGAAGGTCGAAACGATCGCCGTGTACGACCCCTATCTGCACTACTCCGTCTTCAACGGCATCGTCGGCGTCCTCACCGAGCAGGCGGCGAAGGTCTTCCGCTTCGAGGAGCAGAATCAACTGCACGAGGAGATCATCGACACCGGCCTCGCGCAGATCTATCAGTCCCATCTCGAGGTGGGTGAGCGGATGGGGAGCGAGGCGGGGATCCCGACCAAGAAGACGCTCCTCGACGGCAAGCCCTTCCAGAAGATCCTCGACCACGCGCGCAAGACGAATCCCTGGCTCATCGTGCTGGGGCGGATCGGCGTGCACAGCCCGAAGGACGAGACGGCGCTCGGGAGCAACGCGGAGAACATCCTGCGCGCCGCGCCGTGCGATGTCCTCCTCTCCACGCGCCTCGAGGTGCCGCGGCTCGACGTGCGCGCCGAGGAGACCGTCCGCTGGACACCCGAAGCCGAGGAGCGGATGACGCACGTGCCCGAGCAGGTCAAGGGGATCGCCCGCACGGGTGTCCTTCGCCTGGCGCTCGAGAAGGGGCATTCGGTGGTGACGAGCGCGGTGATCGACGAAGCCATGGATCGGTTCATGCCGAAGAGCGCGTCGGCCGCGACCAAGGCGCTGGCCGAGGCCGTGGCCCTGGAGCGGGCGAAGTCCGGCCCGGTGTCGATGTGCCGGGCCTGCGGCGTCACGGCCACGCAAAGCGGACCCGTGCGGTGCACCGTCTGCGGCGCCACGGATTTTGAAGTGATCTCCCGCGAGATGATCGAGAAGATCGCGGCCGTCGAGGGAGGGCTGCAGGAGGAGACCACCTACGACGGGCGCAAGCTTCGATGGTCGGAAGACGCCAGGAAGGGCCTCTGGACCATGAAGAACGCGTATCAGCGCCGCCGCACGAAGGCGCGTGTCGAGAAGAGAGCGCGGATGAAGAAGCTCGATGCGATCACGCTCGAATTCGCCCGTCAGGTGATCGAGGAGGAGACCGGCGCGCCGCTCGAGATCCAGGCCCCCTCGCCCAACGACGTGAAGCGGACGCAGCCGGCCGAGGGTCCGGAGAGCAGCACAGGCGCAGGCGGCGAGGCCAGGCTCATTGCGCGCGACGAGCGGAAGAATCCGTTGATCTCGACCTTCGACTGGACCAGCGAAGCCGCGCAGCGGATTCTCCGGGTGCCGGCCGGGTTCATGCGGAGCCAGACACAGGAGAGGATCGAGGAGCTTGCGCGGGAGCGCGCCGCGGCAACAATCGACCTCGCGTTCGTCGAGGAGGGAATCGAGATCGGCAAGCGCATGATGGCCGAGATGATCGCGACCTACCCGTCACAGGGCAAGCGTCCTGGAGCCGAGATGGCCGCGCAGGTTCCAGCGGGCCATTCTGCCGCGGCCCCCGGCGCGCCCGCTCCCGGTGGCCCGGCGGCGGCTCGGGACGCTGGGGCCGTTCCCGCTCCGGTGGCCCCGGCCGCGACGGGCAACGGCTACCTCAACGAAGTGAGCGCCCTGTCGGCGCGGCGCATCGATTGACGGCCCGGCTCCGCTCGTGGAGCGTCGCCGCGGTCTCGCCGGAGGTCGCGACGCCACTGCGCGAACGGAGTCGGACACGATGACGGCGTATCGCTTCTGCCGTACAGACGACATCGCGCTGCTCGTCGACGCGCTGAATCGCTGCTGGCCTCCGTACTTTCCTGAAGAGCCGCCGATGACGCCGATCGCGTTCAAGCGATCGATCCGCGACCTTCAGGTCTGGTGCAGCAGCTGCATGGTCGCGTTTTCCGGCGCCGATCCGATCGGCGTCCTGATCGGCGCCAAGCGGCCTTCCGGTACCCTCGTCCACAAGATCGCCGTCCACCCGGATCACCGGCGACAGGATCATGGCCACCACCTGCTCACGTCGCTCGGCTCGAAGCTGGCGATTCTCGGCCCGCCACGAATCAGCGCCGAAGTTCCCGAGACTCTCGCCCCCGCCTGCGAGCTGTTCAGCGCCAGTGGATACGTCCGGGAGGCGGTCCTGACAGACTACGTCCTGCAGGTTGACGGGACCGATCCGTGCGATGTCCCGGGGATGCCCGACGGTCACGAGGGCCGGTTCATGATCCCTGTGACGGTCGACGATCTCGCCGCCAATGGTCTCCTTGGCGAGGCGCACCCTGAGGTGTGCTGGGAGCGCTCGGTCGAGACCTTCGCGGCAAGGAAGGACGACATCGCCGGACTCGCCGTCGCGTCCGAGGAGCGAATCGAGGCCTATCTCCTGTACATGAAGCGGGGAGGACTCACTGAGGGCGCCCCCCAGACCGCGGAGATTCTGTCGCTCCGCTCCGTTGTCGAGGACGATGGCGCCCGTCTGAGGCAACTGCTCTCTCGACTCCGCGCGCAAGGCATGGAGACCTTCCGGTTCCCGAAGGTCCACCCGGCGGAGATCTCAAAGGCGTTTTTAGAGACGCTCGGTTTCCGCCCCGCCGGCGGGCATCTGCTCTACGCCGCGACGGCCAGGTCCAACTAGCGGCGTATCACCCGATAGAGTGGTGATGCGATGCGCTGGGACGCGACTAGAGTCTGAGCGCCCCGGCCTCGGCACACGACATCCGGCCCGTTCCTGCCGGATTTCGCAGGATTTCGGCTCATTTATTTGGTCACAGAATTGCTCACGCACCCGCGGCCACGGGGGCTGGAGCGTTCCGCTTCTGGCCTCGTCAATCCCATGAACCCCGCCCACACACGACCGCGACACCCAACGTCGGTCCGGCTAATCTCGTGATCGGCGATCCCTCACTCTGTCCAGCTCTCTATGAATTCAGCGCCTGCCACCAGCATTATCACTTCACGGGCTTCGCCGACTATAGGCTCTGGACTGACGCCGGCTACACGTCGTGGTTGGCGAACCGGGATCTGTCGCAGCCAATCAACGTCGGTGTCAACGCGGTGCTCCTCGCCAATGCCGAGAAGAGCCGCGACCTGATCACGGGTCGAAAGCGGGGCTTCTGCTTTATTGATTCAGTGCGGTATCTGGCGACAGCGAGCGATACGCCCACCTTCACGAACTGCCTGAACAACCAGGGCATCTCCGCCGGGTGATCAGACCGGTACGACTACCGGTTGGAAGGCCAGTACGTCGTGATCGATGGGCTCAAGGCTGGCATCTACATCCTCGAGAACCAGGTGAACGGCCAGCACTTGCTGCCGGAGCTGAATTACACGAACAATTCGGCGGCCCTCAGGCTCCGGTTCACTCCCGGGAAGGCCATGACGCCGGCGATCGTCGAGGTGCTCGGACCCCTGCCATAAAACCTGACGAAGCTGACAGCGGGCGCAGGACGGCGGACGGCGCCGCTGGAGTAGGCGTCCGGGTCACAGCGACGCGGGTGCCATCAGTACGACTGGTGCAGTATCACCAATTCTGGCTGACGCGCCCCCATTCTGCTGGAATTGAACACCACGTAAGGAGTAGTCCGGATGGCGTTTCTGAGCGCGATGGATACGATCTGATGACCGGCGGCACGCTCTGACTGAACGAATGCCGTAATCTCGATTCCCACCCATCGCGCGGCGATTCCGTTCACCGCCAGTGTTCCCAGCAGGGTCCCCGCCACCGGTCTCGTCTTCCACGTGACTGTGTGCTCATCCCACGACGTGTCGCTCACCGCGTGGATGCCTGTCCGCACGCCGCCGTCTGCGGCGGCTGACAGCCGGGCGTACAAGCGGATCAGGACGCGATCCCCGGCATCGACCTTGCCGATGTCGAACTTCAGGTAACTTTCGCGGGTGTTGTCTTGGAACGTTCCCAACTTGGATTCCAGCGTCGGCGTCGAGGCGAAGTTCGTCCGGCGCCAGATCCCGGCGCGGACGTGTGCGTCGGCCACTGATGGCACCACTTCGCGGACCGACGCCACGGGCACGGACACCTCCCACGAGCTGGATTCCTGTAGTACCTTTTCGGGATCGTTTCGCACGAACGTCGTAGGATCGAATACGGTCAGCTCCACGTGGTGCGTTCCCGGTGTCAAAGGGCCGGCTTGCAAGATCACCGTCGACGTGACCGAGGCCAGACTGCCGTCGACGAACCAGCGCACCTGCAGGCTGTGCGTGAGTGGCTTTGGCGTTTGCACCCTCAGGACTTCGATGGGGCCCTTCTCGCCCGAGACGGTTTGGCGCAGGACTTCATCGATTGGAGACACAAAATCGTACAGATGCTTCGTCAGAGCCTCGCTGTTGATTTGCTCGAACGGCCGGTCGAGAGAGCGCATTTTCGAGTCGTAGGTGGGCCGGTACTTGCCTTGCGGACAGTGTTCCCCGCCCGCGTACAGGCCCGGCACTCCAGTAGCTGCTGCTTCCGTGGGGACAGGAGTCTCCGCCGTTATCCATTGTCTCCACTTGATCAGGCGGCGATCGGGTTCGATTGTGATATTCGGCGCAGTCGGTTCCGTGGAGGCGTCGCACAAATACGATTCCGTCTCGTACTCGTCAGCGAGAAACCCAAATGTATGTCCCAGCTCATGCAGCATGATCTCGGAGACGGCTGGATGCACAGACGCCACCGAGACCGCACCGCCCGATCCTCCGTACTCCGGATCGTTCACGAGCACGACAACGATGTCGCGGCTGTCGGCACTCACGCTTCTCACGAGGACGTCGTTGACGGCGCGCTGATCAACGCAAATCAGTCTCGTGATACCGGCGCAGTCGTAGGTGCTCTGAAGCGTCGTCTCCCTCCAGACACCGGATGCCGGATGGTCGGAACCAGACTGGGCGCTGACGACGTCGATGCGGTGGACGTTGAAGTACCGTTGATAGGTGCGAAATGGTTCTTGTGAGAACAGCGCGGTTGTCAGCGCCTCGACGTCGACTCCGTACTGCTGGAGCCCGGCCGCGGTGTACCCATCGCCCATGATGACAATGTCCACGCGGTTCGCAGAATTTCCGTTCTGACGGACGGCGTGTACAGGCTCGGCCTCGGCTGCTCCTATACCGAGCAGTGCGGCGAGCGCAAACGCGCACGGTCTCGTTGTCCTGATTCTTGCGCGCATCCCAGCCTCCATTCGTTCGCTCGCCAGAGCGGGTGACTCACGGCAAGTCAACAGAGCCAATCTGATTCAGAACGGTGATTCCATCGGCCCAGCGGGGTTTGAACAATCGGATTCGCGCCGAGCCGGCAAAGTTCGGAACGACAACGAGGAGGTCGACGTCCTGGTAATACAGAGTCTCGCCGCTCAGTGCGGAGGGGCTCGGTTGGGATTCGGCGCGCACGGAGCGTGGGTCTGTCACGACACGCCACCCGAGCTCGCGGCCTGCGCCGTCCTCGGTGACAACCACCAGGCTGTTGACGTTCAGCCGACTACGCCGCGGCGGCGGGACCGCCGACGTTGCCGCAACCGACACCAGTTCAAATCGATTCGCCGTGGAGGCCGGGTCCACCACGACATCGCGCGTCGTCCAACGTATCCGAATCTGGAGATCTTCGACTGCCGAGCCAGGCGCGACGCGACTCTCGAGATCCTGGAACGTCTTCGCCTGGGCGGCGACTCCTCGCGCGACCGATCCGATTGCCAGGAACACGGGAATGACCAGGGCCAGACGCCGTTTGTGGCGGCTCCATCGGGATGGCGTCATAACACGCTCCTTCCGCAGGGTGACGGTCTCGACCGTGCGTTACCGCAAGTCCCGTACCTGTTCGCAGGGCGATCTGGCAGGCGTTTTGTGCGGGAAGGGCGCAGCGGAATACCCGGGCGGATAGTGGGAGGGGACGAACGGATAGTCCCGAAACTGACGGCAGGTTGGACGTGAGTCACACAGGCGACTTGACGGACCGTCCGCCAGCGTGGCGTTCAATCCGTGGATGTCCGTGCGCGACACGCTCGATTACTGCGCGGCGTCTCGCAAGCACGGGAACGAGCAGACCGAGCAGCCACTGGTGGATCAGTTCGGGCGCGACGTCCGCCAGATGACCAACCATCTTTCGAAAGGCCAGCGTACGCAGCTGGCACTCATAACGACCATCTGCCCGGAGCCGGGATGCTGGTGCTCGACGGACCCACCTCCGGGCCCGATCCGATCGTCCGCCTCCGCGTCCTCAGCCAGGTGTTCTGGATACCCCAGTGGCTGACGATGGCCGTCAAGGCGTTCTCGTCTGGGCCGCCATTCGACTACTGGCTGGTCGTGAACTGATAGCAGCCGCTTCGCAGCGCGACAGCGGACGTGGCTTGCTCGATGACCCGGAAATGTATATCGAATGTGGATCCGACCGGAAACGCCCCGACATTTCGGAAGAGGTCCTCGCGCCCCGTGCCGTTCTCGTCCGTTGTAATCGCCTGTGGCTGTGTGCCCCTCCCGAGCGTCAGCCAGGCCTGGCTCGTGCACACCCCGTCCAGCGTAACGTCGACGGCTCGCTGGAGGAGGTAACCGGTGTTGGGTTTCAGGTCGCGCACCCACGTGATGAGATCGATGACGCGCAGATCGTCATTCGGCTGCCGGAACTTCACAAGACCGAAACCGGGGCCATCGTCGGCCCGGAGGATGACCTCCAGGTTGAAATTCGGCGTTTCGGGCCCCCACGGGGGTCCGACCGGCTGACTGACATTCGACGGGACGACAGACGTAGGCGCCAGCGGCAGAGGCGGGGTGCCGCTACAGGCGACAAGGACGATGGTGACAAACACGGCGAAGACACCTGACCGGAATCGTAGGCGCATAGGCCCTCCTGACACTGTGGAACGGCGCAGTGTGATGCGCTCCGGTTTCCAAGTCTTTAGGATCCTTCTCAATTAGTATTAGGTTTCACTAATGCCGGAATCGACGTCGGCGTCAGCCAGGTTCGTCGAATTCGAGAGGTTCCGCTTTGACCTCGACACCGCTCGCCTGTTCGATGGCGGTGTCCTCGTCGCCGCCCCGCCAAAGGCGGTCGAGACGCTGCGCGTGCTCGTGCAACATCGCTCCCGGATCGTCACCAAGGACGAACTGTTGGCGCTTGTCTGGCCGGATGCCATCGTCGAAGAAGCGAATCTCGCACAGCAGATTTTCGTGCTCAGGCGTCTCCTGGGCGACGAAGCCGAGCGTCCGCGTTTCATTGCGACGTTGCCGCGGCGCGGCTACCGATTCGTGGCGGACGTGATCGAGATTTCGAACGGATCGGGTACGGACGTCCTCACGCACCCACCCGCGACGGAAGCGGCAAGAGCACGCCCGAAGCCGGGATGGCCGCCCGCGAGGGCTGTCGCGGGGTTTGTGCTGGCCCCCGTGCTCGTCCTCACGGCCGCCGCGGCGTTTTGGGGACCGTTGACGCCGAAACGGCCGTCCGCCGACCGGACCGTCGGGTTCGACCTTGACGTTTCGTCAGACGTGGTCGTCATGCCAGATTCTGGACTGGGTGGCGTCTCGCCGGACGGACGGTGGCTGGCATTCGTCGCCCGACGGCCGGGTGCGCCGCAAAAGATTTGGGTCCGAGCGTTGGAGGGCCGGGAACCGCGTCCGCTGCCAGGATCGGAAGGCGCGTCTCAGCCTTTCTGGTCCCCGGATAGCCGCGAGCTGGCGTTTTTTGCGGATTCGAAGCTGCGGGTGATCACGGTAGAGGGCGGGCCACCGCGAGAGCTGTGCGACACTGGCGAGGGACGGGGCGGCTCGTGGGGCCCCGACAACACTATCCTCTTTGCCGCGGCTACGCGGACAGGCATCTTCCGGATCTCGCCAGTGCGCGGCAGCCCCGAGCCAGTGACCACGCTCGACACGTCGCGGAGAGACGTGTCGCACCGTTATCCCCACTTTCTTCCAGACGGCACGCATTTCCTCTTCCTGGTCTGGTCAGGCGACATCGAGCGGCAAGGGATCTACGTTGGAGCGCTCGATGGTGCACCACCACGGCGTCTGCTCGCCGATACGTCGCCGGCGATCTGGTCCGCCGGATCCCTGTTGTTCGTCCGTCGCGAAATGCTCGTCGCACAAAAGATGAACCCGGAGACACTGGCGCTGAGCGGTGAGCCGCAGCTCGTGGCGGAGTCGGTCGGACGCGATCCCTCCGACGGGGCGGCTTTCGCCGCGTCGGTGGATGGGGATCTCGTGGTAGCGCGCGGGCGTTTTCAGACGCGTTTGGTGTGGTTCGATCGGTCGGGCCGCCGCCTTGGTGATTTCGGACCGCCCGCGCACTGGGCCGATCCCGCGATCTCGCCGGACGGAACGAGCGTCGCGTTCGTCTTCCGGGACCGCTCTCGGGGCAATGAAAACCTGGATCTGTGGATCGACGCCGGGGCGCACCACGTGCGCTCACGGGTGACCTTTGATCCCTCGATTGACGTACTTCCAGTCTGGTCGCCCGATGGCCGCGATCTCGTGTTCCGGTCAAACCGCAGCGGCTACAGCGATTTATATCGAAAGCGCGTCGACGCCTCGACACCCGAGGCCTTGATCCTTGCATCGAAGACACGGAAGGATCCGACCGACTGGTCCGCCGACGGTGCATCCATCCTTTTTACGGACTACCCGTCGTCCGGCCACCAGGACATCTGGCTGTTGCCGGTCGGATCAGCCGCGGCGCCACGGGCCATCGTCAAAGGCCGGGCCATCGCAACCAACGCGCGATTTTCGCCTGACGGCCGGTACATCGCGTATGAGTCTTCGGAGACCGGTGACTCGGACGTGTATGTTCAGTCTCTCAATGACGCCCGGCGGTGGCGTGTTTCGACCGACGGCGGCACTGAACCGGCATGGGGCCGCGACGGTCGAGAGCTCTTCTTCATCTCGCACTCGCGACGGGTGAACGTTGTGGAGGTGTCGGCCAATCCGGACGGTCTCGCATTCGGCAGCCCGCGTACACTGTTTGAGGTGCCGGTCACGGCATGGCTTCGAAATGCGATGGCGGTCTCGCCCGACGGCCAGCGCTTTCTCGTCACCGTCGACGACTCCGACCGGCCAACACGCCTGAAGGTGGTGTTGAACTGGCACCGGTCCCGCTGAGCGCACAGACGTATCTCCGATCGACGCCCGACGCACTGGCGGCGGCGCGCACCGTATCGTCTTGTGTTTGGGGCTTTTCAAGCGGAGGGCGCTATTCTGCAGCCCGTTCGCTCGTCGTACCGGATCGTGTACGAACAGGCGGCACGGGGCCAGCTTTGGAATGCCGATATTGTCAACTGCTTCCTCGCCTTGGTCTCCTTGGCCGTTGGATGCGAAACCATCCCCCGCGAAACAGAGCACTCCATGAAAGCGGTCGTATTCTCGAAATACGGATCACCCGATGTTCTCGAACTGAAAGAAGTAGAAAAACCAACTCCCAAGGACGATGAAGTCCTGATACGAGTCCATGCGGTATCCCTGAATGACTGGGATTTCGGTGCGCTTGCGGGTGCCGACCTGGTGAATCGTCTCATCTTCGGGCTCTGGAGGCCGAAGATCAAGATACTCGGCTCTGATATAGCCGGCCGAGTCGAGGCAGTCGGCAACAACGTAAAGCAGTTTCGTCCCGGTGATGAAGTGTTCGGCGACGTGAGCGGCACGTGGGGCGGTTTCGCCGAGTATGTGTGCGCGCGTGAGGCTGCACTGATACTGAAGGTGCCCAGCATGACATTCGAACAGGCAGCGGCGATACCCCAAGCCGCCATGCTCGCCCTTCAGGGGCTTCGCGACACAGGGCGAATCCAGTCCCGGCAAAAGATTTTGATCAACGGAGCAGGTGGCGGGGTAGGCACTTTTGCGATCCAGATTGCGAAGCTGTACGAAGCTGAGATAACTGCGATTGATAGCGCATCGAAGCTCGACATGCTGCGCTCGATGGGTGCCAAGCATGTCATCGATTACCTACAAGAAGACTTCACCAGAAACGTTCAGCGTTACGACCTGATTCTCGATGTGAAGACAAGTCGCTCAATATTCGATTGCGCACGCGCCTTGAGTGCCAATGGAATGTACGTCACGGTCGGAGGGTCAATGGCTCGTCTCTTCCAGGGTCTTTTGTGGTGGCCCTGGTTTGCGATGACGACCAACAAGCGCATCCGAATCCTGGCGCTGAAACCAAACAAGGGTCTGGCCTATATGAATGAGCTTTTCGAGTCGGGTGCTGTTGTACCCGTGATCGACGGGCTGTACAAGCTACAGCAGGTTCCTGAGGCGTTCCGTCACTTCGGAGAGGGACAGCATAAGGGAAAAGTGGTAGTAACCCTGTGCCCACGGCCTTGAGCTACCCGGCGCCGAACGTATCGAGCGACAACACATCCCGCGGCGGCGCCCACCATGCTGAGCGTTAGGAGCACTCATTTCGCTGAGTCAATTCGGTGCGTCCTCTGTGGCCTGCGCGGACCTAGTTGCCTGGGTACGTTGCAGCCCTCTCGCACGTGGCTGGCCGGCCGACTAACCTTCCAGAATCAGCGCTGCGGCGGAGGAAGTGGGCGCATCGGCGCGGACCCAGATGCTTTCCTCGCGAGTCTCGTCGAAAGGGGAGCCGCGCATGCCCGCTATTCGGTGGTGCCGCAGGGTTGCCGCTCCGGGGCATGCTGCAGATGCGAGAGCTGAGGGCCTTTTTCCGAAATCCCATCGCGGCCGCGGAACGCGGCGAATGCGGATACGATTCGGTGATCTGTGAGACCCGGAGCGATCCATGCACCCCTCTCGTTTAGTAAGGGTTAGCCTTTTGGTCGGTGCGTGGATCACAAGTCTAACAGCGTTGGTTGGCTTCGATTGGAGGAGGATCCGGGCTTTGGACCTGGTGTTCTTTTTCCTTTTCTTCCCAACCGGTCTGTTCCGGGCGCTTGGCCTTGAAGGGGGCCCGGACCCTGCGGTGCTGGGCTGGGGCATCTATTTGATGCTTGGAGTCGCGATACTGGCACTCGGCAAGAGAAAGACGGTTTTTGGAAGTTTTGCTGTCCTTTGCGTGCTTCTGTTTGTGAACGTCGTCGGCTGCCATCGCATGACCCTACCGTGAGTGGCCCAGTAGGCATCTAACATCGCATGCGGCCGGCGGCTGCTTACACGCGGAAGCGCCGCGCTCATCGCGAAGTCGTTAGCCAGGCGGACATCGTTCACTAGCGATGCTATGGTGGTCGGTGCCGGAACTCTCGCGGATTTTCTGAATCCTGATCGGAGTGTGCTCGTGGCGGCAGGTGAGGCCCGCCCGTCATCGAGACATCGCCCTGCGCACCCGGTGCAAGTCGGTGTAGGCTAATGGCTCGAATCGGGCCGAACCTCGAGAGGTCAGCAAGGTGAAGGGCTACCACGACATCGCCGGCGACGGAGGGTCCAGAGTCCTCGAGCAGGTGGCCGAGCAGCGCGCCCGCATCACGGACGGGCTCGCCGCGGTGCGCCATCTCGTGGCCGTCGGCTCCGGCAAGGGGGGCGTCGGCAAGAGCACCCTGACGCTTCACCTCGCGGGTGCCCTGCGCGCCCGGGGACTGCGGATCGGGATCCTCGACGCCGACTTCAACGGCCCGTCGCAGGCGCGCATGGCTGGCGTGCAGGAAGGGCTGTTCGTTCCCGGCCGCGACAAGGTGGCGCTCCCGCGGACGAAGAACGGCATCCCGGTCTTTTCGATGGGCTCGATGATCCCGGAGTCCGAGGCGCTCGAGTTCGACAGCACGGCACCTGGCGAGTCGCAGACGTGGCGCGCCACCAAGGAGTTCGCGCTCCTCGGTGAAATCCTCAGAGCCTTCGAGTGGGGCACGCTCGACGTGCTGATGTTCGACCTGCCTCCGGGAGCCGAGCGCACCGTCCAGTACGCCGACTTCCTCGGGCCGCGGACCTCGTTCCTGCTCGTCACCATCCCCTCCGAGGTGGCGCGAGGCGTGGTCGCGCGCTCGGTGGCGGCGCTGGCGAAGGGCCCGAATCGCGTTCTCGGCTATGTCGAGAACATGAGCGGGTACTACTGCCGCGACTGTAACGCCGTCAAGCCGCTGTTTGCCCCGGCTGGATCCGTGGATGCGGCGCCGGGCGGCCCCGTCGCGGCGGGTGCGCGCCAATCCCGGCTCGAGATTCCCTGCCTCGGGACGGTCCCTTTCGATCCCGAGCTCGCGCGGCACTGCGACCGCGGGATGCCTCTCGAAGACCTGCCCGAGACGCCTGTGGGCCGTGCGCTGGCACATGTGGCGCAGCAGCTTCTGGACACCCTCGAAATGTCCCCGCCCGTCAAGGAGACTCCGCGATGAAGTTTCTCTGCGTCCCCTGCGACAGTCCGATGAAGCTGCAGACGCTCGGCCCGCCCCAGGCGGGCTCGCTGTCGGTCGTCTACTCCTGCCCCGAGTGCGGGTACGAAATGGCGATGCTGACCAACGCCTACGAAACGCAGCTCGTCCAGTCGCTGGGCGTGCGCATCGGCCCCGACATCGCCGGCGGAGCGCCGGCCGGCGCAGCGAGCGCGGCCGAGCCCGGGAAGTGTCCGTTCCCCGGGATGATCCCGTCGGGCGCGCCAGCATCCTCCGGCGAGGACGGACCGACTGGAGGTGGGCGCACCGACGATTCGAGTCCTGTTCGCTGGACCGACGCCGCGGAGGCCCGGCTCGCCAACATTCCCGCCTTCGTGCGGCCGATGGCGCGGACCGGCATCGAGCGGTACGCCCGGGAGAGAGGATCACGGGAAGTCGACGAGACCATTCTCGACGCGGCTCGCGACTTCTTCGGCATGTAGGCTCCGCACCGCCGCGAATCCATACGGAATGACCCGGACCGGCACGGATCGCCCCTGGCTTGAATGGCTGCCCCGATGAACGCGAGCCCGTTCGCCCGACCGTACGTCATCTCCTGGAACCTGACGTACCGCTGCAACCTTGCCTGCGAGCACTGCTACCTCGACGCCGGCGGCGCACCCCAGGTCGGCACGGAGAACTTTGCCGATCGGAGCGAGCTCGGCACCGAGGAATGCTTCAGGGTGATCGACGACATCGCCGCGTTCGCGCCCGAATGCGTGACCATCCTCACCGGCGGCGAGCCGCTCCTGCGCCGTGACATCCTCGAGATTGTCACCCGCGCCGCGGACCGCGGCCTCTGGGTGGTCGTGGGCACCAACGGCGTGCGCATCACGGAGACCGTGGCGAAGCGGCTTGCCGATGCTGGCGCGCGGGGGCTCTCGCTCTCGCTCGACGCGCTCGATCCCGAGCGCCACGACCGGTTCAGGAACGTGCGGGGCGCCTGGCGGAACACGGTGGAGGGCGCGGAGATCCTGAACAGGACGGGGCTCCCGTTCATCGTGCAGACGACCGCCGGCTCGCACAATCTCGGCGAGCTCGACGCCATTGCCGACTTCGCGCACGATCGCCTTGCCGCGAAGGTCTGGAACCTCTACTTCCTGGTGCCGACCGGGCGCGGCCAGTTCGTCTCGGACATCACTCCGGCGCAGTACGACGACGTGCTCGCGTCGCTCTATCGGATCCAGCGAAAGTACGACCGCCGGATGCTGGTCAACGCGAAGTGCGCGCCGCACTACATCAAGACCGTCCTCGAGAAGTCTAAGGCTGTGGCGGAGGCATGGTCGGCGGATCCCCTGCCGGCCGATGCCGGGCAGGCGCCCGGCCCGCCCTCGATCAGGACCTATTCCGGAGGCGCCGGAGGCTGCCCGGCGGGGACGCACTACATGGGGATACGGCCGAACGGCGATGTCACCCCATGCCCCTACCTCCCGGTCTTCGCGGGGACCCTTCGCAGCTCGAGTCTCGCGGACCTCTGGACCTCCTCGGCCCTGTTCGCCGACATTCGCCGCCGCACCTCGCTCGGCGGCCGCTGCGGGGAGTGCGAGATGAACGGCCACTGTGGGGGCTGCCGCGCGCGGGCCTACGGGATGACCGGCGACCTTATGGCGGAGGACCCGCTCTGCACCCACACTCCCGGCACGTTCAGCGGGTCCCCTCTTCTGACCATCGGCCGGGCGTCTGGCGCGGGGGCACAGGGGACCCCCGCGATCGAGTACGGTCCGGCGTCGCCGGCGACCATCGCGTGGGACGATGCCGCCGCAGCGCGGATGAAGAAGATCCCCGCGTTCGTCCGGGGAATGGTCGTCAGGGCCGTCGAGGAGTCCTGCCGCAGGAGCGGCATCAGTCGGGTCACGGCCGAAGAGCTGGAGCGAATCCGCGCGCGGATGCCGACGCCGAGATTCTTCGGGTAGCCGGAATCCGTCCGGTCCCGAGAACGCTTGACGTTCATGGCGGCGCAGATCGCGCAACCTCCACCCGCACACCTGCGCCGGCCACGGTTCCGGGCTGCCCCCTAGGTCAACGCCATTTCCAGCTCCGAGATGAAGGCGTCGGCTGACTGAGGACGAGGACCGAGGGTCGGCGAGAGCGCACGTTCGAAGAAGGCCTGCCACTGAGGCGGCGCGTCGCCGACATGGGCGGCAAGCGGG
>JANMCN010000002.1:0-32995 GCA_031361295.1 Acidobacteriota bacterium | reverse complement strand
CCAAAACACCACGGCCTTCACTACACCCGCCACCCGCCCGCCCCGCCCGCGCCCCGCCAACCCCCCAACCGCCCGTTGGCCGGCGGCATGCACCCCCCACGACACCAGGATCGTCCGGCTGACGCCGTCGGTCCCGCTGAGCCGCTCGGCGAGCACGTCGCTGACTGCTTCGTGCAACCGCTACCGTCCCGCCGGCTTCGTCATCCAGCCGACTTTCTCGACGCCGCCTTCCTTCAACTTGTCCATGACCGTCGCGAGATCCTGCACGGTCGCCGACGCATCCGCCCGGATGAAGACCGACTTGTCGTCGCGGGTCCGGATCGCCTGGCGGACGCGCTCCTGCAGGAAGTCGATGCTGATGGCATCCTTGTCCAGGTGCACCTGCCTCGTGCGGCTGAAGTCGGCCGGCACGGTCACGTAGATCGGCGTCGCGGTGACGGGCGTCGATCGACGGGACTGGGGCAGCGCCACCTGGAGCCCCTGCTGCATCATGGGGGCCGTCACCATGAAAATGATCAGCAGCACCAGCATCACGTCGACGAGCGGGACCACGTTGATCTCGGCAAGCGACGTGGAGACGCGCGCGGATCGCCCGCGCCGGCCGCGGCCCCCCGCATGAGTGTTCTGCTGAACGTGTGGCATGGTGTCGGACGCTGCCCGGGTCACCCGTTAGGTGAAATTCCGCTCCGAGATGTTCAGGAACTCGAGGGAGAAATCGTCCATGTCGCCGCTGAAATGCTTCACCCGGTTCGTGAAGTAGTTGTAAAAGTAGACGGCCGGGATTGCGGCGAAGAGCCCCGCCGCCGTCGCGACGAGCGCTTCCGCGATGCCGGGGCCCACGGCCGCGAGGCTCGAGGATCCCTGCGCCCCGATCCGCTGGAACGAATTCATGATGCCCCAGACGGTGCCGAAGAGTCCGATGAACGGGGTGATGCTGGCGGTCGTCGCGAGGAACGGCAGGCGACGTTCGAGCTTCGTCATCTCCACCGTGGTGGCGCGCAGCAGCGCCCGATCGACGGCGTCCAGACTCTTGAGGATTGGACGTCCCCCGGTGGGGGATGGCTTGCCTGCCTCGGCATGTCCGCCGGCGCGGAGCTGCGCATTGAGTTCCGTGTACCCGGACTGGAACAGGCCCACGAGCGGGCTCTGCGACAAGGTACGGCACACCGCCTGCACCTCGGAGAACTTGCTGCTTTTCCGGAAAATGTCGATGAAGCTCGAGGAGTGCCGCGCCGAGCGTCCGAACTGCCAGAACTTCGCAATGATGATGCCCCACGACACGGCGGAAAAGACGAGGAGGATGAACAGGACCAGCTGGGGAACGAGACCGCCGTGGGTGATGAGATAAACGATGTCGGTGTTCGCTTCGCCGGCCCCAGCTGCCGGTTCCGCGCCCTGCGCGGCCAGCGCGAGGGCGTAGTATCCAACCGTGTGCAAACAGTCCTCCGCAACGTCGAAATGGGCGCCGCTGGGACAGCGCGTTCGCACGAAGCGTAACACGCCCCTGTGGCACTGTCAAACATCTGATAGGATGGCACTTCGGGGTTCGGCTGCATCCTTTTCTGGCGGCCGGTCCCACTAACCGGACCCTGCAATTACACTATTGCCGTGCTGCGATTTCTTTCCGTCCGCCACCTGGCCGTCATCGACACGCTCGAGCTCGAGTTCGAGCCTGGCCTGAGCGTCCTCACGGGTGAAACGGGCGCCGGCAAGTCGATCCTGGTGGGCGCCGTCGGCCTCCTGGTCGGTGGGCGCGCCTCGGCGGACCTCGTGCGTACCGGGGAAGAGACCGCGTCGGTGGAGGCCATCTTCGACAGACCCGACGCCGGGGAGCTCATCGTCCGACGGGAAATCTCGGCCCAGGGACGCAGCCGCGCGACGGTTGACGGCGCGCTGACCACGAGCGGCGCGTTGAAGGAACTCGGCGCGGGGCTCGTGGACCTGCACGGACAGCACGAGCACCAGATGCTGCTCGATCCGGCCGCGCACCTCGACCTGCTCGACGAATTCGCCGCCGCCGGCGCGGAGCGCCGCGGCGTCGCGGCGGCGTTCACTCACTGGCTGGCCGTGCGGTCGGAACGTGACCGGCTCCTCACGGACGAGCGGGAAAAAGCGTCGCGCGCCGAGTTCCTCACCTTCCAGCTCGCCGAGATCGAGCGCGCCGAACTCAAGCCCGGCGAGGATGAGGACCTGGAAGCGACACGGCGGGTGCTCGGCAGCGCCGACCGGGTCCAGCGGCTGTGCGCGGACGCCTACGACGGCTTGTACGAAGGCGACCAGGCCGTCCTCCCCACGCTCGGAACTGTCTGGAAGCGGCTTGGCGATCTCGCCGCGCTCGACGACCGGTTCGTTCCGTTTTTGGATGCGCGCACCGCGCTCAAGTCGCAGCTGGAGGATCTCGCCTTCTTCCTTCGGGACTATTCCGCGGCCATCGACGCATCTCCGGCCAGGCTGCAGGACGTGGAGGATCGCCTGGCGATTCTCGAACGGCTCAAGCGCAAGCACGGACCGACGCTCGAAGAGGTCCTCTCGAAGCGCGATCGGCTGCGGCGCGAGCTCCACGACATCGAACACGCCACGGAAAAGGCGGCCGAGCTCGACGTGGAGCTCCAGCGCGCCCGCGAGGGCTACCTCTCGGCTTCCGAGCTCCTGACCCGGAAGCGCCTGACGGCTGCCGACGTCTTCTCCCGCGCGCTCGAGAAGTCACTCGCCGATCTGGCCATGAGCCGCACGCGATGCGAAGTCCGGCTGACGGCGGCCGCCGGAGAGGCGCAGTGGTCCGACCGCGGCATGGAGCAGGGGGAGTTCTACATTTCCGCCAACCCGGGGGAGGACGTCAAGCCGCTGGCGAAAATCGCCTCGGGCGGGGAACTGTCGCGCATCATGCTCGCGCTCAAGACCCTCGCATCCACGGACGCGCCGGGCAAGACCCTGATTTTCGACGAGGTGGACGCGGGCATCGGCGGCGCGGTTGCCGACGTGGTGGGGGCGAGGCTTCAGCGGCTTGCCGCGAGGTTCCAGGTCCTCTGCATCACGCACCTCCCGCAGATTGCGGCGTACGGCAGTACCCACTACGCCATTTCCAAGTCCGTCCGCTCGGGCCGGACGGTCACGCACGTCGCCCGCCTGAACGGCGCAGAGCGGGAAGAGGAGCTCGCCCGGATGATCGGGGGAGCGGGGCTCAGCGCCGCGGTCCGCGCGAGCGCACGCGAGATGCTCGAATTACGGCATCCCGCGAGGGCTGCCTCGCAGAAAGCGCGTCGTAATCCCGGGGACTGACGGTTCCGCGTCTCCTGTCCGGAGCGAAAGCGAAAGCGAATACAAACCGAAAGGCGAAAGCGAAAGTCCCCCCGAATGGCTAGAAAGTATCTCATCGAAACCTTCGGCTGCCAGATGAACGTGCACGACTCCGAGCGGATGGCGGGGCTGCTCGACCAGAGCGGCTACGAGCCGACAGACGACGAGCGTGATGCCGATGTGATTGTCATCAACACGTGCAGCGTCCGGGAACGGGCCGAGGAGAAACTCTTCACGCGCCTCGGCGAGATCCGCCACATGGGCCTGGAGCGGGGTACGCGGCCGGTGGTGGCCGTCGCCGGGTGCGTGGCGCAGCAGGAGGGTGCCAGAATCTTCAAGCGGTCGTCGGCCGTGGATGTCGTGGTCGGCACCCAGAACATCAAGCGGCTCCCCATGCTCGTCGATGCCGCGGTCGATCGCGGGGCAGGCGTCGGACGGCCCGACCTGGCGCTCGATCCGATCGAGGACGTCTCGTTTCCGCTCGGGATCGCGCGCCGCCAGGACCCCCTCAAGGCGTACGTCACGATCATCGAGGGCTGCAACGAATTCTGCGCCTTCTGCGTCGTCCCCTACACGCGCGGCCATGAGCGGATGCGCCCGCTCGCGGACATTCTCGCGGACGCGCGGCATGCGGTCGAGACCGGCGCCCGCGAAGTCCAGCTGCTGGGGCAAATCGTCAACCACTACCAGGCCCCCGACGACCCGGCCTGCGATTTTGCGGGTCTGCTGGAGCGCCTGAACGCCATCGTCGGACTCGGCCGGATCCGGTTCGCGAGCCCCCACCCGCGCCACGTGACGCCCCGGATGATCGCGGCGATGCGCGACCTCCCGGCTGTCTGCCGCCATCTCCATCTGCCGGTCCAGTCCGGGTCGACACGGGTCCTCGCCGCGATGCGACGACGCCATACGCGGGACCATTACCTCGATCTTGTCGCCCAACTGCGGGACGCTATGCCGGACATCGCCATCTCGACCGATATGATCGTCGGGTTCCCCGGGGAGACCGCGGAGGACTTCGAGCAGACGCTCTCGCTCACAGCGGCGGTGCGGTATCACAGCATGTTCTCGTTCAAGTACTCGGAGCGTCCCAATACGCTCGCCCTGAAGCGGCTGCCGGACGACGTGCCGGAGGGGGAGAAGACGAGCCGAATCGTGGCGCTGCAGGCGCTGCAGAAGGCCATCCAGGGGGAGATCTACGGCGGCTACGTCGGCCGGACCGTGGACGTCCTGGTCGACGACCGCAGCCGGCGGCGCGACTGGGAGCTGTCGGGCCGCACGAGCGGCAACACGGTGGTGAATTTCTCCGGCAGTGCGGACTGGATCGGCCGGATCGTGCCCGTGCGCATCACGGACGCGAATCCGTACAGCCTGCGGGGCGAGGCGGCGGCCGACACGTAACACCAGCCGACCTGGCGTCGCTTGACAGGGGGCGGCCGGATCCTTACGTTCTCTGGACGCAGGTGCTCGCTCGTTCGGCGTCCGAACACTCACGCGTGCGGCGGCGGCGAATCACGAGGGGGCCCATGCAGATTGAAATGACGATCAAAGGCTTGATGGTGGATCCGATCACGAACATGCCCATCATCATCCTCCGCGACGAGGACGGGCAGCGTGTGCTGCCGATCTGGGTCGGGGTGTTCGAGGCCAACGCCATCGCGCTCCAGATCGAGAACGTGACGACGCCGCGACCGATGACGCACGATCTGCTGCGCAACGTCATCCTGGACCTCAAGGCGGAGATTCAGAAAATCGTCGTCTCGGACCTGAAGGAGAACACGTTCTATGCGCTCATCTATCTGAGCGTGAACGGTCAGCCGCTCGCCATCGACGCCCGTCCGAGTGACGCCATCGCCCTGGCCCTTCGCGCTCGCGCGCCGATCTTCGTGGAAGATGCGGTCATCGACCACGCCAAGACCGTGGACTTCACTCCGGAGAAGGGCGATTCCGAGCGGCTCCAGAAGTGGCTCGAGAGCCTCGACCCCGACGACATGGGCAAGTACAAGATGTAACGACTGCGAAATCACCGGCAAATCTTCCCTTCCTTGATCCTGTCCGGCGCGCGGCTTATCATGCACGCACCTGACCCGTGCCTTCCTTCCTGCGCCACCGATGATCGTCGCCATAGCCAACCAGAAGGGGGGCGTGGGCAAGACCACGACCGCCATCAACCTCGCGGCGGCGCTGTCGCTACGGGGCCAGCCCACGCTGCTTGTGGACCTGGACCCGCAGGCCAACAGCACCATGTCGTACGTGGACGTGACGAAGGTCACGCGAAGCGTCTATGACGCCATCTCGGAGCCGAACTGCACGTTCGCCGACGTGATCATCCCCTCGAGCAACCAGCCGAACCTGTTCGTCGCGCCGTCGCGGATTGCGCTGGCCAAGCTCGAGTCGAAGCTCGTGGGCGAGCTCGACGCCCACTTCCGTCTGAAGGATCGGCTGGAGCCCGTCCGCGCGCACTACCCGAACATCGTCATCGACTGTCCGCCGACGCTGGGCCTGCTGACCGTGAATGCGCTCGTGGCCGCCACGCACCTCCTGATTCCGATCCAGTCGTCGTACTTCGCGCTCGAGGGCACCGACGATCTCCTGGAGACCATCGAGAAGGTGCGCGCCCGCGCGAATCCGGGCCTGCAGATTCTCGGGGTCGTCATCACCATGCACGACAAGCGGACGGCGCTCGCGCGCGACATCCGGGCGCAGATCGACAAGGTGTTCGGCAGCAAGGTGTTCAACACCGTGATTACCAAGAGCGTGCGGCTCGAAGAAAGTCCGGCCTACAAGGAGTCCATCTTCTCCTTCGCGCCCGACTCGAGCGGGGCCGCCGAGTACTACCGCCTGTGTGAGGAGGTCATGGACCGTGCCTAAACGAGGACTCCCTGAAACGGTTCGCATGCGCCACGACGAGCATTATGTCGATGCGCTCACCAGTTCGGCGGGCGCGCCCATCGGGCGCATGATTCCCATCGACCAGCTCGAGCCCAACCCCAACCAGCCGCGACAAGTCATGGGCGACCTGTCGGAGCTCATGGCGTCCATCGCCGAGAAGGGGATCATCGAACCCGTCGTCGTGCGCCAGCGCGGTCGGCGTTTCCAGATCGTGGCCGGCGAGCGGCGCTATCAGGCGGCTGTCCAGGTCGGCCTGCGCGAGATCCCGATTGTCATCCGCGAGGTGGACGACAACGAGATCATCGAGATTGCGCTCATCGAAAACATTCAGCGCAAGGACCTGACGGCGTTCGAAGAGTCGGAAGCACTGCAGTCGCTCGCCGAGCGATGCGGCTACACGCACGAGGACATGGCGCGCCGGCTGGGGAAGTCGCGAACCAGCATCACCGAGTCCCTAGCCCTCAACAATATGCCGGACGAGGTGAAAAACCTATGTCGGCTGGCCGACATTCACTCTAAGTCAGTGCTTCTGCAGATAGTTAGACAGGGCGACCCACAGAAAATGACCGCCCTGATCGAGAAAATTTCAGGGGGCGGAGGCGCCACGCGTGAAGCCGTGCGCCAGGAAACGGCCCGGCCGAAGCCCGGGCGGCCCAAGGCCTACATCTTCAGCTACAAGGCCCCGAGCAAGGCGTTCAAGCTGCAGCTCCGGTTCACCAAGTCTCGCGTGGAGCGCGAGGAAGTCATCGCGGCACTCCAGGACATCATCAAAGAACTCCGCGACGCGAAGTAGCGAAGGATGCGGGCGGGCATCCCGGGCCGGCATCTAATTTCCAGTTTCCAGTTCCAGTCTGCAGTTCAGCGCCAGCCTCGCCGACGGCGGGCGCCGCGGCAGATGCGGTGGTGCGCGCAACGCAACGCGCACATGCCGCCTGGTCACGTGCCCGCGCTGCGGAGCCCGCGGAAGGGGCGTCCGTCCAAGGGCAGCGCCCATGGAGGCCGAAAGCCACTTTCGAGCACTTGTTAGTTAACATAACACTCATTATCAGACCCATAGGGTATTACGCCCAAACCAGGCCTGTGGAAGGTTCGCGCACGGTATTTCTGTCTCTCGACCAAACGGCTTCCGAGTGCGGACTCTCAACTCCAAGTCCCGACCCGAATCGCGAATCTCGCCCCCACCGAGGCCCGAATCCCAAATCCCAATGGGGCGAGTGGTAGCATGCTGCTCCGGCCGCCAAGATGCTCAAGACCATCGACCGCTACGTCATCCGCGAGGTCATCCCGCCGTTTCTCCTGTCCCTTCTGATTTTCACGTTCCTGCTCGAGATCCCCCCCGTCATGCGCGAGCTCGAGACGCTCGTAGCCAAAGGCGTCTCCTGGGAGGTCGCCGGCCGCATCGTGCTGACGCTGATCCCGCAAGGGCTCGGCCTGACGATTCCCATGGCGCTCCTCACGGGTCTGCTGATTGGGCTCGGGCGCCTGTCCGCCGATCGGGAGGCAGTCGCGCTCCTCGCCTGCGGGGTCAGCCCGTACCGGCTGATGCGCCCCGTGCTGCTGATGGCCACCGTCGCGTCCGCCGCAACCATGTACGTGATGATCAAGGCGATCCCGGACGCGAACCAGACCTTCCGCGAGATCACCTTCGAGGTCGTCACCAAGAAGGTGGAAAACGACATCCACCCGCGCGAGTTCTTCGAGGAGTTTCCGGGGTGGGTGCTGTATGTCCGCGACCAGCCGGAGCGCCAGGCCGGGTGGAAGGACGTGCTCGTCGCCAACACCAGCCGGCCCGACGCGACCGAACTCTTCCTCGCGGCGCGCGGTCGGCTGGTGATCAAGCGCGAGGAACGGCGGGTGGACCTGGTGCTCGCCGACGGCATCCGGTACACGGGCGGCAAACCAGGGGAGACCCAGACCTACCAGTTCGGCGAGCTCACGATGGCGCTGAACCCGGATGCGGTGTTCAGGCGTGCCGAGCTGCCGCGCGGCGTCACGGAGAAGACCATCCAGGAACTCCGGCAGGACATGACCACGAAGATCCACGCGGGCATTTCGCCGCACCCGGAGATCATGCAGATCGAGCAGAAGTTCTCGATTCCAGCCGCGTGCTTCGTCTTCGCCGTCATCGGGCTCGCGCTGGGGTTGACCGTCGCGCGCGACAGCAAGCTCGCGGGCTTCGTCGTCGGCGTCGCGGTCATCTTCGCCTACTACATCGTCATGTTCCTCGCCGAGGCGTACGTGAAGGGATACTACGCCGGGCCTCAGCCGCCGGCGACGCAGTACCTGATGGCGCACGCATCTCGGTGGATCCCGAATGTCGTGCTGGGCGTGTTCGGCGCCGGCGCGCTCGTCTGGCGCGCGCGTTTTTCTGAGCGGCAGCTGCCGATCAGTCTGCCGTTCGTGCTGCCGCGGCTGCCGGTGCGGTGGTCCGGAGGCGCAACGACCCGGCAACGCGCCGGCACTATCCCCAACCGGAAGGTCGTCGTCGTCCTTCGCCTGCCGCCGTTGCGGCTGCCCGGCCCCGGACTCCTGGATCGGTACGTGAGCCGGCTCTATTTGCGGGTGGTCGGGCTCTCCTTTCTCGCCCTGTTGGGGCTCTTCTATATCTCGACGTTCATCGACGCGTCCGACAAACTGTTCAAAGGGGTCGCGACGGGCACGATGGTCCTGCAGCTGCTGGTGTACAAGACGCCGCAGTTCGTCTACTTCGTGATCCCGATCGCGGCGCTCCTCAGCGTCCTCGTGACGTTCGGCACCCTGTCGCGCACCAGCGAGCTGACGGTGATGAAAGCCTGCGGGGTGAGCCTCTACCGGGTCGCGGTGCCGATCGTGCTCCTCTCCCTCTGCTGGAGCGCGGCCCTCTTCGCGCTGGATCAGGAGATCCTCGCGCGGGCCAACCGGCGCGCCGGAGCCATCGACGACACGATCCGCGGCCGGCCCCCCAAGACCTTCAGCCCGTTGAACCGGCGATGGGTGATCGGACGGGACGGCAGCATCTACCATTACGGCTTCTTCGATGCGAGAAACGAGCGGCTGTCCGCTCTGACGGTGTACCGCCTGCTGCCCGGCGCGTGGCGCCTGGCGTCGGAGACCTTCGCCGCTACGGCCGAGCACCGGGGCACCTGGACTGCGCTGAAGGGCTGGGCGCAGGAGTTCCCGGCGTCGGGCTCCGGCCCCCCGCGCTGGCGGACCTTCGTTCGGCAACCGATCCCGCTCGAGCCGCCGGATTACTTCGCGACCGACATGGCGGACACCGAAATGATGACCGCCGCGCAGCTCCGGCGGTCCATCGACGAGCTGTCACAGAGCGGCTTCAACTACATGCCGCAGGCGGTCGAGCTCCAGCGGAAAATCGCCTTCCCGTTCGTCACGTTCGTGATGACGCTCCTGGCCGTACCGTTTGGCGTCACGACCGGGCGCCGCGGCGCGCTCTACGGTATCGGCCTCGGGATCGTCATCGCGCTCTCGTACTGGCTCGTCATGAGCGTCTTCATCGCCATCGGCAAGACCGGGCTCCTCCCCCCCTCACTCGCCGCCTGGACCCCGAACGTCATCGTCTCGGCCTGCGCGCTCTACCTCATCCTGACCACGAAAACGTAGATCGGAGATCGGGCCCCGTCTTACTCGGCAGCCCTAATCCCTGATCTCTATTCCCCTCTCGGGGCTTAACTAGTGTACTAGTATACTAGTTAAGTAGTGCACTAGTATACTAGGTCTCGAGATGTTGATTGACATCGACCCGAAGGACCCCAGGCCGGTATACCGGCAAATCGCTGATGAGGTCGAGCGGTGCCTCGCGACGGGGATTTTGAAGCCGGACGATCCCCTGCCGGCGGTTCGCCAGCTTTCGGCAGAGCTGAAGGTGAATGCGAATACGGTTCAGCACGCCTACCGCTCTCTCGAACAGGCGGGGGTGGTCCACGTGAAGCGGGGGCTCGGCACGTTCATCGCGCCCCGCCCGAAGGACTGGTCCGGCAAAGGACGCCATGCGAACGCCGCCCGGCAGATTGCCGAGCGGATGCTGCGCGAAGGCTTCCGCCACGGCTTGCTGGCAAGCGACCTGATCGCGGCCCTGCGCGAGATCGCGCCGGGGCGGAAGAGCTCCTGAGCGTCGCGGTCAGGGGGTCGGCGCGAAGCCGACCCGCGAAATGCGGATCGTGTTCGCGGCGCCGGGCAGCGCGTTGGTGAGATCCACGACGAACAGCAGTGACGTCGCCGACGTCGCCGGAGGGGCCGGGCCGGTCTGGTGATCGGCGGGTCGCATCCCGGCAACCGGCACCATCACGTCACGAGGTTCCTCGTCCAGGTATACCGATTGTCCCCACCGCTCTCCCCCGCCGCCATATCTCAGTTGCACCGACACCCGCGCCGGGCGCACGGCCGTCGCGGTGAAAGTCACGGCGCCGGCAGCACCCGCGTGTCCCTGTAGTTCCGCAACCGCAGCCACGAACTGGCTCGCGCGGCTGGGCCCCCGCAGCCGGTAGTAGAACGCCGTTTCGGCGGGCGACGTGACGACCGACCCGCTCGATCCCCGATCCTTCTCGACGTGCCACGGCATCCCCGCTGGCAGGGGCCGTGTCGCGACCGTCTCCAGTCGGGGTGAGGCCGCAGGCCGCTCCCGAAAATAAATTGGGTTGCTGAGGATCCATGGCGCGGGCGGATCGCCGGGGCCGGGAAGTCGGACCTCGACACGGTAGGTCCCCTGGGCGGCCGGGACCTCCAGGGTCAGCGATCCCCCGCGGGACTCGGCGAGCGTGTCCCCGTTGCGCAGGAGCACGATGCGGCCGCCGGAGGGCACCGCCGCCTGCACCGTGAAAGACGCGCCACCCGGTGCGAGCGTGTCCCCCATGCTGAGGAGGCTCTGACCGCGACGCGCGTGGAAGTCGAGAACCGCGGGGCCGGCGAAGGCGTCCACCGCCGTGAACATCCGTCCCGAGCGGATGGCCGCGAGCAGGAGTCCGGCGTCCGACGCGGCGTGGCCGCTCGGTGGATTGTCGAGGACGACGCGTGTGCTGAACGAGCGAAAGCTGGCTTCATACGACGGCACGCCCGGTGCCCACGACGACTGCCGGGTCCCACGGTACTCGGCGCTCCGGCCGATCCCGCCATGCGCGTCGTGGCCCGCGATCGACAGGACCCTCCGTTTCATGGCGAGTGCGTCCCACTGCGCCAGCGTCGACGCGGGCCGGTCGAGGATGGAGGCGAGCGCGGGACCTGGACGAATGAGGTAGTCGAAGAGGACACGGGCGAGCCTGCGTGGCGTTTCGTTGCGCCATTCGCTGTCGGCATTGAGCCACTCCACGCCGTCGAAGGGCAACGTCCAATCCGTCCAGGCCAGCTCGGGCCGGCCGGAGTCCGGGTGCGCCGCAAACCCGAACCCGCCGAGCCGGGCCACGTCCTCGATCACCGCGGCCGCCTCGCCCCCCAGGGGATATGGCGCCGCGCCGATCCCGAGCGCCACGTAGTGGCCGCCGTTCGTGCTGACCTCGACAGCATCGATGCACAAGACGCCAGCGATGTAGGCCGCCGCATCAGGCGCGCGCGTGCCGTCGCCATGATCGGTGATGATCACGAACCCCAGGCCTGCGCGGGCCGCGGCGGCCGCGATGGCCGCGCGATCCCCGCTCCCGTCGGAACGCAGGCTGTGGACGTGATACGCGCCGGAGAGCGTTCGGCTGGCAAGCCCGACGTCCGCAGGAGGGGTCGCGAGGGGCGCAGGCGGCAGCGTGACCAGGAGCAAAAAAAAGACGGCGACCAGGACGGCCGCCGTCAGTAAAAGTCCCTTACGCATGCGAGTCCGGTCTCATTCGCGAAACCGGCGCGTTCACGGCTTAGACGCCCGCAGCCGCCTTGAGCGCCCTGGCCTTGTCGGTGCGCTCCCACGTGAACTCCGGCTCCGTCCGTCCGAAGTGCCCGAAGGCCGCGGTCTTCCGGTAGATGGGCCGGCGGAGATCGAGCGTCTCGATGATGCCGCGCGGCGTCAGCTTGAACTCCGCCCGGACCATCTCGCCGATCTTTTCATCGTCCACGACGCCCGTGTCGAACGTGTCGATGAGGACGGAGACCGGCTCGGCGACGCCAATCGCGTACGCCAGTTGCACCATGCAGCGGTCGGCGAGCCCCGCCGAGACGACGTTCTTCGCGACGTAGCGGGCCATGTAGCAGGCCGAGCGGTCCACCTTCGTCGGATCCTTGCCCGAGAACGCGCCGCCGCCGTGAGGAGCCGCGCCCCCGTAGGTGTCGACAATGATCTTGCGGCCGGTCACGCCCGCGTCGCCGTGAGGACCGCCCGTGACGAACCGCCCCGTCGGATTGATCAGGACGCGCGTGTCCTTGTCCATCATCGCCGCCGGAATCACCCGGTTGACGATCTTCTCGGTGATGTCGTCGCGAAGCGTGTCGTTGGTCACGTCCGCGCTGTGCTGTGTCGAGACGACGACCGTGTCGACGCGAATCGGCTTGTGGCCGTCGTACTCGACCGTCACCTGGGACTTGCCGTCCGGCCGAAGGTACTCGAGGACGCCGTCGCGCCGTGCGCACGACAGCCCTTTCACCAGCTTGTGCGCCAGCATGATCGGCAGCGGCATGAGCTCGTCGGTTTCCGTGCACGCATATCCGAACATCAGCCCCTGGTCTCCGGCGCCGCCGGGATCCACGCCCATGGCGATATCGGGCGACTGCCCGTGGATCGACGAGAGGACCGCGCACGTTTCCGAGTCGAAGCCGAACTTCGCGCGGGTATAGCCCACGTCCTTGATGGTCTGGCGGACGATGGTCGGAAAATCGACGTAGCAGTTGGTCGTGATCTCGCCGGCGATGATGGCCAGGCCCGTCGTGACCAGCGTCTCGCAGGCGACCCGGCCCATCGGATCCTGGGCCATGATGGCGTCGAGGATCGCGTCGGAGATCTGATCGGCGATTTTATCCGGATGTCCTTCGGTGACCGATTCGGACGTGAAAAGGTGACGGCCTTTACGGCTCATGCGTGTCGAGCTCCTTGTGCTGCGCGGGCACGCCGTTGCGAGCGGCCCGTGTACGTGCAATTCCCGGCCCGGATTGTCCGGGAGCGCAGGCACTCCGCTGGCGGCCGGCGGAGTCTTTCAAATCCGCCCAATATATCAGCTTTCACCCGCCCAGAACAGGCGTCAGGGGCGCGCTGCGGGCCCGTCGGCCGGCGCGTCGTCGGCCACGGCTTTTTCCACTTCTATCGTGCAGTCGCCGATGAGCGCGCTCAGCGCCCCGATGGCGGCGGCGACGGGCGCAATCACGGCACCGATGACCCCCGCCGTGAGCGGGAACTCGGCGATTGTTTTTCCGTGCTGCTTCACGACCACCCGCCGGGCGTTGCCTTCGTCCACCACGCGTCGGAGCTGCGCCAGGATCTGCCCGGCGTTGCCTTCAATCGTTTCCCAGAGCGTGCGTGCCATTGGTCTCCTCGATCTGCTGCCCTCGAGCTCACCCGGTCGCGGGTGCGGCGTGACATATACAGGGATAGACGGCTGCCGCCCCCGGCGGTTCCGTCCCGCATCATCGTCTCGGGTGGAACTTGTCGTACACCGTCCGCAGACGCGCCTCGAGCACGTGCGTATAAATCTGCGTTGTCGACAGATCGGCATGCCCCAGCATCATCTGGATCATCCGGAGGTCCACCCCGCGATCGAGCAGGTGCGTGGCGAATGAGTGCCGCAGCACATGGGGGCTCAAGCCGACGGCGATCCCGGCGCGCGTGCCATACGCCTTCAGGACCTTCCAGAATCCGATCCGGGAGAGCGGGCCCCCGTCGCGGGCGTTCACGAAGAGCCACGGCGACGACTTCTTCCGCAGCAGCGCCCCGCGGCCCTCGCCGAGGTAGCGCCGGACCCACGTGACCGCCTGCTGCCCGAGCGGCACCATCCGCTGCTTGTCTCCCTTGCCGATGCAGGTCAGATATCCTTCGTCGAGATTCAGGTCGCCCGCCCGGAGACTGACGAGCTCCGATACGCGCAAACCCGTCGCGTACAGCACCTCGATGAGCGCCTTGTCCCGAAGTCCGCGGGGCGTGGTGGTATCGGGTTGCTCGAGGAGGCGGTCCACTTCGTCCAGCGACAGGAATTTCGGGAGGGCCGGCCACGCGCGGGGCGGCCGGAGATCGTCCGCCGGGCTCCGGTCCTGTTTCCGTTCGACGGCCACGAACCTGTAGAACCCTCTGACGCAGGCCACGGACCGTGCGACGGACCGCGGCGCGAGGCCCGAAACCATCAGGTCCCGGACGAACGCTTCGAGGTCCTTGCGGTCGAGCGCAACCACGTCCCTCTGGCGCAGCTCGGCAAACGTGGACAGGGCGGAGAGATCCCTCGCATAACTCTCGATCGTGTTCGCCGACATCCTGCGCACGTCCGCCAGGTATGCGAGGTAGGCGTCAATCATCGAGGCCGGCGCCGTCAATCCGCAATGCCGTCGCGCATCAGGTGGGCACTGTACCACGCTCACCGGCGGCGCGCGGTTTGACACCTTTCCCACGCGGGGGGTAATCTACGCGGCTGCCCGGCGGCACGCGACCTGGCAGGTCCTCCGCACACGGAATCATCAATGCCGACGACGCAATCGAAATGGCAAGGGCTTCCGACCGAAGCCATCAATCCGCTCAGCCTCGCGGTGGACACGGCGGCCGTTCCCGAAATCATCGACATGATCGTGAACGAGGACCGCAAGGTGGTGGCGGCGGTCCAGCGGGAGAAGGAACGCATCGCGCACGGCGTGGAAATCATCACCCAGTCGCTGCGCAAGGGCGGGCGCATCATCTTCGTCGGCGCCGGCACGAGCGGCCGCCTCGGCGTCGTCGAAGCCGCCGAGATGCCGCCGACCTTCGGCACGAACCCGGAGATCGTCCAGGCGCTGATGGCAGGCGGGCAGGACGCGGTCTTCCGGGCCAAGGAAGGGGTCGAGGACAACTACGAAGAGGGGGCGCGCAGTATCGGACGGCTCCGGCTCGGGAAGAAGGATGTCGTCATCGGCGTGTCGGCGAGCGGGATGACGCCGTTCGTGCGCGGCGGGCTGACGCGGGCGCGAAAGGCCGGCGCCAAGATCATCTTCGTGACGTGCTGGCCGGGATCCGAGCTCCAGAATTTCGTCGATCTGCAGATCGCCCCGGCCGTGGGGCCTGAGATCATCGCCGGGTCGACGCGGCTCAAGGCCGGCACCGCGACCAAGCTGGTGCTGAACATGCTGACCACGATTGCGATGATCAAGCTGGGGAAGACCTACGGCAACCTGATGGTCGACGTGAAGACCGGGTCCGAAAAGCTCAAGGACCGCGCGCGACGGATCGTCATGATCGTCGGCGAGGTGGACTACGAAGCGGCCGACGTCCTGCTCAAGCGGGCGAAATGGAACGTGAAGGTGGCGATCGTGATGCAGCGTGCCAGCCTCACCATGGTGCAGGCCCAGCGTCGGCTGAAAAAGGCCCATGATTCTGTCGCCGAGGCCATCGGCGAAGATGCGGGAGCGCGGCTGAAGGAACTGCTCCACGCTCGAACGGCGCAGAGCTAGCGTCGATTGCCCAGCCGGAGGCCCGCCTGCTCGTCGAGCATGATGTCCACGTCGCGGTGGAGCTGCAGGAACGAGGCCGGCAGATCGGTCGTGAGCGGTCCGTTCACGACGCGCTCGACACAGGCGGCCTTGCCGCTCCCGGTCGCGAGCAGGACGATTGCCCGCGCACCCAGGATAGACGCCATCCCCATCGACAACGCTTCGGCCGGCACCCGCGCGGCGTCCCCGCCGAAGAGATCGGCGTTGCTGCGCCGCGTCTCCGCCTTGAGCGTTACCCTGTGGGTGTGGGACTGGAGCTCCCGCGCCGGCTCGTTGAACCCGATGTGCCCGTTCGTGCCGATGCCGAGAACCTGCAGGTCAATGCCTCCCGCCTCCGCGATCGCGCGCTCGTACCGGGCGCACTCGGCGTCGGGATCCGCCGCGGAACCGTCGAGAAAATTGTGGCGTTCGAACGGGATGTTCACGTGCTGGAACAGGTGCCTCTCCATGAAGCTGCGGTAGCTTCCGGGGTGCTCCGGAGGAAGCCCGAGGAACTCGTCGAGATTGAATGTGGTCACCAGCGAGAAGTCGGCGCCGGCGGCGTGGAGGGCGCCGAGCTCCCGGTACAGCGCGAGCGGCGTCCGCCCGGTCGGGAGCCCGAGCACGATCGCCGGCTTCACCAGGACGGCCGCGGCGATGCGGCGGGCCAGCGCGCGTGCGACGGCGGCCCCGTCCGGGAATATCGACACGCGGGGGCTGTGCGCGACCCCGGATGCCGCGGTGCCGGTGTGATCGACGGTCATGACTCCAGTTTATAGGCAGGAACGGTTGCGCCGCCACGCGCCTCCCGCACCGCAAGGTTCACAGCGCCCTCGGCGGGTTCACGGTCGAGCAGGCGGGCGCTGCTGTTCGGCGCCGCCGCAGGCAGCCGCCGTTCGAGCTCGCCGGTGAGCCACGGGACCGCCCGAAAAATCCCACCCGCGAGAATGAAGGCGAAGCGCTGGCCGACGAGTTCGAGCCGACGCGCGACCGACAGCGCCGAGCTCTCGAGCTCGTTGGCCGCGGCGCGGAGGATGCCCTGTGCGACGACGTCCCCGGCGCTGAACGCCTCCTGCACGCAGGTGGCCAGCGCACCAATGGCCGAGGGTTTGAGCGGGTTCTGATAGACCTCGTGAATCAAACCCTGCGCCTGGCTGACCCCGAAGTGCTCCAGCAGCAGCGCCGAGAGTGCGGTCCGCGGTCCGCGCTGGTCCGACTCGCGCAGCACCGCGCGGAGCGCGGCACGGCCAATCCAGTAGCCGCTCCCCTCGTCGCCCAGCACGTAGCCCCACCCGCCCGCGCGCGCCGCTTCGCCCCGCGCATTCCGCCCGTATGCGATTGACCCGGTCCCGGAAATCACGACGACCCCCGGCTGCTCAGGCGCGCCGGCCTCGAGAGCCACGAGCGCGTCGTTGACGATGAGGACGCGCGCCTGTCTGCCGATCCGCTTCATGATGCCGCGAATCACGGCGCGATCGTCCTGGCGGTCCACCCCCGCGATGCCCAGGCAGATCGCGGCCGGCGCCACGCCCCGCTCCCCCAGCACGTCGTCCATCACGTCGTGCAGGACTTTTTCGACCGCCAGCTCGCCGACCGCCTGGAGGTTGGCGCCGCCCCCCCGAGCCGCCGCGAGCACCGTGCCCTGCTCGTTCGCGAGCAGGCACACCGTCTTCGTACCGCCCGCATCCAACCCCAGTACATGCATCATGCGTTTTCGCCGCCGCTGACGGCTCACCAGGGGAATTATCTCGTACCTGGCAGACTCACTCCGCCGATGGCCCTCACACCTCGGGGACCACGCGCGTTGACACTCCGAGCCGCAGACTGTTACATTCGTGCGCTTTATGACCAATCCTGGACGCCGGCTGCGCGTGCGCGCGCTCGTCGCGCTCACGTGCCTGGCGGCGGCGTGTGCGGCCGGGCTGTCCGTCAGCGTCCTCGCGCGAACGATCCATCCGTCGTCCGGCGCCGGCTTGCCGGCCGTGTCCGACGAGATTCGGGCGATGTGGGTGCTTCGCGGCTCACTGACCACGCAAGACCACATCTCGGCCCTCGTGCGCGCCGCCCGCGATCACGGCTTCAACACGCTGTTCGTCCAGGTGCGAGGTCGGGGCGATTCGTATTTTCTCGGCGGGATCGAGCCACGGCCGGCCGAGCTCCTGCGGCAGCCCGTCGGGTTCGACCCGCTCGCGTCGGTGCTGCAGGCTGCGCACGCGTCGGGCCTGCGTGTGCACGCGTGGGTGAATATCAACCTGGTGTCGAGCGCCGTGGACCTGCCGTCCGCGCGCGAGCACGTGATCTATCGTCATCCGGGCTGGTTGATGATCCCGCGCGACATCGCCCAGGACCTGGCGAAAATGGAACCGGAGAACCCCGCGTACGTCGGCAAGCTCGCCCGCTGGACACGCGCCGACCTGACGGATGTGGAAGGGTTGTACGTGTCACCCATCCATTCGGAGGCAGCGCTGTACGCCGAATCCGTCGTGCGCGACATCGCCCGACGGTACGCCGTCGACGGCATCCATTTCGATTACGCGCGCTATCCCACCGACCGGTTCGACTACAGCCGCGCCGCGATCCGGCAGTTCCGCGCATTTGTCCGGCCCGGGCTGAACGACGCGACACGCCGCGCCCTCGATGTCCGCGAAGCCGTCGACCTGTTCGCCTATCCCGATGCCTTGCCTGCCGAGTGGCGGAGCTTCCGGGTCTCGAGGATGACGGCGCTCGTCCGTCGGCTCAGTGCCGCGGTCAAGAGCGAACGCCCCGAGGCCCAGGTGAGCGCCGCCGCGGCGCCGGACGCCCAGGACGCGCTCGAACACCGGCTCCAGGACTGGGGCGGCTGGCTGAAGGCCGACCTGATCGATGCCATCTGCCCGATGGCCTACACCACCGAGCCGGGCCGTTTCGCCGAGCTGATCGCCGGTGTTCGCGACGTCGCCGGCATGCGTCCCGTCTGGGCCGGCATCGGGTCGTACCGCCTCTCGCCGAGGGAGACGATCGACAACATCCAGACGGCCCGGCGCCTGGGCGCCACCGGCGTGATCCTGTTCTCGTACGACAGCCTGATCAACCCGCGCCAGGCGTCCCCGGATTACTTGTCGCTCGTGGGCCGGGCCGCGTTCGCCGCACCGCCGGCGCGCGCGGCGGGATCTCGCTGACGGGCACGGCGCCAGAGACAGATGGTCCTCACGTGGCTCGACTATCTCGTCATCGCCGGGTACCTCCTGGCGATCACGGCCTTCGGCTCCTGGTTCGCCAGGTTTCAGAAGACCACCCGCGATTACTTCCTGACGGACCGGTCGGTGCCCTGGTGGGCCATCTGTTTCACCATCGTCGCCACGGAGACGAGCACGCTGAGCTTCATCGGCGTGCCAGCGGGCGCCTATGCGGGCAGCATGACGTTTCTCCAGCTCGCCGTCGGCTACGTGGTCGGGCGCATCCTCGTCAGCGTGCTCTTCCTCCCGGCGTACTTCCGGGGGGAGCTCTTCACGTCGTACGAACTGCTCCACCGGCGCTTCGGGCCCTCGGTCAAGAACACCGCCGCCCTCATCTTCATCGTCACGCGCACCCTCGCGGACGGCATCCGCCTGTTCGCGACGGCGCTCGTCATCTCGGTGGTGACGCACCTGCCGGTGAGCCTCACGGTGGTCGTCCTCGGCGCCGCGATGATCGTCTACACCGTGCGCGGCGGGGTCTCGGCCGTCATCTGGACGGATGTCGTGCAGATGTTCGTCTACCTCGCGGGAGCGCTCGTCGTCTTCGCAGGCCTGCTGCACCTGATTCCGGGCGGCTGGCCCGAAGTCCTGAGGGCCGGCGGCAGCGCCGGGCACCTGCGTGTGCTCGATTTCAGCCTCGATCCACACCGTGTGTACACGTTCTGGGCCGGTCTCATCGGCGGCGTCGCCCTGACGCTGGCCACGCACGGCACCGATCAGTTCCTCGTGCAGCGGCTGCTGTCGGCGAAGTCGTCGCGGCATGCCGCGGTCGGACTCGTGCTGAGCGGCGTCATCGTCTTCGCCCAGTTCGCGCTGTTCCTCCTGATCGGCGTGATGCTGTTCACGTATTACCAGCACACGCCGCTGCCCCGCGCGCTGACATCGAACGACGAAATCCTTCCGCTCTTCATCGTCACGGCCCTGACGCACGGCGCGGCAGGCTTCATCGTCGCGGCCATCGTCGCGGCGGCCCTGTCACCCTCCATCAACGCGCTGGCTGCCACGACGGTGAACGATTTCTACAGCAAGTACGTGCGGCCGGACGCAGACGAGCGGACGCTGATGCGCGTGTCGAAGAACGCGACCGTATTCTGGGGCGTCGCACAGATTGTCGTCGCGCTCGGCGCCGGGCACGTCACCAAGTCCGTGCTCGATTCGGGGCTGTCGGTGCTGTCGCTTGCCGCGGGCCCTGTTCTGGGGGCCTTTCTGAGCGGCGTCCTGGGTACGCGCGTCAGGTCACGCGCGATGCTTGGGGGCATGCTGCTCGGCACGGCAGCCGTCGCGTGGGCGTGGGTCACGGGCGCATGCGCCTGGACCTGGTATGCCTTCATCGGAGCGGCCGTGACCAGCTCCTCCGCATGGCTTCTGTCGTTCGTGTTGCCGGAGCTGCCGGACGTCGCCACGGCCTGACGCTGTCGTGAATGCCTTCGGAACCGCCGCCGCCGTGCTCGAACGCGCCGTCACCGATCACGCGTTCCCGGCGGGCTGCGCGGAAGTCGGGCGCCGCACGGGCGCGCTCTGGCGCCAGGCGTTCGGAGCAAAGACGTACGATCCGTACGAGCCTCACATTCCCGACGACACGATCTTCGATCTCGCGTCGCTCACCAAGCCCATCGCCACCGCGACACTCGCGATGCGCGCGGTCGACGATGGCGTCCTCGATCTGGATGAGCGGGTCAGCGGGCGCCTCCGCGAGTGGCGCGGGACCGACCGCGAGTCGGTCACGGTGCGCGATCTCCTGGCGCACTGCTCCGGACTGCCGGCGTACCTGCCCTTCTACCGGGATCACACCGGACGGGTCGAGTTCGAGCCGGCCATCTGCCGGACGCCCATCGAATACGCACCACGCTCCGGCTCCCTCTACAGCGATCTTGGATTCATGCTGCTCGGGTTCATCCTCGAGGATCTCCGTATCCCGTCCGGGTCTCCGGGGAGACTCGAACCCGCAGCTTCGCTCGCGGCGCAGTTCCGGAAGGTGGCGTCGTTCGTCTCAGCGGATCCGCTGATGTTCAACCCGCCGCGCACGTGCCGGCCGCGCACCGCACCCACGGAGCTCGACCCATGGAGAGGACGGACGCTGGCGGGTGAAGTGCACGACGAGAACGCGTGGGCGCTCGGGGGAGCGGCCGGACACGCCGGCCTCTTCGGCACGGCGGGGGCCGTCGGAGCCTTCGCGCGCGCCGTGCTGGGGACCCTGGCGGGCGACCGGATCCTGGCGCAACCCGCGACGCTCCGGGAGTTCGTGTCGCGGCGCGCTGACATCCCCGGCAGTTCGCGGGCGCTCGGATGGGACACGATGCTGCCGACCTCGTCCTGCGGCACGCGCCTGTCTTCCACGGCCATCGGCCACACCGGCTTCACGGGCACGTCGCTCTGGATTGACGCCGAACGCGACCTGTACGTCGTGCTGCTCACGAATCGCGTGCATCCCACGCGGGAGAACACCCGCATCGGCGCCGTCCGACGTGCCTTCCACGATGCCGTCGTGGACGCGCTTCTCTGATCGCCGGCGAGCCGCTCATTCCGGCCGGGGCGCAAAACGCCGCCTGATGAAGAACAGCAGCGTGCCGATGACCACCACGAGCACCGCCAGGCGGATGGACTCGAGCGACTTCGGCCGCATGACGATCACGTAGACGAAGCCGAGGAAAGCCAGGACGGCCGGCACCGGGTACAGCCACATCCGAAACGGCCGCGGCATGTCGGGGCGGCGGCGGCGAAGGACCATGATCCCGATGGTCTGCGCGAGAAACTGGACCGAGATCCTGATGACCACGAGCGCCGTCACCACATCCGCCAGCTTGAAGAGGCAGAACACGGCGGCAGTGCCGCCGAGCCAGAGCAGCGACACGTGCGGGAAATGGTGCGTCGGGTGCACTCTCGCGAAGACCTTGAAATAGTCGCCTTCGAGCGCGGCGGCGTATGGCACGCGCGAATAGCCCAGCAACAGCGAGAAGACCGAGGCAAACGCCGTCCACAGCATCATGATCGTCACGATCGCTCCGACGCGCGGCCCCCAGAACCGCGCCATGAAGTCGGAGGCGATGAAGCGCGACTTCTCGACGTCCTGCCACGGCATCGCGCCGAGGATGGCGATGTTCATCGTGAGATAGAGCGCCGCGACCCCGCCGATTGACAGCAGGATCGCCCTCGGGATCACGCGCCCGGGATCGCGAATCTCCCCTCCCAGATAGCAGACGTTGTAATAGCCCCAGTAGTCGTAGACCGCGATGAGGAGCGCGGCTCCGAGCCCGGTGAAGAAGCCGTGCGTCAGCGTGAATGCGCCAGCCGGAAACGTGAACGCCCGCGCAGGGCTGAAGTGCGTCACGCCCGTGACGATCACCGAGAGCGTGGTCAGGATCACCCCCACCCAGAGGAAGGCGCCCAGTCTCCCGATGGCCGCAATGCGGCGGTAGAGCAGGAACACGGCGGTGGCGACGGTCGCCATCGCGAGAAAGGTTCCGTTCGTGATCGTCACATCCACGAACGTGCGGCCGACGAACGGAATCGGCACGCCGAACCGGTGGGCCGCCAGGGTGTTGCGGAGGGCCGGCCACAGGTACTCCGTGTATTGCGCAAAGCCGATCGCGCCGGACGCCATCGACAGCGGTGCGCTGAACGTCAGCTGAAACACGAAGAGGAACGCCAGCCATCCGCCCGCCCGCGGGCCGTACATCGCCCGGAGATAGCGAACCGGACCTCCGGCCTGCGGCATGGCGGCCCCGAGCTCCGCCCACACGAGGCCGTCGCACACGCACAGCAGCGCGCCGAAGATCCATCCGAGCATCGCCTGCGGCCCGTGCATCGTCGAGATGATGAGGGGAATCGTGACGAAGGGGCCGACGCCGATCATGTCGATCATGTTCAGCGCGGTGGCCTGCCAGAGGCCGATGCCTCGAACGAGCGATCCGTCTGGCGTCGCGTCGGGAGAGGGATGGAGCGGGATGGAGCGGGCGGCACGCATTCCGACCATTAGACGTGCCGCGCCTGGAACTTGCAAGACGATCGCGGCGCTGCGTGTGGCGCGCGCAGGGAAGGGATTTTTGTCAGCCGGAGGCGTCGTGCGGGCCGTCCTACACTAGCAGTGATGCGACCATCTGCCTGCGTGAGGCTAGCGGCCCCCGGGACCGCGGCCGGGTCCCGAACCGCCGCCGCCCCGACCGCCGCCCGGGCGGCCAAAGCCGCCGGGCATACCTGGTGCGCTCAAGCCGCCAGGGGCCCCGGGACCACCGCGACCGCCAGGGCCGCGCTGTCCGCCCGGACCGCCAGGCGCGCCTCGACCGCCCGCGCCGCCAGGGCGATTGCTGACGTTCGAAAACAAGAACGTCCACTGATCGTAGTGCGTCGCGCCGTGGTAGACGCGAATCGACGTTTCCTTACTCTTGCTCACCACACCCATGATGCCGCCGCCGGCCTGACCGCCGCCGCCGAACTGGCCAGAAGCGCCACCGAAGACGCTCGTCGGCCGCTGTGTGGACGAGCGGCCCTGCTGGGTCTGACCGAAGCCTGGCGCCTGGCCGCGGCCGCGGCCGCCTCCCGGCTGCTGTTGAGGCTGGCCTTGTTGAGGGATGCCGGCCGCAACGGGGATGATTTGGAACTCGCCGTCGGTTATCGGATCCTTGTACTTCTTACGGAGAAAGCGCTGCTGCACCAGCAGGTCGATCGTCGGCGGGAAGTTGCCGGGACCCATTTTTCGCTGATACAGATTCACCGCGCGGGCATACTGCTCGCCGCGAAAGATGAGCTCGGCTTCTTTCTCGCGCTGCACTTCGTGCCGCCACACCGGCATCGCCACGGACATCAGGACCGTCATGACCCCGATGCTCACGAGCAGTGCCGCCATGGCGTATCCGCGCTGGCCGTCTTGACCCTCTAAATACATGAGAGTATTATCCTTAGCGTCAATTATGGTAACACACGCCCACCGCTCGACTGCTATGGCCGTCACCGCCGCGCTGCTCCTGCTTGCAGGGGCGTGCGACAAGGTGCCACTCCTCGCGCCGACCGGTTCGGTCATCTCCCTGTTCCCGGCCGCGACCAGTGTCCCGCTGAATGGAACCGTGGAGATTGTCGTCACCGTCATCGAAAACGGCGTGGCGGCCACGACGACGACCGGGGGGAGCACCACCCCGACGACGGGCGGCACGACGACCACGACGACGCCCGCGGCCACTACCACTTCGACGCGTGCAGGGGCCGGAACGCCGGTACAAAACGGCACGCTGGTGTCGTTCACCACGACGCTGGGCACGATCGAACCCCGCGAGGCGCGGACCCAGAACGGTGAGGTGCGCGTCAGGTTCAGCGCGCAGGGCCAGAGCGGGCTCGCCACGATCACCGCGTACTCCGGCGGAGCGTCGGGCAAGCTCGAGAACCTGAAAATCGGCAGCGCTGCGGCGGAGCGCGTCCTCGTGAGCGCATCGCCCCAGACGCTCGGACCCGCGGGGGGCAGCGCGACGATCTCGGCACGGGTCGAAGACGGGGCCGGGTCCGCGGTCGCGGGAGTCCCGGTGACATTCTCGACCGACACGGGCACTCTCTCCGCCTCGAGCGCCACGACCGATGCGAGTGGCGTGGCGACGGTCACGCTGAACACCTCGCGGCCGTCGAAAGTGACCGCGAATGTCGCGGGCAAGACGGCGGACGTCACCGTCGGCCTCAATCCGCGCACAGGCATCACCCTCGCGGGCCCGACGACGGCGGTCTCGGCCGGAGTGCCGGCGACGTTCACCGTGAATGTCGGTTCCACTTCCAACGTACGGGACGTCATCGTCGATTTCGGCGATGGCAGCCGGCGATCGCTCGGCGCCATCAGCGGCTCGACGACGATCAACCATACGTACAACGTGGAGGGCACGTATACCGTCACGGCGACGGCGCTCGAAGCCAGTGGCTTCTCGGAAACCGTGTCGACGGACATTTCCGTGCTGCCGGGGCAGCCGCCGGCGGTCACCATCACGGCCTCGAACAACAACCCGAGTGTCGGCGAGACCGTCATTCTCACGGCGCAGGTCTCGGGCGCGACCTCGACGGTCACCCGGTACGAATGGAACTTCGGCGCGGGCGCAATCCCCGCGACCGCCGAAACGACCGGCAACCGCGCGACGGTCAGCTACACCACGACGGGCACGAAGGTGGTGACGGTGCGCGTCGTGCAGGGGACCGGCCCAAGCGGTGAAGGCACGACGGCCATCGTCGTCAAGCCGTAGCCACGATCGACGCGATTACCGAAACCGCTGTGGGCTCTCGCCCACAGCGGTTTTTTTTGTAATTGGCCAGGGTGTGCACAGTGCCGAGGGTGAGAGGGGCGGGGTCCGGGTGATCGCGTTGGGCCTGGCACGTGTCGCGCGGGGCGTGACGCCTGATGGATGGAGGATCACCCGCGACCAGACCCCGCGGTCCACGTCGACGTCACCCGGCCAGGTAGCTTCGCGTCAGGTTGTCAGGTCTGCGGAGCGATGGGAGGTTTGCAACCGTGACTGTGCGCGTTGTTGCGCCAGCGGCCACTGGAGACTGGAAACTGGAAACCCAGTGCCACCCCCGCGTCAGGTGGGGGCTCGGCGACAGGCGCGCCGGAGCACGACATCGCCAGGACCTGACGAGGAATACGCTAAAAGTCGGAGTACGAGGTCCCGTCGAGCGCCGTGCCTTCGGCGCCGCTCTTCACGTTGTAGATCCCGGGTTCGGTCGAGGGGTTGCTCGGGTCTGGTTCTGCGGCGACGGTCTGCCAGGTATCCGCGCTCTTCGTGATCGGATCCTCCGGAACCTTCCGCATGTACCCGTCGGTCACCAGCGCGTCGAGCGAGGCGGGGTACTTCGTCTTGTCGGCATAGTACTGATCGATGGCGTCGCGCATCCGGAACAGGTCCGTCCGCAGCACCGACTCGCGCGTGCTCTGGATGGAATTGCGATACTGGACGATGCCCATCGTCGCGAGGATCGTGATGAGCGCGATGACGATGAGCAGCTCGATGAGCGTGAACCCGGACGCGCTGTGGTGCAGACGGAGGCCCGCTGACGAAGCGCGGGCGCGCAGCCCCGCGCGGACCGTCCGGATGGACATCCGAGGCCGGGTTCCGGTGGTTTCCTCATTCCGCATTCGATACTCCCCGGGCGCCCTTCGCGGCACGCGAGCGGCTGGGATCACCAGTCAATGTACTTCGTCCCGTCCAGCGCCTTCGCTGATGACTTGCAATACACGTCGTACACGCTCGACCCGCCCCACGTCGTCGCGTCCGGCTTGTCGGAGTACGAGCGCTTGCCCCACTCCGTGGAATTGGTAATCGGATCCCGCGGCACGCGCCGCAGGAACTTGAGCTTCCGTCCACTGGCGTCGTTCGCCACCGTCACGCCCTCCACGAGCGTCTCCAGGTCAGGTGGGTAGCCCTCACTCCCCGCCTTGACGTCGATCGACCCGATGAGCCCGTTGTCGACCGCTTCCTTGTACTTGTCGATCGCCGTGCGCATCTCCCTCAACGACCGGCGCAACTCCGCTTCGCGCTGTCTCTGCACGGTCACCTTCGCGAGCGGCATCACGGCGGAGGCGAGGATCAGTAGAATCGTCGTGACGACGAGCAGCTCGATGAACGTGAAGCCAGCCTGGCGCCGGCGACCCAGGGCGCCGATCACCTTCTGACGACCCGCGAGTGTCAGTCCCTCCGACATAGGCATTCTCAAAACGTCACGCGGTCATTTCACGTTCACTCGGGTGTCCGCGGCGGCACGTCGCACATCCACCTTGCACGTCGCACATCCACCTTGCACCTTGCACGCACTTCGCACCTCGTACGTCGCACGTCGCACGTCGCACGTCGCACGTCGTACGTCGCACGTCGCACATCCACGTCGCACGTTGCACGTTGCACGTTGCACGTTATCGAACCGTGACCGTCACCGGGCTGAACTGCAGCGCCGCGGGAGCCCCTTCCGGAGTGCTGGCGACGCCGCTGACCTGGATGAGGGACCCACCCGGTCCGACCGCATCGAAGAGCAGCGCCGCAATGAGCCCGGCGCCCGATGCGCCGGCCTGATCGGCCGTGCGCGTGACGGCAATGTCCACACGCCCGGCGGCCGCGTCGATCCGCGGGGTGAAGGTCGTCGGCACACTGCCCTGCCGCATGAACGTCCCGTCCTGCACCGTGCGGACCCGGAGCACGTTGGGATTGAACGTCACGGTGAGGGTGATCACCGAGACGCGCGACGCGTTGTTGATCGACAGCGGCACGGTGTAGGGACCGCCCGCGACGCGGAATTCCGTTCCGGGCGGCGTCACGAACACCTGGGCGGCGGCAGGAGCGGTCGTGGCCGCTCCCGGAAGCGCCGGGGCGATCGAGGTCTGATCCCGCGGAGGCGTCGTCGGGCGTGCGGGCGCGACGCCGGGCGGCGTACCGCCCTCACCCGGGAACGGGACTGGCGTCACACCGGCGGGCGCAGGCTGCGCTCCCGGCGGCGCGGCCGGATTCGCCGGGACCGGCGCGCCTGTTTCACCCGGAAAGCCGGCGCCGCCCACTCCGCCAGCCGCGCCAGGAGCCGCCCCCGGTCCCGGAGGTGTCGCGCCGGCGGGTGCCGCATTGGTCAAGGCTCCAGCGCCCGGGGCTGCCGCAGTCCCTGCCGCACTCCCGACGGCATTTCCTGAAGCACCCGCTTCGGGCGATTGCGGAGCGATGAGCGGCGGCGGACCGCCAAGCCCGATGTTCTGCTGCGTGCCGATGTAAATCGACGAGAGGTCCTGCACCGTCAGTTCGTGGGTGCGGACGATGTGCGGCGTGAGCAGCATCACGATGTCGGACTGCTGCACCTGTTCGTTGGTCTGCCCGAAGAGCGACCGGAGGACCGGCGTCTGCATCAGGCCAGGAAATCCCGTCAGGATTTTCCGCTGCTCGTCCTTGAGGAGCCCGGCCAGGAGCGTCGACTCGCCTTCGCGCAGCCGGAGCTTGGTGGTGACCTTGCGCGAGCTGAACGAGGGAACGTCCTGGCCCGCGACGCTGATCGTCGCGCCGAGCGCGCTGCTCTCGACGGAGAACCCGTCGAGCACAATCTCGCCGTCGTACGTGACGCGCGGCGTCATCTCCATGATGATGCCGACCGTCCGGTAATTGAACGACGATTGCGGCACGCTCGCGAATCCGCCCGCCGCCGCGGCGCCGAACACCGTCGACAGCACCGGAATCTCGTCGCCGAGATTCATCGTGAGCTTGGTGCCCTCCGCCCCGCGGAGCTGCGGCTTCGCGACGACTTTCGTGTGCGAATCCGAGGCGAGAAAATTCACGACGGCGGTCGGGATGCTCAGGTAGAAGTCCGCCGTACTGATCCCCTGCGAAATCGTATTCAGGTTGAAAGGCGGCGGACTGCTCGGAGGCGTCGAGGCCGACGTGTTCGGCGGCGCCACTTCAGGCGACAGCGTCAGGCCGAGCGCATAGTTGTTCAGGTTCAGACCGAGGTTCTTGGTCCGGGACTTGTTGACCTCGAGGATCTGGACGTCGATCACGACTTCGGCCCTCGGCTTGTCGTTCGCGCGGATGATGCGCTCGATGACGTCGACAATGGGCGCCGTCGCCCGCACCGTGATCGTGTTGGCCGTCTTGTTGGGCAGCAGCGTCGGCTGCACCGGCATCGTCGGAATGCGCATGATGGTGTTGAGCACCTGTGCCAGCTCCGACACGTCCGCGTGCGAGATATAGAAGACGCGCACGACGAGGTCGTCGTACTGGGCGTGCTTCTGCGCGTTGTCCGGTACGACGATGATGGTCTTGGGGTTCAGCACCTTGTAGAAGAGCTGGTTCGCCGCCATGATCTGCTGCAGCGCCTGTTCGAGGGTCACGTCTTCCAGGCGCACGGTGTACGCCTTGTCCTGATACTGCTGATCGTACGTGACGTTGATCCCCGTGGCCGTGCCGATGAAGTTCAGGATGTCCCGGACGCTCGCGTTCGGGCCGAAGCTGACGACGGGCAGCGGCGATGTCGGGCTGAGGAGCGGCACGTTCGTGCGGCGGGCTTCCTCGCGCAACTTGTCAATCGCCGGCTTGGGCCTGGTCGCCTCAATCCGGTCGCGAATGGTTTTTTCGAGCTCGACGACGCGGGCAGCCGCGAGACGGTTGGACCCGTCGAGCTCGGTCGCCCGCCGGTACTCGAGCAGCGCGGCGTCGAGCTGGTCCTTCGACTCGAGATCGTGCGCGCGCAGGATGTGTTCGCGTGCGGCGTTCTGCGTCGCCCGCTCCAGCGCGATCTTGTATTCGGCGTGGCTCGGGTTCGACTGCACGGCGCGGGTGTACTCAGCCACGGCCTGATCCCAGTTCCCGAGGCGGGTCGCCTCCTCCCCTTTGCGGAAGGACCGCGCCGCCGCACAGCCTGAAAGCATCAGCGCGAGAATGACGACGACGGTGAACCTGCGCTTCAACAACGGCACTCCATGAAAAGGCCCGCCGCGGCGGGCTTCTACTTGCCTACGCATTCCTGGCCGGACATGCGGACCGTCGTTCGCCCGCGTCCGTCGACGTATTCCAGCACGACCGACTCGACGCCGATCCGGACGAGCCGGTACTGGCCCGCGATGATCTCCCCTTCGCGGCCGCGCATCGTCGTGCGGCAGTCACTGAACGCGGCGACCTTGCCCTGCCCCGGAACGCCCTCGATCAACCCGATGTACTTCAGCGGGATGGGCGGTGGGGCCGGCGGGCCCGCGGGAACCGGCGGTCCGTCGGGCTGCGGCATCGGCAGCGGCGGCGGCCTTTCCGCCGCCGCGGACGGCGGCGGCGGGGGCGGCGTGTAGAACCGGAACGGGTTGCGATGGCCCCCGCCATCCGCGGGTCGCGGCTGCGTCAAGGCATCGAGCCGCACGTTGAGATCGGCGGTCGCAGGCGACGCCGCGCCAGGCCTGGCCGCCACCCTCGTATTAGACGGGGCTGGCGCCGGGGCAGCCGACTTTCCCGGCAGCCACCACGCGAGCAGCAGGGCGACCGCCGCTGCAAGCGCCACGAGCAGTGCCGGATGCGGACGCCCGGACGCGCGGGCCGCGGATTCAGACGCCATTGCCCACGGTCCGGTAGTAAGTCGCGATCTCGACCCCGACTTTCAGACCGCGCTTGTCGCCGTCGTTCTGCGTCAGCTGGACGTTCTCGAGCACGAGAAATTCCGGCGCCGTCTCGAGGTCGTGAATGAAGCGCCTGATATTCGGATACTCGCCTGAGAGCGCCGCCGTGTAGGTGAACTTGACCAGGTTGCTCTCGCGCTGCGGCTGCGGACTCGAGGTCTCGCGCTCGAGCCGAAGACCCGCCTGCGTCGCGAGCTGCTCGATCCGCAGAAAGGTGATCCGCCGCGCCCCGCTCACGTCGGGCGGGAGGATCTCGCTGTAGAACTTCTGCAGCTCGATGTCGGCCTGGCCCTTGCCCGCGACAGTCGCCCGCGCCGCCGCGTAATCGCGGCGCGCGGCGCCCAGCGCCGCCGCGGACGCTTCCGCGGCCTGCTCTCCCCCGGCCACCTTCCGCGCCAGCGGATAGACGACAATCGCGTACACCGCGATGTTCAAAATCAGCGCGACGACGATCGGCCAGATCAGCGCCCGCTTTTCCCGAAAGACACGTCCGGCGCTCATCGGTGACCTGCCTGCGCGCGGTGTGGCGCCGCGTCGGGCTTCGGTTCGTCCTGCGCCGGACTGTAGACGCTCTGGATGACGGCGCGGTACAGCCCCTCTTCGGTCCGGTCCTGCGTGGCCGGCACGATCTCTTCGAACGCGCCGGTTCCCTCGAGCTTTTCCATGAACTGGTCGATGTCCTCGGCCCGACGGGCCAGGACGCCCATGTCGACGTGCGTGGCGCCGTCCTTGATCGACGGGCGCACGGAGGTCAGCATCACGTCGGCCGGCAGCGTCCCCTCGATGTGATTGAAGAAGGCCGTCCACGAGAACGTGCGCTGGTCGATGAGGGCGTTCGCTTCCTGGGCGGCCCCGACAATCAGCGTGAGCTCATCCTTGTTGATCGTGCCGCGGATCCGCGCGGCGTCAGCGGTGAGGCGCTCCGCCTCGGCCCGCTCCGCGTCGGTCTGGGACGACAACTCGGTGTTGTGCTTCGAGAGCCTGACGACCTGGACGACGTTGAGCGCCGTGATGGCGAGCACGATGAGCGCGGCGAGCGCGATGGCGGCGTGGGCCGCGCGTTCGTTGTAGAACGGGCGTGTCGCGAGATTGGTTCGCAGCACTAGGCGACCCGCTCCCGCAGGAGCACCCCGACCGCCGGGGCCAGCATGTCGAGCACGTCCGGCCCCGCGACGATCCGGTCGCGGAGGGCGACCGCCCCCCGGAAGTCCAGCGCCTCGACCGCGCCGCCGACGCGCGCCTCGAGATCGCGACGAATGCGGTCGGCCGCCTCGGGGCCGCGCGACGAGGCCCCTGCGAGCACGACGCGTGAAAAGCCGCCGCCGCCCAGGCGGTCCTCGTGGTACATGGCCGTCTGGTGTACCAGGTCCGCGAGATCCTCCTGACGCTCAGCTGGTCGAGTCCTGAAGAAAATCACGTCACGGCCGCGCACCACGGCCACCGTGCTGTAATCGCCGGCGACGTTCACGAGCAGCCAGTCGGCGCCCGGGGCCTCACCGCCGTGCCGCGCCAGGACGGCGTTCACGAGGTTCACACTGGCGAGATCCACGATCCCCGGATGCGCACCCGCGGCGACGCACGCCAGCTCGTAGCTCTCGATGACGTCCCTTCGCGCGACGGTCACGAGATACTCCCGGCCGCCTTCAGGCAGCGCAATCCCGGGCACCCAGGCGAGCTGCGCGTCTTCAATCTTGAAGGGGGCCGCCTTGCGGATCTGCCAGCGGATCAGCTGGTCGAGGTCCTGGGCCCGTGCCGGGACTTTCTCGAAACGCAGCAGCGAGAACTTCCCCACGGTGTCGGGCAGCACCAGCGCGACGCGGCGCGGGCGCGGCGTCAGGGCGTCGAGCACGCTGCGAATCACCGAGGCCAGGGCCCCGGCATCATGCACATTCGCCGCGTTCAGGCCCGGGACCACCGCACCGGGGGGCAGCGGTTCGCTCGCGTACGAGGTGAGCACGTAGGACGAGCCGTGAGCCGACACGATCGCGGCGGTCACACGGCGCGCGTCGATCTCGACAGCGGCCGCCGGCGGGCGGCTGGACAGCCAGCGCGGGAGGGACGGGCTCATTCGACGAACGTCACCTTGTTGATCTCGCGCAGCGTCGTGACCCCCTTGAGGACCTGCTCGACGGCCGATTCCCGCAGGAACCGCATGCCGTCGTCACGCGCCGCCTTCTTGATTTCCGACGTCGGACGCTTGCTCAGAATCAGCTCCCGGATCGTATCCGTGAGATCGAGCAGCTCGCAGATGGCCGTGCGGCCGCGGTAGCCCGTGCCACCGCATTCCATGCAGCCCGCTCCTTCGTAGAAGAGCCCGCTGTGCTCGAGCGCCGGATCGAGCGCGGACTCTTCCAGCTGCGCACGCGTGACGGTCGCCTGCCGCTTGCAGTGCACGCAGATGTTCCGGACGAGCCGCTGCGCGAGCACGCAGTTCAACGCCGAGACGAACTGGTAGGCCTCGACGCCCATGTTCAGGAAGCGGCCGAGCACGTCGAGGACGTTGTTCGCGTGAACCGTCGTGAACACGAGATGGCCCGTCAGCGCGGAGTTGATCGCGATCTGCGCCGTCTCGGCGTCACGAATCTCCCCGACCATGATCTTGTCAGGGTCGTGTCGCAGGATGGACCGCAGCCCGCGCGCGAAGGTCAGCCCCTTCTTCTCGTTGATGGGAATCTGCGTGATGCCGCGCAGCTGGTACTCGACGGGATCCTCGATGGTGATGATCTTGTCCTCGATGGACTTGATCTCGGAGAGCGCGGCATAGAGGGTGGTCGTCTTGCCGCTGCCGGTCGGGCCCGTCACGAGCACCATGCCGTAGGGCTCGGCGATGTACTTGCGGAAGCGCCGGAGCTCGTCTTCGGGAAACCCGAGGATGTCGAGGCGCAGCTCGTGGAACTGCTCGCTGATCGATTCCTTGTCCAGAATGCGGATGACGGCGTCCTCGCCGTGGACGCTCGGC
>JANMCN010000089.1:0-22076 GCA_031361295.1 Acidobacteriota bacterium | reverse complement strand
ACGTTGGACGTTGCACGTCAGTCGATCCACCCCCCGCCGACCACAACTTCATCGTCATAGAACACGACCGCCTGGCCCGGGGCGACGGCGCTCTGCGGCTCGTCGAACGTGACGTGGACCCGGGCGTCCGTGCGCGGATCGATTGCGGCCGGGGCTTCAAGGTGGCGGTGGCGGATCCGCGCCGTCACCCGCCGGCCCGGCTCCGGAGCGACCCCGGAAATCCAGTTGACGCCTGACGCCGTCAGCTCCGTCCGCTCGAGCGCGCTCCTGGGGCCGACGACGACGCTGTTCGCGGCCGCGTCGATGCCGACGACGTAGAGAGGGATTGGAGAAGAGAGGCCCAGCCCCTTCCGCTGGCCGACGGTGAAGCGGTGCACGCCTTCGTGCCTGCCCAGCACCTGCCCCGCGCCGTCCCGAATCGCCCCGGCGCCGGCCATCGGCGCCTGTCGCTCGAGGAACGAGGCATGATCGCCGTCTGCGACGAAACAGATCTCGTGGCTGTCCGGCTTGGCGGCAACCTCCAGGCCGAGTTCGCGCGCCTGCTCACGAACGGCATGCTTGTCGAGGTCCCCGATGGGGAACATGGCGTGCGCCAGCTGCCCCTGATCAAGGGTGAACAGGAAGTACGACTGATCTTTGGCGGCGTCCGCGCCGCGCTTGAGGCGATACCGGCCGGTAACGGGATCGAGATCGACCCGCGCGTAATGCCCCGTGGCGACGAACTCCGCGCCCAGGCCCTCGGCTCTCGCGACGAGGGTCGCGAACTTCAGGTCGCCGTTGCAATGCACGCAGGGAATCGGCGTCCGGCCCGACGAGTATTCGCTGACGAAGTTGGCAATCACCGTCTCGGCGAACTGGTGTTCGAAGTTGACGATGTAATGCGGGATGCCGATGCGGGCGGCCACCCGGCGCGCGTCGTGGAGGTCGTCGATCGTGCAGCAGCTCCCGAAGCGGACGCCCCCCTCACGGTCCGAGTGATCGTAGAGCTGCATCGACAGGCCGACGACGTCGTGGCCGTCTCTCGCGAGGAGCGCCGCCGCGACGGACGAGTCCACGCCGCCGGACATGGCGACGACGACGCGCACGTCAGCCCCTCACCCGTGCGCCCGTGAGGCTGCGGAGCTTGTCCACCAGTCCCGGCAGCTTCGAGAGCACGAAATCCACTTCGCCCTCGGTGTTGCCCGCGCCAAGGCTGAAGCGGATCGAGTTCTGCGTCCGGGGGGAGGGCAGGCCCATCGCGCGCAGCACGTGGGACGGCTCGAGGGTGCCGGACGAACACGCGGACCCTGTCGAGACGGCAACGCCCTCGAGATCCAGCGCAATGAGCAGCGACTCCGCCTCGACCGCCTCGAAGCTGATGTTCGTCGTGTTTGGCACGCGGGGCTCGCGTGCGCCGTTGATCGCGGTGCCGGGCACGCGGGCGAGCACGGCCTCCTCGAGGCGGTTCCGGAGCGCACCGAGCCGCGCCGCTTCGGGCATCAGCTTGGCCGCCGCGAGCCGGGCGGCCTCTCCGAGGCCGCCGATGGCGGGCACGTTCTCGGTGCCCGCCCGCCGGCTGCGCTCGTGTTTGCCGCCGGTCAGGATGGCCGTTACGCGCGCGCCGCGCTTGATCCAGAGCGCGCCCGCCCCCTTCGGGCCGTTGAACTTGTGCGCCGACAGCGACAGGAAGTCCACCCCGAGGCTCCTGACGTTCACCGGGATCTTGCCCACTGACTGCACCGCGTCCGTATGGAACAGCGCCCCCCGGTCGTGCGCGAGCCGCGCGAGCGCTTCGATCGGCTGGATCGTGCCGATCTCATTGTTGGCGTGCATCACGCTCACGAGCGCGGTGTCGTCGGCGAGCGCCGCCGCGAGGTCGGCCGGCTGGACAATCCCGGTCGGGCCGACCGGCAGCAGCGTCGTGCGCCAGCCCCGGCGGGCGAGGGCCTTGAACGTCGTCAGCACGGCCTCGTGCTCGATGCTGCTCGCGATCAGGTGACGGCGCCCTGTGGGCTCGAGCGCCTCGGCGACGCCGCGCAGGGCAAAATTGTCAGACTCGGTGCCGCCGCTCGTGAAGACGACCTCTGACGGTTCCGCGCCGATGAGCGCCGCGAGCCGGGAGCGGGCATCGTCGAGCACGGCCTTCGCGCGCTGCCCGAAGTGGTGCACGCTCGACGCGTTGCCGAAGTCTTCCGCGAGGATCCTCGCCATCGTCTGGACGACGGCCGGATCGACGGGCGTCGTGGCGTTGTGGTCGAAATAAATCCGCATTGGCGATCCCCCATCATAACATCCGCGCTAAGTCTCAGGGCTGAAAGGACTAGACAGGGCTCCGCCCCTTTCGTATACTCACGGGACCCTGCTGCCAAGCCGCGGAAAGACCAACATTTCGGAAGTGTGGAGAATGCCCAATGTGGAAACGGGATGAAGCGGTCAAGCCGACTGCACCGGCCAGCCCCGGGCCAGCCCCGGCGCACCCGGTAACCGCGCCCCATGCCGCGGAAGCGGCTCCGGCGCCGCGACCGGCGACGGCCGGCGACCCTCAGCGTGGACAGGAGAAGACTGCAGTGAACATAGGTAAATCCGTTGTTATCAAGGGCGAGCTCAACGGCAGTGAAGACCTGACCATTGAGGGACAGGTCGAGGGCAAGATCGAGCTCCGTCAGAACGTCCTGACGATTGGCGCCAACGGAAAAATCAAGGCGCAGGTCTTCGCCAAGTCGGTGATCATCCTCGGCGAGGTGACCGGGAACGTCTCGGCGAGCGACAAGGTCGACATCCGCGACAACGGGTCGGTCGACGGGGACATTGCGGCGCCGCGCGTCGCGATTGCCGAAGGCGCACACTTCCGCGGCAGCATCGACATGCAGAAGACGGGCGGCGCGAAGCCCGGCGAGCAGGGCCACAAAGCCGAGCAGAAGACCGAGGCGAAGCCGACCGGGGCGCCTGCGCAGGCAGGGCCGCAGGGCGGCGCGCCAGCTACTGCCGGCGCGGGCCGGTAAGCACGCTCACTCGGAGGGCCGCGGAACGGGCATCTGTGCCCGTTCTCCGGCCGTGCCGTTCCCTCGTCCGATAATCCATGCTGTCAGACCTTCTCCGCTGGGGCGGGAAGCGCCCCCGCCAGCCCGACGCATCCGGTAATGTCCCCGCATCACGGGGGGACGCGCCGCCGATGCCGTCGAAAGCCTTTCCCAAAATGCTCGCGGCGATCGCGGCGCAGCCGGACCCGGCTGTCCTCATCGATCTGGGCCCGGTGATTGGCTCGAATGTCGAGTTCTTCGGGGAGCGGCTCGGGTGCAAGCTGTTCATCGAGGATCTCTTTGCCGAGTTCGATCGGCACTCGCGCGCCGGAACGCTGGACGACCTGCCGAAAGCCTTCGACACCCGCCTCCGACACGCGGACGCGTCCGTTGACGGCATCCTCTGCTGGGACGTGTTCGATTTCCTCCCGAAAGCGGCCGCCCAGTCGCTCGCGCGGCATATCATCCGCATGCTGCGTCCGGGCGGGGCCGTGATGGCTTTCTTCTCGACCGCGACGGCCGGCACCTCGGCCTTCACGAAATATGAAATCGTCGACGACAACCTGTTGCGTCACCGGCAGCACGCCGGCGCGGGCGGGCCGAAGCATGTCCTCGCCAATCGCGACATCATCCGGATGTTCGAGGGGCTGATCGTCTCCGACTCCTTCCTCCTGAAGAACAACACCCGCGAAATCCTGCTCAGACGCAAGAGCTGAAGATGCCGTGCGGCCGCTCATTGCACTCCTGAGCGACTTCGGGTCCCGCGACCACTATGCGGGCACCATGAAGGGCGTGATGATGGGGATCTGCCCGGAGCTCTCGCTCGTGGACATCACCCATTCGGTGCGCCCGCACGACGTGCTGGAAGGGGCGCTCCAGCTCGCGGCGGCGTGCCGGTATTTTCCGCCGGGCACGATATTTCTGGCGGTGGTGGATCCGGGGGTCGGCTCGTCGCGCCGCGGGCTGGCGGCGGAAGCGGGGGACTACCGGTTCGTCGCGCCCGACAACGGCCTGCTGACCGCGGTCTTCCAGGAGATGCCCCCCAGGAAGATCGTGGAGCTCACCGAGCGCCGCTATGCGCGGCCGACGGTGAGTCGCACATTCGAGGGGCGCGACCGCTTTGCGCCCGCCGCCGCCTGGCTCGCGCGCGGCATTCAGCTCAGCGCGCTCGGACGCACCCTGCCGTCCTGCCAGCAGATCGACATCCCGCGCCCGGAGGTGACGACCACGACGCTTCGGGGTGTGGTGCTGCTGGTCGATCACTTCGGCAACCTGGTGACGAACATCGATCGACGCGCGTTCGAGGCGCTGGCGCGCGACCATCCGGTCAGCCTGACCGCCGGAGGCCACGCGATCGGCGGCGTCGTCGCCACCTACGCCGACATTCGCCCCGGAGAAGTCTGCGCACTCTTCGGGAGCACGGATCACCTCGAGATCGCCGCCAACGGCGGCAGCGCGGAGGCCGCGCTGGCGCTCACGCGCGGCGCGCGCATCGAGATCACGCGGGCCTGAGCGCCGGATCGCTGTAATCTAGACTGGACCCAAGTCCCCAATCCCTAATTCCAGTCCCTAATCCCCATGATTGACTTCGATCTGACCGACGACCAGCGCCTGCTCGAGCAGTCCGTGAGGGAGTGGGGCGCGCGCGAAGTTGCGCCGAAAATCCGAGAGCTCGATCGCGAGCACCGGTTCGACACGAACATCCTGCCGCAGATGGCGCGCCTCGGACTGCTCGGCTGCTCAGTGCCCGCGGAGTACGGCGGCGCGGGCATGGACTACATCAGTCTCGGGCTCGTGAGTGAGGAGCTCGAATACGTGGACACGTCGCTGCGGGTCATCATGTCCGTGCACGCGGGACTGAACTGCCTGTCGCTGCTGACGTGGGGGACGGAGGATCAGAAGCAGCGCTACCTCGTGCCGCAGGCGCAGGGGCAGAAGATCGCCACGTACGGGTTGACGGAGCCGGCCGCGGGGAGCGACGTCCGCGGCATTCAAACCGTGGCGGTGAAAAAGGGGGATCGCTACGTCCTCACCGGCGAGAAGATGTGGATCTCGCTCGCGGACGTGGCGGACAACTTCCTGGTGTTCGCGTGGAGCGATCTCGAGAAGAAGAAACAGCGGGACACGTCGGGCATCAGCGCGTTCATCGTCGAGCGCGGGTTCAAGGGCTTTTCGAGCGGCACCCTGAAGGAAAAGTGGGGCATCCTCGCGGGCAACACGGGCTTCTTCAAGATGGAGGAGGTCGAGGTGCCCGAGGCCAACGTTCTCGGCCACCCCGGCGAAGGGTTCAAGATCGCCATGTTCGCCCTCGACCAGGGCCGATACACGGTGGCGGCCGGGGCGACGGGGCTCATCCGCGCGTGCCGAGACGCGAGCAGCCACTACGCCAGGGAGCGAAAGACGTTCGGCGTGGCCATCGGCGAGCATCAGCTCGTCAAGGAGATGATCGCGCAGATGGAATCCGACTACCAGGCGGCGCGGCTCCTCTGGTTGCGTGCCGGGTTCCTGAAGAACCACGGCCGGCGCAGCACGCGCGAAACGGGACTCGCGAAGTGGTTCGCGACCGTCGCGTCGGAGCGCGCCGCCGGTGATGCCGTCCAGGTGCACGGCGCGAACGGGTACTCGGATGAATATCCGGTCGGGCGGTTCTACCGCAATTGCAAGGGTGCGGTCATCTACGAGGGTACCCGCGAGATCCACAAGATCATGCAGGCCGACTACGTGCTCGGGTACCGGCAGGATCGGCCGACCCGCTGCGAGCTGCCCCCCGTCGAATGATCTCCGACCGAGCCGGCAGCCGCGCAGCTCCTCCCCGGCCGTGAGGGCGCACCCGTGAACTGGCGCCGGAACCTGTTCGCGGTCACGGCGGCGTGCTTCATCGGCTTCACAGGCTTCACGCTGGTGATGCCGTTCCTCCCGCTGTACTTCCAGCAGCTCGGGGTCACGGACGTCGGTGCGATCGCCATGTGGTCGGGCCTGAGCCTCGGGGTGACGCCGGCGCTGACCGCCGTCCTGTCGCCGTTCTGGGGCCGCCTGGCGGACCGTTATGGACGGAAGATCATGGTCGAGCGCTCGCTCATCAGCTTCATCTTCCTGATGGGCGCGATGGCGTTCGTGACCCATCCCTGGCAGGTGTTCGCGCTTCGCGCGGCGCAGGGCCTGTTCGCCGGCTACGGCGCCTTGACGCTCACCATGGCGGCCGACTCCGCACCGCGCGACCGTGTGGCGTACTCCATCGGATACGTGCAGACGGCGCAGCGGCTGGGCCCGGCCGTCGGCCCGATCGTCGGCGGCGCCGTCGCCCAGGTCGTGGGCCTCCGATATGCTTTTCTCGTCACCGCGGCGTTCTACGTGATCGCGCTGGTGCTGGTGTTCGTGATGTACGACGAGCGGACGGTGACGCACCACGTCGCGGCGCCATCGGCCGGCCGTGTGACGTTCAAGAACGTCCTGGCCTTCGAAAATTTCATCCTCCTGATGGTCGTGATCTTCGGGCTGCAGTTCGTCGACCGAAGCTTCGGTCCGGTGCTGCCGCTGTACGTGGCGGAACTGGGAACGGCGCCCTCACGAGTGCCGCTCGTGTCGGGCGTTCTGTTCTCGATTGCGGCCGCGGCGGGCGCCGTCGGCCATCACGTCTGCGGCAGGCTCCTCGCCCGTGCACCCGCGAGGCGCGTGATGGCCGCCGCGATCGCCATCGCCGGCGGTGGCACCGTCCTGTACCTGGTGGCCGGCGCCTCATGGGTCCTCCTTCTTGCGACACCGCTCTTCGGACTCGCGATTGGCGTCTCCACCACGGCGGCGTACACCGCGGCAAGCGCCGTGATTCCGTCTTCGGTGCGGGGAGCCGGTTTCGGATTCCTGGCGACCGGATCGCTCGCCGGGCTGGCCCTGAGCCCGATCGTCAGCGGCATGCTCGGCGCGAGGAACATCCGGAGCGTGTTCCTGCTCGATACGCTCGCTCTGGTCGTCCTTGCCGGCGCGGTGGCGCGGAGCATGATCGCCGCGCCTGTCGGCGCCGCGTCTGCGCCGGCGCCCGAGGAGCTATGACGCGGCTCGACGTCGCGGCTGACACGCCGGACCCGGCCCTGATCGCCGAGGCGGCGGACGTGATTCGCCGGGGCGGCCTGGTGGCGTTCCCGACCGACACCGTGTACGGCATTGCGGCCGACCCCCGATCGGACGAATCGGTCGCGCGGTTGTTCGCCCTCAAAGGGCGGGATCGCGGAAGCGCCGTTCCGTTGATAGCCGGGGATCTGGATCAGGCGCGCGCGGCGGGGCACTTCGGCGGCCCCGCGGTGCGCCTCGCACGGGCTTTCTGGCCGGGTCCGTTGTCCATCGTCGTGCCGGCCAACCCGGTGCTCTCGCGCGCGGCCCTCGGCGGGCAGTCCACGGTGGCGATTCGCGTGCCGGCCCACGCGGTGGCGCGGGAGCTCGCGCATGCGTTCGGCTTCTGCCTGACCGCGACGAGCGCCAATCCGTCAGGCGCCGCTCCCGCCGAGGGACCCGATCGCCTGCTCGACATCCTTCCTGCGATCGACCTCCTGCTGGATGCGGGGCCCGCGCCGGGCGGACCGCCGTCGACGATCGTCGCGCTCGGCGAGCACGGTCCGATACTGGTCCGCGCCGGGGCGGTGGCGTGGGACCGCGTGATAAAATCGCTGGAGTGAAATCGCACAACGCTCCGCGTTCGGCCTCGCACGATCGCAACGAGCGCGCGGCACTGGTGGGGCTGTTCAGGGACACAGCGCGTCACTTCGATCCGGAGCATACGCTCGACGAGCTCGCAGGCCTGGCCTCGGCGGCCGGCGCGACGGTGGTCCTCCGGATGATGCAGGAGCGGCCCCGCCCTGACCCGGCGACGTTCCTCGGCAGCGGGAAGGTCAAGTCACTCGCCGCCGCGTGCGATGAGCTCGACGCGACTGTGGTGATCTTCGACAACGAGCTGAGCCCCGCGCAGCTCAGGAATCTCGAAGAGGCGCTCGATCGCAAGGTCCTCGATCGCACGCAGCTCATCCTCGACATCTTTGCGAGACGCGCCCGAACCCGCGAGGGAAAGCTGCAGGTGGAGCTCGCGCAGCTGAAGTACCTGCTGCCCCGACTCGTCGGATCCGCGGCGGCCCTGTCACGGCTCGGCGGCGGCATCGGGACCAGGGGGCCGGGTGAAACGAAGCTCGAGACCGACCGACGCCGGATTCGCCACCGGATCAGCGTCCTCGGCAAGGAAATCGACACCGTGCGGCGGCGCCGCAGTCAACTTCGCGAGCGTCGGCAGAAGGCGTCAGCGCCGACGGTCGCTTTGGTCGGCTATACGAACGCGGGCAAGACGACGCTGTTCAACAGCCTGACAGGAGATGCCGCCGTTGTCTCCGACGCGCTCTTCGTTACGCTGGATCCGCTCGTCCGCAAGGTCCGGCTGCCGGACCGACGCGAGCTGCTCGTGTCGGACACCGTCGGCTTCATCGAGCGCCTGCCGACCTCGCTCGTGGCGGCGTTTCGCGCCACTCTCGAGGAGGTAGCGGCTGCCGACCTGCTGCTCCACGTGATCGACGCGTCGAGCCCGGACCGCGAGCGGCAGATGGAAGCGGTGGCAGCGGTCCTGGCGGAGGTCGGGGCCGACCAGGTTCCGTCGGTAGACGTGTTCAACAAGTGCGACAAGCTGGACGAAGGGGAGCGCACCCGGATCCGCACCCTCTACCCGGGTGCCTTGTGCGTGGCTGCGCTGCGCGGGGACGGCCGGGACGAGATCATCACCGCGATGGAGGGCCGTCTCGGGCTCGACACCGCCCGCGTGACGGTCGAATTCGAAGCGGGCGACGGGCAGCGCGAGCAGATTGCGCAGCTCTATCGGCTGGGCAAGATCCTCAATCACCTCTCTGCAGACGGCCGCGTCTCGATCGAGGCCGAGGTCCCGCGCCGCCTGATGGATCGATTCGCGTCCGCCGTGGTACACACGTCGTGACACGTGGCGGCGCGCGGGCCGCGCGCGGATCGGCGGCCATGACCCTCCGGAACGGGGCGGGGTCGCTCGCCATCGTCATTGCATGCCTGGCCGCGGCCTGCGCCGCGCCCAAGCGGCCCGTCCTCCCGCCGGCCGTCACGACCCCGCGATATCCTGAATTCGTCTACCCTGCTCCGGCCGCCCGGCTCGGTCCACCCCAGGCCGCGGCCGCACACGAGATCGCCTGGCAGTGGCTCCAGTTGGGCGATCTCCGGACCGCGGAACGCAGTTTTTTAGATGTGTTGAGGAAGGCACCCGAGTTCTATCCGTCCGAGGCAGGGCTCGGGTACGTCGCGCTGGCCCGGAAAGACTACCGGGCGGCGTCGTCGCACTTCGATCGGGCCCTGGCCTCCGACGCCGCCTACGCCCCGGCGCTCGCCGGACGCGGTGACGCCCTGCTCACGCTCGGTCAGCGGCAGCAGGCTCTCGCGAGCTTCGAAGCCGCCGTCGCGGCCGATCCCAGGCTGACCGATCTTCGCGCGCGCATCGACGTGCTCCGCTTCCGTGGCATGCAGGACGACGTGGACGCCGCGCGGAGGGCGGCAGACGCGGGCAAACTTGCGGAGGCGCAGGCGATTTACGAACGCACCCTCGCGGCATCGCCCGAGAGCCCGTTCCTCTATCGCGAGCTCGCCGTCGTCGAACGCCGGGTGGGAAATCTCGAGGCCGCGCTCGGGCATGCCCGCAAGGCTGCGGAGCTCAGCCCGGCTGAACCGCGCAATTTCATCGCGCTCGGCGAGATCTACGACGCGCAAGGCGACTACGCCAGGGCCGCCGAGGCCTACCGCACCGCGGTCGGTCTCGAGCCGAGCGACGTGATCGAGGCGCGTCTCGACGAGCTGCGCGACAAGGCCGCGTTCGCGGCGATGCCCGAGGAGTACCGATCGATCGAGACCGCACCCACCGTGACGCGGGCGCAGCTCGCCGCACTCATCGGCGTGCGTCTCGACGACCTCCTCAAGCGCGCGCACCGCGACAACCCCGTCGTGCTGACCGACACGCGCGGCCATTGGGCGAGTCCCTGGATCCAGGCCGTGTCTCGCGCGGGCATCATGGAGGCCTATCCCAACCATACGTTTCAGCCGAATGCGGCGGTGCGGCGCGGCGATTTGGCGCTCGCGGCATCGCGGGTGCTGTCGTTCGTCGCGGTGGAACGTCCGCGGCAGGCCGCCGCCTGGAAGGGAGGACGCGTGCGCTTTTCGGACCTGCCCACCGGTCATCTCAGCTATCCGGCCGCGTCGGTCGCGGTCCAGTCCGGTGTGATGAAGACGGCCGAGGGTGACGAGTTCCAGCTGTCCCGACCCGTGACGGGCGCGGAAGCGCTCGCCGCAGTCAGGAAGCTCGAGGAGCTCTCGGGACGCAAGCCGCGATGAGCCTGACGGCCGCGAACCAGCTGACGCTTCTGCGGATGCTGCTGGTTCCGCCGTTCGTCATCCTGCTGCTGTACGGCCACCAGGGCTGGGCTCTCGTCACGTTCTTCGCGGCGGGCGTGACCGACCTGTTCGACGGCCTTATCGCCCGCCGCACCGGGCAGAAGACGACGCTCGGTGCCTGGCTCGATCCCATGGCCGACAAGCTCCTGCTCGTCTCGATGTTCGTCATGCTGACTCTCCCGAACATCGGCTCCCTCAATCGCCTGCCGCTGTGGTTCACGGTGCTCGTGCTCAGCCGCGACATCACCATCGTGCTCACCGTCGCCGTGGTCAACCTCGCCGTGGGGCGTCGCACGTTTCGTCCTTCCATCTTCGGAAAGATCGCGACGGCGACTTACGTGCTGACGGGCGTCACCACGCTGTATTTCAACGTGGTCGGCGTGCGGTCGGCGCTGGTGACGGCCTTTGTCTACGCCTCGCTCGCCATCTCCGTCGTCTCGGCGGTCGACTACCTGATCAAGGTGCTCCGGATGAAGCACTGAGCGCGGCTAGATCTTCGTCCGGAAGTATTCGAGCGTTTTGGTGAGCCCTTCTTCGAGGCTGACCTTCGGCGCCCAGCCGAGCAGCGTGCGGGCCCTCGTGATATCGGGCTGGCGGACTTTCGGGTCGTCTTCGGGGAGTGGACGGTAGACAATCTGGCTTTTCGATCCCGTGAGCCGGATGATCGCGCGGGCGATGTCCTCGATGGTCATCTCCTGCGGGTTCCCGATGTTCACCGGATCGTTGACGTTCGATTCCATCAGCCTGATGATGCCGTCCACCAGATCGGTCACGTAACAGAAGCTGCGCGTCTGCTGTCCGCTGCCGAAGATCGTCACGTCCACGCCCGTCAGCGCCTGGCTCATGAAGGCCGGCACCGCGCGGCCGTCGCGCAGGCGCATCCGGGGTCCGTACGTGTTGAAGATCCGGACGATCTTCGCGTCCACGCCGTGATAGCGGTGGTAGGCCGTCGTCATCGCTTCCGCGAATCGCTTCGCCTCGTCGTACACTCCGCGCGGGCCAACCGGATTCACGTTGCCCCAGTAACTCTCCTTCTGCGGGTGTTCGAGCGGATCGCCGTACACTTCGGACGTCGACGCGAGCACGAACCGCGCGTTCTTCGCCTTCGCGAGTCCCAGGGCCTTGTGGGTGCCGAGCGCGCCGACCTTGAGCGTGGGGATGGGCAGCTCGAGATAGTCGATCGGGCTCGCCGGGCTCGCCCAGTGCAGCACCGCATCGACCGGGCCGTCGACGTTGATGTAGTTCGTGACGTCGTGCTTGACGAACACGAAGTCCCGGTTCGCGAGATGCGCGATGTTGGCCGTGTCGCCCGTCAGCAGGTTGTCGATGCCGACCACCGAGTGCCCCCGATCGAGCAGCGCCTCGGAGAGGTGTGACCCGATGAATCCTGCCGCGCCGGTGATGACGATTCTGGACATGCCTAATTGGCTCCCAGCTTCCGGCTGCCAGCCCGGAAAGCCTTGTGGATTTGCCGTAGAACCGTACTGCTGCGTCGTCTCACGTTCGAAGCAGACAGAGCCACGTAAGACCGCACGACGGTGAGCTCAGCGAATCAAAGTGAGATGACTGTCGGAGAACCGCAAGCCCGAGCTGGAGGCGGGGAGCTGGAAGCCGGAAGCCGATGATCAATACGCATGCTTCTGGAGCCCGCGCAGCACGGTGAGCCACATGATTTTGATGTCGAGGCCGACGGACCAGTTCTCGATGTAGTAGAGATCGTACTCGATCCGCTTTTCGATCGACGTGTTGCCGCGCCAGCCGTTGACCTGCGCCCACCCGGTGATGCCGGCCTTGACCTTGTGGCGGAGCATGTACTGCGGGATCCGGTGCTTGAACTGTTCCACGAAGTAGGGGCGCTCTGGGCGGGGCCCGACGATCGACATGGCGCCGCGGAGGACGTTCCACAGCTGCGGCAGTTCGTCGAGATCCAGCCGCCGGAGCCACTTGCCGACCGGCGTGCAGCGCGGGTCGTTGTCGCGCGCCCAGATGGGACCGGTCTCGTCTTCGGCTCCCTGGTACATCGAGCGGAACTTGTAGACGTCGAACGCCTTGCCGTCGAGCCCCATCCGCTCCTGCTTGTAGAAGATGGGCCCGTTCGACGTGTGCCGGATGAGCGCCATGATCGTGAGGAAGGGCACGGCGAGGCCGAGAAGCGCGCAGCCGGAGATCGCGAAGTCAATCCCGCGCTTCAGCAGGCTGTTGAAGCCGCGGAGCGGCACATCGTTCAGGCTGATGATCGGAACGCCGTCGAGATTCTCGAGCCTCGCGCGCAGCGCGATGAACTGCAGGAGGTCGGGCACGACGTGCACCTCGACCCCTTCGCGGTTCGTGGCCTCGACCACGCCGAGCATCTTCACGTGCTCTTCGAGCGGCAGGGCCACGTACACGTGGTCGATCTTCTCCTGCCGGATGATCTCGTCCGCCTCGCTGAGCGTGCCGAGCAGCGGCAGGCCCCGGTAGCCGATGTGATCGCCCGAGGCCCGGTCATCCAGGAACCCGATGATCTTGAAGCCGAACTCCCGGTGCTCGAGGACCTTGTCGGCGACCATTCGTCCAAGATCGCTCGCGCCGGCGATGAGCACCCGCTTCAGGCCGATCCCCGCTCGCCACCGGCGCTCGAACACTTCCCGGACGATCTCGCGCAGGCCGTACGCGAACGCCACGTTGAAGGTGAGGAACAGCGCGAGTGCCGGACGCGACACTTCGTAGACGCCCTGATCCTTCATCGCATCCGAGGCGTAGTACGCCTGGAAATACAGCGATCCGACAAGCCCCAGGATGCCGGACAGGATGGTCCCGACGAACACGGCGAAGAAATCGTCCACGCGCGAGCGCCCGCGCCGCAACCGGTACGTTCCCTGGACCTGGAATGCGATCGGCACGATGAGCCCGATGAACGGCATCATCGTCAAGTACTGCGAAAACGGGGGGATGCCCTTCGTGATGGGTACGATGTGGTCGAGGAGCCGGAAGCGGACGACGTAAGCCAGGGCAAAGGCGGCCATGCCGAGCAGCGCGTCGCAGAGCACGTAGAACAGGACGAGCAGACGGTTGTACCGTCGCATCATTGCGGTGGCTCGCGTTCGGCCATCGCGCCGGCGACGGCAGCCTGGAACTCGGTCATGAACCGCTCCCGGGAATAGCGTTCCGCACTCGTCCGGATCGCGTCCGGGTCCAGCGGGAGGACGCGCAACCGGGCGAGGGCCGCCGCAAAGCCCTCCGCCGATTCCTCCTGCACGAGCACTCCAGTGACCCCGTCCCGCACGGTTTCGCAGGCGCCCCCCTGCGCCAATGCGACGACCGGCGTTCCACACGCCTGGGCCTCAACGGGCACGAGCCCGAAATCCTCGACCCCGGGAAGCAGGACGGCCGCAGAACGTCGATACAAATCCCGAATCTCCTCATCGCTGCGCCACCCGAGAAATGCCACGGTCGGCCCCGCGAGGCGCCGTAAACGCGCCTCTTCCGGGCCTCGCCCGACAATCCGCAAGGGAACACCCGCGAGCCGGCAGGCCTCGATGGCCGTGTCGATCCGCTTATAAGGAACCAGGGCGGAGACGACGAGGAAGCTGCGGTCGCCTCCCTCGCCAGCAGGTGAAGGGCCGGGCCGATAGAAGGCGGTATTGACGGGCGGATACACAACGGTCGACCTGCGATTATAGTATCGGCCGATCCGCCCCGCAACATACTGCGAGTTGGCCAGGAAGCGGTCCACCCGCCCGGCCGTGGCGGCGTCCCACCGCGCGAGACGCGCCAGGACGGGCCTGAGGATCCGGCTCTTCAGCGGTCCGACCTGATCCGGCCCGAAATAGGCCTCGAACTGGTCCCAGGCATACCGCATCGGCGAATGGCAGTAGCAGACGTGCGTAGCCCGGCCGCTGCGGATGACCGATTTGGCCGCGCAGTGGCTGCTGCTGATCACGAGGTCGTAGCAATCCAGGTCGAACAGCTCGACCGCCGTGGGAAAGAGCGGCAGGTAGTGGCGATATCGCCGGCCGGCGCCGGGCAGCCACTGGACGGCGGACGTCCGGATCTCGTGGCGTTCGATGGCTTCGGAGACGGCGCCGGGGACGCGGACGAGCGAATACAGCGTCGCGTCCGGATACAACTCGCAGATCGCCTCGAGCACCTTTTCCCCGCCGCGCATCCCCGTCAGCCAGTCGTGCACGATCGCGACATTCGGCGCAGGGGTCACCCGGCGAGCACCTCTTCGTAGATCTCGTGGACCCGCCGCACCGAGCGGTCCCACGAGAATTCCTTCACGCGCAGGAAGCCGCGCTGCCGAAGATCCTCGCGGAGGGCGGGTTCGGTCAGGACCCGCCGCATCGCGTGCGCGATGGCGTCCGTGTCGTACGGATCGATGAGCATCGCTGCGTCGCCGACCACTTCGGGCAGCGACGACACGTTGGAGGTGATGACGGGCGTGCCGCTGGCCATCGCTTCTAGCGGCGGCAGCCCGAATCCTTCGTACAGCGACGGGAACACGAAGACGCTGGCGAGCCGATAGAGCACCGCGAGGGTCTTGTCGGGCACGAAGCCGAAGAACCGCACGTGCTTGTGCAGCTTGTACTTGTGCACGGCGCGCCGCAGCGTGGCGTATTTGGAGATCTCGTCGCCGATGATGAGCAGCTTGACCGTGTCGAGCCCGTCCCGACGCAGCGTGTGGAACGCGTCGATCAGCCGCTCGAGGTTCTTGTGAGGCTTGATGTTGCCGGCATAGAGCACGAACGGATCGTTCAGCTGATAGCGCTCCCTGACGCGCTCGACCTCTTCAGCCGTCGGCGTCTCCCCGAAGCGTTCGTCGATGGCGTTGTAAATGACGTCGATCTTCTCCTCTGGCACGCGGTAGTAGCGGAGGATGTCCCGCTTGGACGCTTCCGAGACGGTCAGCACGCGGTTCGAGCGGTGCGTCGCAAACCACAGCGAGGACCGCGCGTACGCGTAGGCCAGCCGGTTTGGCAGATATTGCGGGAAGCGCAGGTGAATACAGTCGTGGATCGTGACGACCGACTTGCAGGGCGTGAGCGGCGGCAGCACGTAGTGCGGCGCATGGAACAGATCGATGCCCTCGCGTCGCAGGTCGAGGGGAATGCGCAGCTGCTCGCGAAGCGAATACGCGGGCGCGGTCTCGGCGACGGCCCTGAAGTTCTCACCGAACTCCTCGACCGTGGCGCAGTCGGCCGCACGGCAGATCAGCACGTACTCCGTATCGTGATCGAGCCGCGACAGATGGCGCAGGAGATTGCGGACGTACGTGCCGATGCCGTAGTCGCGCAGCTTGCGCGCATCGATCGCGATTCTCACCGCGCCCGGCTCATCGGACCTGCCGTTCGCGCCGGGCCAGCGCCCCGAACTTCGAAGCGGCCCCTCCGAACCCGGAATCCGGACCCTTGGAACCTCCCCGAACCCGGAACCCGGAACCTGGAACCCGGAACCGGGCGCCACCGTCCCCCGCCGACCGATGAACCTCCACCATTCTGCCGGATTCTACCGCGGGAGCTGCCCCTTCAGCCGCAGATACAGCCTCAGGAGCGGCGCCCAGCGCGGATGGTGTTTCTCGTAGAAGGCGAGGTGGCTGCGCCGGTAGGCGGCGTTCGACGACTCGGGCGCGGTCGCACGGGACCGGCCACGCAGGTGGACGATCTCCGCGGCCGGCGTGAACAGGACCCGATGGCCCCGCGCCCGGATCGCGGCGCAGAAGTCCACGTCTTCCGTGTACAGGAAGTAGCGCTCGTCCAGGAGGCCGACGTCCTCGGCCGCCTGCCGCCGGACGAGCAGGCACGCGCCGCTGACCCAGTCCACATATCGTTGCCGACTCACGACACGGCGAATCCAGCCCGTCGCGGGCCACATCCGCCGTTCATAGAGCGTCGTGACGCCCTTTCGACGCAGTTCGCCGAAGGGCGACATCATCGCGCCGAACGACAACTCCGGCCATCCGTTGGCGTCAACGAGTCTCGGGCCCGCGACCGCCACGTCGGCGCGCCCGTCGAGCTCGGCGACCAGGGCGTCGATTGCGTGCGGCGGGACGACGGTGTCGTTATTGAGCAGCAGGATCAAATCGCTGGCGGTCGCACGGATGCCCGCGTTGTTGCCGGTCGAAAACCCGCAATTGCCGGGCAGTTCGCACACTCGGACACCGGGCCAGCGTGCGCGGACCGCTGCGACGCTCCCGTCGGTGGAGGCGTTGTCCACCACGACCACCTCGTGGGTCGTCACCGGCGGAGCGGCCGCGAGCGACGCGAGGCAGCGATCGAGATGCGCGTGCCCGTTGAAATTGACGATGATGATCGCCAGCCGGGTCATCGCGCGGCGATGCCTTCCAGGCTGTCGAGCGTGTCCGCCGCGGCGCGGTCCCACGAATACCGCTCGAGCACCCCGCCCGCAGCCGCGAGCTGGCGGGCCGCGGCGTCCGGCGAGATCAGGAATCGGCGGAGCGCGGCGGCCGTGCCGTCGAGATCGCCCGCGCCGACGTACTCGGCGGCTGGACCGTACACCTCGCGCGCGACCGGCGTGTCCACGACGACGATGGGAACGCCCGCGGCAAGGGCTTCGAGCGGCGTGAGCCCGAAGCCCTCGTATTCGGAGAGGAACGCGAAGACGGACGCCCGCGCGTACAGCCCGGCCAGCTCGGCCTCCGCCACGTAGCTTCGCAGCTCGATTCGGTCCCCGACGCCGTGCGCCGCGGCGACGGCCGGCAGATCCTCGGTCGGCCAGGTGCGATCGGCGCCCACAATCACCAGTCGCGCATCAGCGAGATCCGCCGTTGTCGCCCGCGCGAATGCGGCAATGAGATCCGGCAGCCGGCGCCTGTTGAAGATGGACCCCACGTAGAGCACCAGCGGCGCCCGACGCCCGAATCGCGAGTCCCCGGTCCCGATCCCCCTGGCCGGATCCGCGAGTCCCGAGTCCCGGGTGCCGAGTCCCGCCTGTGGGCTGTGCACCCCGGGCGCGATCACGCGGATGCGTTCGCGGGGAACGTCCAGCCGGGTCTCCAGCTCGCCGCGCGAGAACTCGGAATCGGTGAAGATCACCGAGGCCGCGGCAGCGGTGCGCGCGGTGATGACCTGGCGTCGCCATCGCTCCCGTGGCCGGAACCATTCCGGGTGGGCGATGAAGGAGAGGTCGTGAATCGTCACCGCAAGCGGGGTCCCCATCGCCAGGGGTGCGGTGTAGGCGGGGGCAAAGAACACGTCCGGCCTGTCGGCCTTGATGGCACTGCGCAGCGTCGTCTGCTCCCACCATGTCCCGGTGCCGGATCCAATCACCCGCTCTTCGACCGTGCCTGCCGGGAACACCAGCGGCAGCGGGCCCGGGGCGTAGAGCACGAACCGTCGTTTTCCGGCGTCGTTCCGCTCGGTCCAGCGGCGCATCAACTCGCCCAGGTACCGCCCCACGCCCGTCGTGTCTCCAAGGAGCTCACGGGCATCGACGCCGATGGCGAGGATGTCGGTCACGCGGCGCTCCGCCGGGCCAGCGCGGCCGTGTATGCCTCGTGGAGACGACGTGCGGCAACGTCCCACGAATAGGTGCGCGCACGCAGGAGCCCGGCCTCGGTCATTCGGCGGCGCTCCGCCGGATCCGTGAGCACCCTGCGCATCGCGCCGGCCAGCCCTTCGTGGTCGTCCGGATCGACGAGGATGCCGGCTCCTCCGAGGACCTCCGGCAGGGATCCGCGGCGGGCGGCCACCACCGGCACTCCGAGAGTCATGGCTTCGAGGACGGGAAGTCCGAACCCTTCGTCGAAGGAGGGGAGCACCAGCATCGATGCCGCTCGGTACAGCGACAGCCGCCGCGGTTCGTCCACGTACCCGAGCCGCTGGATTCGACCCTCCACCACCACGCGGTCCAGTGTCGACTCGACGCCAACCGCTGTTACAGCGCGGCCAGCGAGCACGAGGTCAGGGGCGGAGGGATCGGCGCGCACGAGCGCTGCGTAGGCGCGGAGAAGCCCCGGCACGTTCTTGCGGGGCTCGATCGTGCCGACGAACAGGATTGGCCCTCCGGCGGCCGGCGCGTCGCGGACTGGCCAGCCGGGAGCCCCCGGGGAGCAGACGGTCACGCGGTCCGACGGCACCCCGAATCGCGCCTCGATCATCGTCTTCGTGTAATCGGAGGGGACGATCACGCCGGCGGCCCGTCGGGCGTGGCGCGCCGCCAGAGCCGGGTAGTCCCGCCGCATCTCGGCCCGCGTCTCCTGGGGCCTGTCCAGAAAGTACAGATCGTGGATGGTGACGAACTGGGCCGCGGCGCGGGCGGGCAGCAGCAATGGGTGCATCGACTGGGCGACGTCGACCGGGCCCGCAAACCAGTCGACCGGTGGCCACCCGAGTCGATGCCACGCCAGGTTCAAGGCCGACACCGGCACCCGGGCGTCGACGCGACGCGCTCCGGGAACCGCCGCCTCGTCCATCCGGTCTTTCCACGAGCTCGAAAAGAGGGTGAGCGAATCGGGCGGGGCGAGCCGCGCCTGGAGCGCCTCTGCGAGCCGATGCACGTACTCGCCGGCGCCTGTGCGTTGGCGCAAGGCGGGCCGATAGTCCATCAGGATGCGCACGCGCGGCAAATCGTAGCACACCGAAAGTGGGACAAATCCTTGTCGTTCAATAGATTGACACTGTTTTTTCGGCTGTGCTAGCTTTAGGGGTTTGCATCCCGGAGGAAGGCTGGTCGGATGAAAATCGCGGTGGTTGGGAGTGGATACGTCGGGCTGGTCGCCGGCGCGTGCCTCGCCGAGAACGGCAACGACGTCGTCTGCATCGACAAGGATCCGGCAAAGGTCAAGTTCCTGCAGCGTGGCAAGATCCCAATCTACGAACCGGGCCTCGAGGAGCTCGTCCGGCGCAACCGTGCGGAAAAGCGCCTGACGTTCACCACGGCGCTCGAGCGCGGCGTCCGCAACGCCCAGATCATCTTCATCGCGGTCGGCACTCCCACCGGCGAGGACGGGTCGGCCGACCTGCAGCACGTGCTCGAGGTCGCGCGCGACACCGCCCGCGCGATGAACGGCTACAAGGTCATCGTCAACAAGAGCACCGTGCCGGTCGGGACTGCGGCGCGGGTCCGCGACGTGATCCGCCGCGAAACGACCCATCCGTTCAGCGTCGTCAGCAATCCGGAATTCCTCAAGCAGGGCGCCGCGATCGACGATTTCATGAAGCCCGATCGAGTGGTCATCGGCGCCGAGGATCCGCGCGCAGCGGACCTCATGAAGGAGCTGTACGCCCCGTTTACCCGCACAGGCGCCCCCATCATGCTGATGGACTGCGCGAGCGCCGAGCTCTGCAAGTACGCCGCGAACGCCATGCTCGCGACGCGGATTTCGTTCATGAACGAGGTCGCGAATGTCTGCGAGGCCGTGGGCGCCGACGTGGACCAGGTGCGCCGGGCCGTCGCCGCCGACCGCCGCATCGGTCCGTCCTTTCTCTTCCCCGGGGTGGGCTACGGCGGCAGCTGCTTTCCGAAGGACGTGAAAGCCATGCTCAGTTTCGCGGCCGCGAAGGATTACGACTTCGCGATCCTCTCGGCCGTGGAAGCCGTGAACGACCGCCAGAAGCTGCGGCTTCTGGAGAAACTGAACCGGCACTTCACATCCCTGAAGGGCAAACGCATCGCCGTCTGGGGGCTCGCGTTCAAGCCCCGCACCGATGACATGCGGGAGGCGCCGTCGGTCCCGCTGATCGCAGGCATCCTCCACGAGGGAGCCTCGGTGCAGGCCTACGATCCCGAAGCGATGCCCGTCGCCAGGACGATCTTCGGGACGAAGGTCACGTTCGCCGAGAACAGCTATGCGGCGCTCACGGGGGCAGACGCGCTCGTCATCGTCACCGAGTGGAACGAGTTCCGCGAGCCGGACTTCGTCAGGATGCGCAAGCTGCTCCGCAATCCGGTCATCTTCGACGGCCGCAATCTGTACAACCCGGAGCAGATTCGCGCCCATGGGTTCACGTACGTGTCGATAGGGCGTCCATGACACCGACCAACAGTGTGCTGGTCACCGGTGGCGCCGGCTATATCGGCAGCCACGCCGTCAAGGAACTCGCCTCGTCGGGCGCCCGGGTGATCGTCTACGACAACATGTCGGCGGGCCACCGCGAGGCGGCGCGGCACGCCTCCGTCGTCGTGGACGGCGACATTCACGACACGGCGGGCCTCCGCCGGACGATTCGTGAGCATGGCGTCGACGCCGTGATGCATTTTGCGGCCTGGCTGTCGGTCGGGGACTCCGTGCGCGATCCCGCGGGCTACTACCGCAACAACGTGGTGGGCGCGCTCTCGGTGCTCGACGCGATGATCGCCGAACAGGTGCGTTACCTCGTGTTTTCCTCGACCGCGGCGGTGTTCGGCAACCCGGTCGAAACACCCATCACCGAAGCGCATCCCACCCAGCCCATCAACGCCTACGGGCAGACGAAGCTCGCCGTCGAGCATGCGCTGCCGCACTACGACACGGCGTATGGAATCCGCTCGATGGTGCTGCGGTATTTCAACGCTGCTGGCGCCGATCCGGAGGGGGAGCTCGGGGAGGATCATGCGCCCGAGCTGCACCTGATTCCACGCGCCGTCGATGCCGCCCTCGGGCGCGACACGTTCCAGGTCTTCGGCGAGGACTACGACACGCCCGACGGCACCTGCCTTCGCGACTACGTACACGTCACCGATCTCGCCGCCGCGCATTTGCTGGCGCTCCAGGCGCTTCGAGGGGGGGCGGCCTCGTCCAAGTACAACCTCGGAAACGGCCGGCCCACCTCGGTCAGGAACGTACTGGATTCGATCGAGCGGGTTCTCGGGCGCAAGGTTCCCTACACCAGCGGACCGCGGCGTGCAGGCGACCCCGGCATCCTGTACGCGTCGAGCGACCGCATCCGCCGGGAGCTCGGATGGAAACCCCGCTTCGAAGGTGTCGATGTGATCGTCGACACCGCCTGGCGCTGGCGCGAGTCGCACCCGGATGGATACGGCAAAAAGGCGACCGGCTGATGGGCCGTCTCAAAGGGCAGCTGTCCGACCCGCTGCTGTCGGTCGTCATGCCCGCCTACAACGAGCGCGACACGATCGAGGAAATCGTCAGGCGCGTGCTCGCAGTCTCGATCCGCACCGAGCTCGTGGTCGTGGACGACGGGTCGACAGACGGCACCAGGGACATCCTCTCGCGGCTCGCGGCGGAACTGCGGTTCACGCTGGTGCTGCAGCCCGTGAACGGCGGCAAGGGGGCGGCGCTCCGCCGGGGCTTCCGGGAAGTGACGGGCGATCTCGTGGTCATCCAGGACGCCGATCTCGAGTACTCCCCCGAAGAGCTCCCAACGCTCGTCGAGCTCATCTGCGAGGGGCGCGCCGACGTCGTGTATGGCTCGCGATTCCTCGGCCGGCACCGCGTCTTCCTGTTCACCCACTACGCGGGCAACCGGTTCCTGACGCTCGTCACCAACGTGTTGTACAACACGATGCTGACGGACATGGAAACCTGCTACAAGGTGATGCGCACCGAGGTGCTGCGTTCGATGACGCTGCAGTCCGACGGCTTCGGCATCGAGCCGGAGCTCACGGCGAAGATCTTCAAGCGGCATTACCGGGTGTACGAAGTGCCCATCACGTACGACGGCCGCAACTACGACGAAGGGAAGAAGATCACCTGGCGCGACGGGT
>JANMCN010000258.1:0-6848 GCA_031361295.1 Acidobacteriota bacterium | reverse complement strand
GAGCGCCGCCACCGACCGGGCAAAGGCGGTCGCGGAGGCCACCACGCCCTGAGCGGGCCCGATTCCAGGATTGAAGGCCAGCAGCTTCGAACCGAGGGCGCACGGCGCAGCGGGATTGCTGACGTCGTAAAAACGGACCGCCGCCCCCTTGTCGACCTCGTACGCCGACACGACGGCCAGGTCGCCGGAGAACGAATTGCCGCCGCCGCACGGATTGTTGTCGTGCAGCGGCAGCCCGGAAATCCCGGTGAGGACGGTGACGCGGCCTCCATCACCCACGAACGTCGAGCTCAGCACCACGGGCTGCGTGGGGACGGTGAGATCGATCGCCACCATCGAGACGGTCTGTGCGAAATCGCCCGACACGCCGAACCCAATCGTCTGCGGAATCCCTCCACTCACCGGCTTCCTGACCAGGGCGAGCGAACCGATCACTTTGAGCGACGAGGGCGCCGGCGTGGAGGCGACAGGCGCCAGCGTCGAAAACGCGAACTCCTGCGTGGGCATCTTGTTGGCGGAGCCATCCGACAGCCCGGTCAGTCGCAGCGTGTACTTCGCGCCCATCTTCAACGGAGCGTTCGGCACGAAGGTCACCGTCCGGTTCCCATTGCTGAGACGCGCCGATCCCGCGACATTCTTGCCGGCGCTGTCGACGAGCAGGACGCCGAACAGGGCGCTCACCCTGTCGATGCCCTCCGAAAAGGTGACGGTCAGTGGCGCACTCGGATCGAAGCCGGTGGCCGGCTTCGGAAGCGACTTCACGAACGGAGGCGTGACATCGGTCTTGATCACGCCCAGGTTATACGGCTCGTCCACAGGTGCGACGAGTGCGTTCGTGGTGCTGATCACCCGGCCCGAGACCGGATCTGACAGCGAGATGACCACGCTCGGAATCGCGATCGACACAGGGGTGCGCCCATCGTGATAGCTGATCGTCAATCTGAAAAAGTGTTCCTGGGGCTGTTCGTCGTCGAAATCGTACGTGAAGCCGCCGTTCACCACGCTGGCGGTCACCGTTTTCGTGACGACCACCGCACCCTTCTTGTCGAGCACGTCGAGCGTCACGTCCGTGTCAGGATCGATGGTCCCGGGCAGCGTGCGGGCCAGCAGGCTGCCGGACCCGGATGGGGACTCGACCCCGTCCGGCGCCACTTTCCGAGCGGCGCCGCTGGCCGTCACAATCGTGACCTCGTACCCGTCGCCCGAGCCGCCGGCGACGGCGAGCTTGATCGACGCCGTGCTCTGCGCAAAACGCCGCTCGTACTTGCGCGTGACGTTGCGGATCACCACGTCCGAGACAGACACATTCAACTTTGAAATGTCCAGCCTGACATTGACGAGGCCTGGACCAGCGGCGCTGACCTGGAACGTCGCGGGCTGCTCGACACCGAGGGCGATGACGGCCGCGGTGAACTTGTCCCGCGTGGAGCCGTCTACCAGGAACCGATACTCGGCGACGTTGCGCGGGTAATGGAATTCACGGTCCAGGACGACGTTGCGGATGATGATTTCCCGGTCCTGCGGAGCGAACCGGTTCGCTTGAAGAACGACCTTCTGGCTGTTTGGCTGCACCGTCACGCGCCCGGACAGCACAGGGAAACAGACGTCGACAGGGGTCGGCGTCGCGAACAGCGCATATGGCAATGCGATCATTGCGCCCAGCACTGGCTGCGAAAGGCCGATGACAAGCCCCACGGATCCAGGATTGGGGTTCGAGAACCGCCCGTAGTTGACCCCGATCGGGCCGGCGGACTTGAGGATGCCGTACAACGCGGCGGCCTGCACCCCCGGACACGGCGGCGAGGACGTGGTGATCCGGCCGTCGATCAGCCGTGCCGTGTCGACCACGTTCAGCACTTCCCGGCCCCCGGCCGTGACGACCTGTCCGACGACCCAGCGATCCTCGGGTGTCTCCCCGCCGGCCGCGGGAATGGACACGTTGACGTACTGCGCGGGTGTCGCGCCGGCAAAGTCGAGCTCCACTCCCCCGCTGTACGAGAACAGTTGCGCCTGCTGCGCGGTGAGCTTGATCGGGAACGCGGCCTCGTCCACCGAGCGGATGGTGAGTACCGTGCCGTCGGGCAGCGCCCCGGCAGGAACGTCCACCGCAATCCCGTTCGGGCCAGTCACCCGACCGCCCTCGCTCCCGACGACGGTGGCCATGCTGCCATCGGGGTTGGTGCGCGTGAATGCGGGGAGGGCCGCGAGCGTCTCGTTCCCGCTCCGGTCCGTGATCGCCACCTGCAGCTTGTCTCCAAGCTGTACGGCGAAGGTCGCCGAGAAACTGCCGTTCGGATTCACCAGCGCAGGCGCAAAGGTGTGACGCGTCAGATTCAGGATGTGCACGGTATCGTGCGGGTCCGCGGTGCCCTGGGTCGCGCTGACGGTCGTCGTCCCTCCGGCACCGGGAATCGTCGCCGTCACGGCCCCGGCCGGGGGAGGCGGCGGCGCCGACGTGTCCAGGCTCGTAAAGTGGGCTACGACGACGGCCCCGAGGGCGCGGCCCGTCACGTCGCGGATGGCGGATGTGACGGTCACCGTATAGCCGGCATCCGGACGGAGTGGCTGCGACGGGCGGAACGTCAGCCTGCGGTTTCCGTCTGACAACGCCAGCGTTCCGGGGACGATCTCGCCCGGTGCGCCAGCGACGATGAGCGCAGCGTTCCCGGGCGCATTCAGCGATCCCGGGTCGAGCGGCGCCGAGAAATCCGCGGTGACGGGCGCCGACAGGCCCACGGAAGCTGATCCGTCGGCAGGCGAGATGGCCGTGACTTGCAGCGTGCGTGTCGCCAGCCGGATGTCAATGGAAGCTGTTGCATCGGGCGGCACGTCGCCCTGTGCGCTCCCGGCCTCGAGCGTTGAAAGGTCGAGGCCGGTCAACGTGAGAAGGCCCGCTCGTCCCGCGACGACGTACTCCCCGGCGGCGCGTGAGAGGGCGACAATCGGCAGCGTGTCCGACGATATGAGCGCGCCCTGCACACCCCTGGCGGAGCCGCCCGTGACGACGCCCGCCGCGAATCCCAGGGGAACCGTGCCCTGCGCGAATACGTACCGGCCGCCTTCCGTGATCCCCTCGAGCAGTACCGACGTGCCGGGAACCGTGCGGCCTGACTGGAGGCTGCTGCCAAGCGGGCGGGCCGTTCCCGCGATCAGCAGGCGCGTGGCCCCCTGCACTTCGACAATGCGGAGAACGACGACGGCTGACGCAGCGTCGAACTGTGGGGGGCGAGGCACGGACAGGACCGCTGGGGCCTGGAACCGGCCGCCAGGAATGCCAACCGAGACCGCGCCGAGAAACCTCAGCCCTGCCGGCAAGGCGAACCCGAGCGCAGCGGCCGACACTGGCGCAATCGTGATTGGGACCGTGCGGTCGAGTGCGCCGGCCGGCACCTGGAGAGTCTCGCCTGTGGCAGCGACTGCGCTTCCCCCCGCGGAGCCGACCAGGGGCGCTCCGGCCGGTCCGGCGCCGCCTCGCAATTCCACGGTGATGACGCCCTGCTGGAGATCAGCCGGATCGAAGATCAGCGAGGGCGTCACGGGGAACGCCGCGGCGAATGCCGCGGGCTGCCCCGGGGCCTGATAGAACAGGATGTCTTCGTTGAACGGCGCGCGATGCAGATCTGCGCCGGTTCTGAAGGCGTAGGACTCCGTGATCGTGGCCTGCAGGGCCGTGCCGCTCGGGATCGCGCCTCCCGGCTGCAGCGTCGCCGCCACCACCGACTGCACACCCGGCTGATAGAACAGCACGCGCGGCTGCGGCGCGATTCCAACGGCCGCGGCATCAGGAAGGAACGCATCTTCGACGCCCTGCACGAGCGCATCGGGGAGAGGCAACGGAGGAGCCGCCGGGACGACGTCGCCACGCAGCCAGGCGAACTGCCCCGAAGCCGGCACGATTCCCGACACTCTCGCGCCGCTCCCCGACGGCGCGACGGCAAGCGCCCGCCAGGCGGCTGCCGTCTCGTCCCAGGCGGCGAGCACCAGGGCCGCGTCCGCTGCGATGCCGCTCACGTCGATCGAGAGCGTCGTAGTCGAACCGAACGGCATGCCGTGAGGCAGCACGTCCGCCGCGGCGACGGGTGACCACCCTCGCGGCAACCGTCCCTGCAGGCCTTGCGCGGATATCCGGGCGACCTGCACAGGCGCATCGTCCGCGAGCGCGCCCGGCGGGAGCGTGAGCGTCACCCCGCCGGCCGTCACGGTGCCGCCAAGCACGGCCGATACAGTGCGTGGCGACACCGTCACGGGAGTCAGGCGCACGTCGAGCGCTGTCGCTGCCAACTCGTCCTGGACCGTGACGCTGCGATCCCCGCTGGTGAAACCCGGCTTAGTGATCTGGAGACGAGCGGTGCCCGCGTGCGCGGCGAGGTCATACCGCCCCAGAAGATCCGTGGTGACCGTCGCCACCGGTGAGCCCGTCGCGACGAGCCTGACCATGGCTCCGGACACCGGCAGGCCGGTCGTGTCGTCGTAGACCTCACCGGAAACCGCGCCCGTGCCCGAAGCAGGCGCCACGACGCGGGTGACGGTCTCGCTGACACTCTCGAGGCCCGAGGCATCCACCGCGACGGCGCGTATCCGGACAATGGAACCGGCCGTCCGGGAGGCTGCCACGGGGAACGCCAACGCATACGGCGGGTCGAGGAGCGTCGCGACCGGAACGCCGTCGACGATGAAACTGAGAGAACTGACTTTGACGTTGTCGGTCGCCGTCGCACTCAGCCCCAGGGTCGTGCCCGGAAGCACTTCGGCCGGTGCGGACACGGACACCACCGGCGGCTCGGTATCGGGCGTGGCGACGATGAGGACGGCGGATGAGCTCTCGGCCACGTTCCCGGCGAAATCCGCGGCCCGCGCCGTGAAGACGAGCGACGAGCCGGTCTGTGCGGTGGCGGGAATTTGAAAAGATGCCTCGTACGGCGGCGTCCTGTCGACGCCGATCGGAAGACCACCGGTGAGGAACGTCACGGACGCGACGCCCGCAGCGTCGGCCGCCGAAGCCGAGATGCGTACGGTCGAGCCTGAGGAGGCCTGCGGCGGCACCGCGATGGACACGACCGGCGGCTCGGCGTCAGGGGCTGCGACAATGATGATCCCGGCGTGTGCCACGGCCGCGTTGCCCGCAGCGTCGCGAGCCGTCGCCAATACTTCCACGACCGTTCCCGGGCTGGCGACTGCCGGCACGTTGACGACACGCTCGTAGGGCGGGGTGAGGGCCGTCGTCGGTGCGCCGCCGCTGACCTCGAACGTCACCGATGCGACCCCCACGTTGTCGTTCGCCGTGGCCGTCATCAGGACCGCGGTGCCGGGCAACGCCTCCTTGGCGCCGAACAGGGCGACCGCCGGCGGGGCGCGATCCTGCGCGGCCATGACGGTGGCGGACGTCACCGCCGTGCCGCTCAGTCCGCGCGTGTCAGTGACCGTCAGCGTCACCGGGTAGGTGCCCGGCGCTGCGTACGCATGGGCGGGCGACGCACCCGTCGCGCCGCTGCCGTCACCGAAACTCCACGCGAAGGTGATCGCGTCGCCGTCAGGATCTTTCGAGCCTCCACCGGTGAAGCCGATTGGGACGCCTATGTCGCCGCTGTAAGCTCCGCCGGGGTTCGCAACGGGCGCACGATTCGCGAGAGCGATCGTGACCGGCACCGTCGCCGTGTGGCTGTTGCCCTGGGAGTCGCGAACCGTGAGAGACACGGTGAAGACGTCTGCCGTTTGGTAAGCGTGACTGGCGAGCGGACCGGGACCGGTCGTGCCATCGCCGAAGGCCCATGTGTATGTCAGCGGATCCTGTTCGGGATCGCTCGACGCGGAGCCGTCGAACGAGATCACCTCGCCCGTCAACGCATGGTAGGGCCCACCCGGACGCGCGGTGGGCGATCCGTTTGGGTTGACTACCACCGTGACGTCGCTGCCCGCGGAGAGCCTGGAGTCACTCGCCGTCAGCCGCACGACGTACAGACCGGCCAATGAGAACGTCGCCGAGGTCGTCCTGGACGCGGGGTCCGCGAACGTCACCGTTCCGGGGCCGCTCACCTTCGTCCAGGTCGTCGCCAGCGTCGATCCCGTCGGCAGGCCATCGTCCGTCGCCGTGCCCGTCAGCGCGGCCGCACCCGGCTGCGTGATCGTCTGCGCGCTGCCCGCGCTGACCACCGGCGGCTGGTTGACCGGCGGCGCCGGGTTCACCGTCACCGTCACGTCTGCCGTAGTCGACAGCAGCGAATCCGTCGCGCTCAAGCGGAGCCCGTAAATCCCCGGCTCGTCGAACGTTGCCGACGTCGTCCTGGACGCGGGGTCCGCGAACGTCACCGTTCCGGGGCCGCTCACCTTCGTCCACGTCGTCGTCAGCGTCGATCCCGTCGGCAGGCCATCGTCCGTCGCCGTGCCCGTCAGCGCGGCCGCACCCGGCAGCGTGATCGTCTGCGCGCTGCCCGCGCTGACCACCGGCGGCTGGTTGACCGGCGGCGCCGGGTTCACCGTCACCGTCACGTCTGCCGTAGTCGACAGCAGCGAATCCGTCGCGCTCAAGCCGAGGACGTAAATCCCCGGCTGGTCGAACGTTGCCGAGGTCGTCCTGGATGCGGGGTCCGCAAACGTGGCCGTTCCCGGGCCGCTCACCTTCGTCCACGTCGTCGTCAGCGTCGAGCCCGTCGGCAGGCCATCGTCCGTCGCCGTCCCGCTGAGCGCGGCGGCGGCCGGCAGCGTGATCGTCTGCGCGCTGCCCGCGCTGACCACGGGCGGCTGGTTCACCGGCGGCGCCGGGTTCACCGTGACCGTCACGTCTGCCGTAGTCGACAGCAGCGAATCCGTCGCGCTCAAGCGGAGGACGTAAATCCCCGACTGGTCGAACG
>JANMCN010000245.1:0-5835 GCA_031361295.1 Acidobacteriota bacterium | reverse complement strand
TCAGCCCTTTGGCGATCGCCTTCGACTCCGCCTTCCGCACGGCGTCGTCGACCGGCAGGCTGGCGACGAACTCGCTGATCACCCGGTCGACCGTCGCATAGTTCTCGAGCTTGTCCTTGATTCGCATCGCGTCGCTGAGCGGCCCGAGCACCTTGCCCTCGACGGACTTGACGAGGTCCTCGGAGACTTCCTTCTTCGCCGCCGCGGGCCGCTTGGGCTTGCCGGCCTGCGCCGCGAGCTGGTCGATTCCCGCCACGATCTCCTTGATGGCGGCATGTGCGCGTTCGAGCGCCTCGACCATCTGCGCCTCGGCGACTTCCTTCGCCCCCGCCTCGACCATCACGATGCCGTCCTTGCTGCCGGCGACGATGAGGTCGAGCGTGCTGCGCTTGCGCTGATCGAACGTCGGATTGATCACGAAGGCGCCGTCGACGTGGCCGACCCGCACCCCGGCGATCGTTCGCGTCTGCGGCACGCTCGAGAGGGCGAGCGCGGCCGAGGCTCCCGTAATCGAGAGCACGTCGGAGTCGTTCTCGGAGTCTGCCGAAATCACGAGGGCGATGATCTGCGTCTCGTTGCGCCATCCAGACGGGAACAGCGGACGGATCGGCCGATCGATGAGCCGGCTCGTGAGGACTTCCTTCTCGGGCGGTTTGCCTTCGCGCTTGAAGAAGCCCCCGGGGATCCGTCCCGAGGCGTAGGCGTTCTCCTTGTAGTCACAGGTGAGCGGAAGAAAATCGACGCCTTCGCGCGGATTGGAGTCCGCGCAGGCCGTGACGAGAACCATCGTGTCCCCGGACCGAACGACGACCGAGCCGTCGGCCTGTTTCGCGAGGCGGCCGGTTTCGATCGAAATGGTCTTTCCGCCAATCGCAATGTCGCGTGTGTGCATGTGCATCTTTCTGCTTTGTGAGCTGCGCCAGCTTCTGGAGTGCGCGTCGCGGTGAACAGTGGTTCGAGGGCGTCCCGGGGCTGGGACAGCTTCGCGGTCGAACCGCAGGGCGCCGGTCTCGGCTTACTTCCGAATGCCCAGCCGCTTGATCAGGTCCGCGTACCGGTTGAGGTCCTTCGCCTTCAGGTAGTCGAGCAGTGAACGGCGCTGCCCGACGAGCATGAGCAGGCCGCGGCGCGAATGATGATCCTTGGCGTGGGTCTTGAAATGTTCGGTGAGGTAGTTGATCCGCTCGCTGAGGAGCGCCACCTGCACCTCGGGCGAGCCGGTGTCTGCGGTGTGGGTCTTGTACGAGCCGATGACTTCGAGCTTACGGTCTTTGGTAAACGCCACTGCTGCCTCCACGCACGGCCCAGAACGCGAAGGCGAACGCCGCCGCCGCACCGAAACCGCCGTTTCCTGTTTGGGTTATCGTCAAACGAATCAATATTTTACACCAGAACAATCACGGGATGCAAAAGCCCGGCGGGGCCAGGTTCGGCAATCCCCAGGAGCGTTCCGGCCGCGTCGAGTAGCCGCCAGCGCGCTCCCGGAGACAGCCCCGCGGACGGGATGGCTGGCCCCTCCAGGTCCTCGGGAGTGACGTCGTTCCCGTGAGTGGCGCGTCGAACGCCGCGGTCGTTCAGCACGACCTCCGGCAGGTGCGGCAGCAGCAGGCTCAGGGGCACCAGCCAGCGGCTGGCCGCGGCACCGGCCGCTTCGATCTCCGGCAGCGTCACCGCCGCCGATTCGTCGAACGATCCGGCCCGCACGCGGCGGAGTCGCTCGAGGTGGGCGCCACAACCCAGCCGCGCGCCGAGATCATGGGCGAGCGAGCGCACGTAGAATCCCGCGCCGGCGCGCACGCGGAGCGACGCGAGTCCATCGAGGTACGAGACGAGCTTCAGGCTGTGGACCGTGACGGTGACCGCCCGCGGCTGGACCGCTTCGTTGCGGCGGGCGAGCGTGTACGCCGCGACCCCGTTGATTTTCTTCGCCGAGTACGCGGGCGGCGCCTGGCTGTAGGTCCCCCGGAACCCGTCGAGCGCGGCCTCGACCGTTCCGGCGGTCACCCCGGGCGGAGCCGGCGGAACCGGTCCAGCGAGATGCGCCGCGTCGTACGTGTCGGTGGCCAGACCGAGCCGGACGGCGGCGTCGTATTCCTTGTCAGCCCCGGTCAGGAGCCCGGCCAGGCGCGTCGCCCGCCCGACGACCAGCGGGAGGACGCCCGTCGCGAGAGGATCGAGCGTGCCCGTATGGCCGATGCGCGAGGTGCCGAGCGATCGCCTGACCCGCGCGACGACATCATGCGATGTCGGCCCCGCCGGTTTGTCGACGACGAGGACGCCGTCGATGTCAGCGTGCAGCTCTCAGACCTCTGTTTTCAGCTTCCAGCTTCCAGCTCCCAGCTCCCAGCTCCCAGCTTCCAGCTCCCAGCTCCGGTTGTGCCCCTGTCCCCAATCCCCAGTCTCAGGGCCTCGATTCGAGCCCCTCGTCCACCGCGGCCACGAGCTTGTCGAGAATGCCCTGACGCACGCTGTCGAGCGAACCCCGGACGGTGAAGCCCGCGGCGTTCTTGTGCCCGCCCCCGCCGAACTCGCTCGCGACGCGCCGCACGTCCACGTCGTACTTCGACCGCATGCTGACACGGACGTCCCCGTCGGGACCCGACTTGAAGAACACGACCGCCTGGATCTCGCGGGCCGTGAGGGGGAGATTGATCAGCCCCTCCGTGTCGTTGTTCGTGCAGCCGCACGCCGCCAGCATCCCGTCGTCCATGTGCAGGACGGCCAGCCGCCCGCCGTCGAGAAGCTCCATCGAGTCGAGGAGGGCCCCGATCAGCTTCAGCTTTCCGAAGCTGTTGCTGTCGAACACCCGCCGCGCCATGGTCGCGGGGACGACGCCCGCCTCGACCGTCTGCCGGCAGATGTCGAACGTGCGGGGCGTGATGTGCGAATGATGGAACGATCCCGTGTCGGTCAGGATCGCAAGATAGATGTGCGTGGCGATCTCGAGGCTCAACGGGACGCCGAGAGCCCGGATCAGATCGAACACCATCTCGCCGCAGGCCGCCGCCGATTCGTCGTGCCAGTTGAGCGCGCCGTACAGCCGGTTGCCTGCGTGATGATCGATATTGATGATGAACTGGTTGTCGAGCCCCTCGACGCCCGAACGACCGAGGTCGCTGCACTCCATCACGATGACGGCATCGACGTCCGCCGTCACGCGCCGCGAGATCTCGATCCGCTCCATCCCCGGAAAGTCCTGGTAATGGTCGGGGGCGGCGTCCGAGTTGACGATGCGCACCTGTTTTCCGAGGGCGTCGAGCGCGAACGCCATCGCGAGCTGCGAGCCGATGGAGTCGCCGTCCGGCCGCGAGTGGGACGTGAGGAGAAAGCGCTCTCGTCCGAGGATCTCGTCCCTGATCTCGTCCACCACCGCCAGTTCGGCGGAAGCGATATCGCTGCGGGGGTCGCTATTCATTCGGGCCGGGATCGTCGACATCACTGGTGTCTGTGCCTGGGGGAACGGACGGCTCCCCCTGGGGTTCGCGGTTCAGCCCCTGAAGGATCTGCTCGATGCGGTCGTTTTTCTCGATCGACTCGTCGAACATCCATGTGAGTTCCGGCACGCGTTTGAGCTGGAGGCGCCGTCCGACGTGCCGTCTCAGGAAAGGCGTGGCTCGCTGGAGGGCACGGGCAGAGTCTTTCCGCGCCTTCTCGTCGCCAATGGTGGTGTAGAAGACCCGGGCCTGCTGCAGGTCGGGCGACACCTTGACGTGCGTGATGGTGAGAAACCCGATGCCCGGGTCGTGGACCTCCCGCGTGAGCAGTTCGGCGAGCTCGGCCCGAATCTGGTCACCGACGCGGGAGGCTCTGGATCCTTGAGGCATGAATATCTGAACACACGTGACGCGGACCGAAGCCGCCGGCACCCGGCATCTTCCAGCACCCCGGCACCCTTGTCTCTATACCGCTGTCGCAACCCGCTCGACGGCGAAGGCTTCGATCATGTCGCCGACCTTGATGTCGTTGTACTTCTCGAAGCCGATGCCACACTCGAAACCAGCCTTGACCTCGGAGACGTCGTCCTTGAATCGGCGAAGCGAACCGATCTTCCCCTCGTAGACGACCTGGCCGTCGCGCAACAGCCGCGCCTGTGTGTCGCCGGCCCGCGTGATGCGCCCTTCGCGTACCATGCAGCCCGCGATCGTGCCGAACTTCGGCGTCTTGAAGATGTCGCGCACTTCGGCGGTGCCGATCCGGACCTCGCGGAACGTCGGATCGAGCAGGCCGGCCATGGCCTTCTTCATCTCGTCCGTCACGTTGTAGATGATCGAATGCAGGCGGATGTCGACCTTTTCGCGCTCCGCCACGTCGGCGGCGTTGCGGTCGGGCCGGACGTTGAAGCCGATGACGATGGCGTTCGAGGCGGAGGCGAGCAGCACGTCCGATTCGTTGATGGCGCCGACCCCGCTGTGGATGATCCGGATCTTCACCTTGTCGTCGGTCAGCTTCGTCAGCGTGTCCGCCAGCACCTCCGCCGATCCCTGCACGTCGGCCTTGATGATGATCGGCAGTTCCTTCACGCCGCCTTCGGCGATCTGCGCCTGCAGCGATTCGAGCGTGAGCCGGCTGCCGCGCCCCGCGTGCGCCTTTTCCTTGGCCTGCGACTGGCGGAAATAGGCAATCTGCCGGGCCTTGGCGGCGTCCGTGAGCGCCTGGAAGGCGTCGCCTGGCTGGGGGAGTCCCCCGAGACCGAGCACCTCGACCGGCGTCGCCGGCCCCGCGGTCTTCAGCTGGCGGCCGCGGTCGTCGATGAGCGCCCGGACCTTGCCCACGATGGTGCCCGCGATGAGTGTGTCGCCAACGCGGAGCGTGCCGTCCTGGACCAGAATCGTCGCGACGGGCCCGCGCCCCTTGTCCAGCTTCGCCTCGAGGACCGTGCCGGACGCGTTGCGCTTGGGATTGGCCTTGAGTTCGCCGAGCTCGGTCACGAGGAGGATCATCTCGAGCAGCAGCTCCAGGTTTTCCTTCTTCTTCGCCGAGACCTCCACCATGACGGTCGTGCCGCCCCAGGCTTCGGGCGTCAGGCCCAGGTCCGACAGCTCCTTCTTCACGAGCTCCGGGTTGGCGTTCGGTTTGTCGATCTTGTTGATCGCGACGAGGATCGGCACGCCGGCGGCCTTCGCGTGGTCGATCGCCTCGCGCGTCTGGGGCATGACGCCGTCGTCAGCCGCGACCACCAGGATGACGACGTCCGTCACGCGGGAGCCGCGGGCCCGCATCATCGTGAACGCTTCGTGGCCGGGGGTGTCGAGGAACACGACATTCCGGTCGTTCACGTTCACCGAATAGGCGCCGATGTGCTGCGTGATGCCCCCGGCTTCGCGCTCGGCGACACGCGCCGAACGGATCGCGTCGAGCAGCGTCGTCTTGCCGTGATCGACGTGGCCCATGACCGTCACGACGGGTGCGCGGGTGACGAGATCGGCCGGATCGATGTCCTCGGCTTCGACCTGCAGCATCTCCTCTTCGAACGTCTGCATCTTCACGTCCGCGCCGAACTCGCGGGCAATCATGGCCGCGGTCTCGTCGTCGAGCGTGCTGTTGATCGTGACCATCATGCGCCGCTCCATGAGCTTCTTCATGACGTCCTTCGCCTTCACGTCGAGCTTCGTGGCGAGATCGGCGACGGTCATACCCTCGGCGAGCGTGATCGTGCGTGTCACCGGCGGCGGCGGAGCCTGCATGGGCGCGGGAGACTGCACGCGAGGCCCCTGGTCGCGGCGCGAGCCGGGGCGCTGGCTGCCGGGGCGATGGTGCATCGGCGGACGATACGCGGGCATCCCGGGCCGCGGCGGCACGGACGGCCGGACGGGCTGCGACGGCAGGGGCCGCGGC
>JANMCN010000194.1:0-54820 GCA_031361295.1 Acidobacteriota bacterium | reverse complement strand
ATCGCGCGGAGCTGCGCGGCCCGATCCGCACGGGCAGGGAGGAATTCCTGACGCAGTTCGCGAGCCTGTCGGATCCCGATGTGTCGCCGGCCCTTCCGTCGCCCGTCGCCCGTCTCACATTCGAGCGGTGCAAACTCGACCTGTCGCAACGCACGACGCACGCGGAAGCGTATGCGCTGCACCGCGATCTACTGAAGGTGCGCCGCGAGACCCCGGCGGTCTCGCAGCCGGCGAAAGTGGACGGGGCGGTGATTGCGCCCGAGGCGCTGGTGATCCGTTTCTTCTCAGAGCGCGGCGATTGCCTCCTGGTGGTCAACCTGGGCTGTGACCTGGATCTGAGCCCCGCGCCCGAGCCGCTGCTCGCGCCGCCGGCGGGTCACCGGTGGACCCCGCTCTGGAGCAGCGAGACGGTTCGCTACGGCGGCCAGGGCACACCGCCGTTGCACGCCGATGCCGAGTGGCACATGCCAGGAGAAGCGGCCGTGCTCTTTCGTTCCATTCCACGATCCGCGGACGACGATGAGTAGCCTCACGCGAGTCATTTCCAGACCGAGGGACGCGGCCGCCGACGACCCGACTCCTCGACGCGAGTGGCTCGTCACGAACGGGCTCGGCGGGTATGCGTCGGGGACGGTGGCGGGTGTCGTGACGCGTCGCTATCACGGCCTGCTCGTCTCGTCCCTGCCGGCGCCGCTCGGCCGCATGGTGATGCTCAATCATCTGCTCGAGCGCGTGCGGCTCGCGACCGGGGCCGTGCTGTGGCTCGGTGACGAGGAGGAGGTGTCGGGACCGAATGCCGCAGACAGGGCGGAGCACCTCGACGAGTTCCGGCTCGAAGACGGCCTCCCCGTCTGGACCTATCGGTTCGACGGCCCTGTCATCGAGAAGCGCGTGCTGATGCCTCACGGCCAGAACACCGTGCACGTCAATTACCGGCTGCTCGAGGGTGATGGGCCGGTCCGGCTCTCGCTGCGTCCCTCGATGCACTTCAGAGCTTACGAATCTCCTGTCAACGCGGAGTCCGGGCAGATTTTCACGGTGTCAGCCGTCCACCGCCGGTATGAAGTCTGCGCGGGCGCGCATCTGCCATCGTTGCGCCTTCTGCTGCACGGTGAGCGCGGTGCCCTCACACTAAACCCCCGCAGCTCAGATGTGTCGTACCGCATGGAGAGGCTTCGAGGCTACGAGTCCGTCGGGACTCTCTGGAGTCCTGGCTACTTCCGGGCCGATCTCAGTTCAGCCAGTCCCGTGACCCTCGTCGGTTCCACAGAGGCCTGGGACGTGGTGGAGGCACTCACGCCGGAGGCGGCCGCGCGATCGGAGTCCGAGCGGCGCCGGGGCCTGATGAGCAGAGCATCAGAGGCGACCGGAGACCGCTTCACTTCGGAACTCGTCCTGGCGGCCGATCAATTCATCATCACTCCGGCGGGGCGCGCCGACGAAGCGGCCCGGGCGCGGGCGGCGGGCGAGGAGATCCGCACGGTCATCGCGGGCTACCACTGGTTCACCGACTGGGGACGCGACACGATGATCAGCCTCGAGGGGCTCACGCTGTCGACCCATCGGCATCGGGAGGCCGGCTACATCCTGCGCACGTTCGGCCATTACGTGCGGGACGGCCTCATCCCCAACATGTTCCCCGACGGGGCGCGGGAAGGGCTGTATCACACCGCGGACGCCACGCTCTGGTTCTTCCATGCCGTCCAGCAGTACGTGCGCGTGACCGGCGACGTGGATACCTTGCGCGCCCTGCTTCCCACGTTCGTGGATATCGTCCGCCATCATCTCGCGGGCACGCGTTTCGGGATCGGCGTCGATCCGGACGACGGTCTGCTGCGTCAGGGCGAGGAGGGGTACCAGCTCACCTGGATGGACGCCAAGGTGGACGACTGGGTCGTCACTCCGCGCCGGGGCAAGGCTGTCGAGATCAACGCGCTCTGGTACAACGCCCTTCGGCTGCTGCATCAGTGGACGGAGCGGCTTGGCGCGGCAGACGATCTGGATCTGCCTGCCCACGCCGCCCGTGCCCGCGATGCCTTCAACCGGCGGTTCTGGTTCGATGCCGGGCAGCATCTGTACGATGTGGTGGATGGCGAGCGGGGCGACGACCCGGCGTGCCGTCCGAACCAGGTGTTCGCGATCTCGCTCGACCACCCGGTTCTGGACCGCGCGCGATGGCAGGCGGTGATGGAGGTGGTTCGGACGAAGCTCCTGACCCCCGTCGGCCTGCGGTCCCTCGCACCCGGGCACCCGGACTACAAGCCCAAGTATTACGGCGATCTGCGGTCGCGCGATGCGGCGTATCACCAGGGGACCGTCTGGGGATGGCTGATAGGCCCCTACGTGGATGCGTGGCTGAAGGTGCACCCCGACGATCACGCCGGCGCCCGACGGCTGCTCGACGGCTTCGACACGCACTTCGGCGAAGCGTGCGTCGGATCCCTCAGCGAGATCTTCGACGCCGAAGCCCCGTATGTGCCGCGCGGCTGCGTCGCGCAGGCATGGAGCGTCGCCGAGGTGCTCAGATCGCGGCTCAAGACAGCGGACGCCGCTGTGGCGCGGTGAGGGGAGTCCACGTCGCGCGGCGCGTCAGTTCCGCCCTCCCGTTTCGTCATCGCGCCGCTGACGCGGCGCCGTCAGTACTCCCGCAGGCGCCACATGTGGTCGTATGATGGCGCACCCGCACATGCGTAAATCGATACGTATTGCAAGCTGCCGGACGGCGTCATAAGTGGCGGTCGATCTCGCGACGCTTGGCTGGGACGCTCGCCTTGACGCGGCCTTTGCGCTCCAGGCGGCCGACGGACTGGTCGCCGGGCGCGTCGTCCTCGAACACACGCACATTTATCGCCTCGTCACTTCCGAGGGTGAGGTTCTCGCCCGCGTGTCAGGCCGGCTGCGGCACGAGGCCGCCAACCGCGCAGCCTTTCCCACCGTGGGCGACTGGGTCGCGCTCGCGCCTGCGGCGCACGCCGGCGATGCCCGGATCATGGCGGTGCTCCCGCGACGCAGCCGGTTCTCGCGGCGGGCGGCGGGAGATCCGACGGAGGAGCAGGTGGTCGCCGCCAACATCGACACCGTGTTTCTCGTCGCCGGTCTCGACGGGGATTTCAACCCGCGACGAATCGAACGGTACCTGCTCGTCGCGGGAGAGAGCGGCGCGGCACCCGTTGTCGTGCTGAACAAGGCGGACGTGGTCGAGGATCCTGACGGTCTCGCGGCGACCGTTCGCGCCCTGGCCGGCGCGACGCCGGTGCACGTCGTGTCCTGCCGCATCCCCGAGAGTCTGGAAGTGCTGCGGCAGTACCTGGGCCACGGCCAGACGGGCGCGCTCCTCGGATCATCGGGCGTCGGGAAATCGACCATCGTCAATCGGCTCGTCGGGCACGATCTGCTCCGAACGCAGGACGTGCGCGAGTCGGACAGCCGCGGCCGGCACACCAGCACGGCCCGGCAGCTCGTCCGCCTTCCCGGCACCGGCGTGCTCATCGACACCCCAGGCATGCGTGAGCTGCAGCTCTGGGACACGGGCGAAGTCGCCACCGGGACGTTCCAGGACATCGAGGCACTCGCCGCGGCGTGCCGGTTTCGCGATTGCCGCCATCAGCAGGAGCCGGGGTGCGCCGTCCGTGCCGCAATCGCGGGCGCCGACCTGTCTCTCGAGCGTCTCGCGAGCTATCACAAACTGCAGTCCGAGCAGGCGCATCAGTCGCGGCAGCTCGATCAGCGTGCGCAGATCGACGAGAAACGTCGCGCGAAGTCCGGCGCGAAGGCGCTCAGGAAGCGGGTGCACGACAAGAACGACGGATAGGGTGCCATCCGCCGGAGAACGCCCGCCACTCGCCGGGATCCCTGAACACCCGGCCACGCCGCGCGTAAGCTACCCACGAACACGAGTCCGGATGCCTTCCGCCCGCAACCGCGAAGGCCCGGCGCGCCAGGGAGCGCGTCCATGATGCACGTTCTGACGGTTCACGATGCCCGGAAGGCGTTCGGCGCGGTGAAGGCACTCGACGGCGCCTCCTTCGACCTGCGCCAGGGAGAACTGCTGGCCCTCCTTGGCCCGAATGGCGCGGGCAAGACAACCCTCATCAGGGCCATCGCCGGACGCGTACGGCTCGACGGGGGCGAAGTCCGGATGTTCGATCGTGCGCTCGATGGACGGCACACGCCGCGCGAGCTCGGCATCGTGCCGCAGGAAATCGCGGTGTACCCGAATCTGACGGCGCGCGAGAACCTGGAGGTCTTCGGCGGGCTGCACGGCCTGTCGGGTGCCGACCTCGGCAGACAGGTCGACTGGGCGCTCGAGAGCACGGGGCTGGCGGACCGCGCCGGCGAGTCTGTCAGGCAGTTTTCAGGGGGGATGCGCCGCCGGCTGAACATCGCGTGCGGCGTTCTTCACCGTCCACGGATCGTCCTGCTCGACGAGCCGACGGTCGGCGTCGATCCGCAGAGCCGCGATCGCATCTACGACACGCTCGCAGCGCTGGCCGCGTCAGGCGTGTCGCTCCTCCTGACCACGCATCACCTCGAGGAGGCGGAGGCGCGGTGCTCGCGCACCGTGATCATCGATCATGGCAAGGTCATCGCCGCCGGCACGACGGCGGAGCTCGTCGACCTGACGGTCGGCCGCTTCCGCATCGTCTCACTTCGCTTGAACACTCCACTCGCCGCGATCGACGCGGCCCGCCTCGCCTCGGACTCCGGGGTCGAGATCGATGCCGCGGACGCCACGCTCGTGAAGGCGCGCATGCGCGACGTGGCGCTGGAGCTGCCGCCGCTGCTCGACACGATTCGCGCGGCGGGCCGGACGGTCGACGACGTGGACGTGCGTGGACCGAGCCTGCAGGCGGTATTCATCCATCTGACTGGAAAGGAGCTGCGGGAATGATCGGCACCTTGCTGCGAATCGGGTACCTCAACCTGAGCCGCGACCGGGTCGCGCTCAGCCTGAAGTTCCTGCTCCCGATCGTCTTCTTTTCGATCTTCGCGAGCGTCTTCGGCGGACAGGGGAATGCACAGACCGCGCGCATCAACCTCGCGGTCGTGGATGAGGATCATTCCGAGTTCAGCCGGCGCCTGGTGGCCGGGTTGCAGAACGACAAAGCTCTGCGCGTCCGGACGACGGCGGACGCCAAGGGGGCCGGGCCCACCCTCGATCGAGCGCTCGCCGAACAGTCCGTCCGGAGCGGCGACGTGCCCGTGGCCCTCGTGATCCCGCCCGGGCTCGGCGACTCCTTCGCGAAGAACGGGTTCGGAGGCGGCGGCGCGGCGATGCAGCTCCTGTCCGATGTCTCCGATCCGATTGCCCCGCAGATGGTGCTGGGACTTCTGCAGAAAGTGACCATGACCGCCGCTCCGGACCTCCTGATGCAGGGAGGCCTGCGTCAGTTCGAGCATTACGCCGGGGCGATGACGCCGCAGCAGAAGTCGGCGGTTGATGCCTGGATACCAGAGCTGCGGGCGCAAGGCGGGACCGGCGTGACGCCGGCGGCCGGCAGACCGGCAGGAGGAAGCGGCGCCATGGGCGTCAGCGTCGACGTGGTGGACGTGATGCGCAGCCACAGCAACCGCGGGTCGCTCGTGTCGTTCTATGCCGCGGGCGTGGGGGTGATGTTCCTGCTGTTCTCCTCGGTGGCCGGGGCTGGCGGCGCGCTGCTCGAAGAAGCCGAAGCCGGGACGCTCGAGCGGCTGCTGTCCACCAACATGGGCCTCACACGCCTGCTCGCCGGGAAGTGGATGTTCCTCGCGCTCGGCGGCATGGCGCAGCTCACGGTCATGTTCGCCTGGGGCAGCCTCGTGTTCGGCCTCCCGCTCTCCTCACACCTGCCCGGCTTCATCGTGATGACCACCGTCACCGCCGCGGCGGCGGCGGCGCTCGGCCTCGTGCTGGCGACGCTCGCGCGGTCGCGCGAACAGCTTTCCGGGTTCTCGACGATTCTGGTGCTGACGATGTCGGCGCTCGGCGGGAGCATGTTTCCGCGTTTCCTGATGAGCGAGTCGATGCAGAGAGTCGGATTGCTGACCTTCAACGCGTGGGCGCTCGACGGATATCTGAAAGTGTTCTGGCGGGACGCAGCGCTGTGGCAGCTGTGGCCGCAGGTGCTGGTGCTTTGCGGATTGACGGCCGTGTTCCTCGCCACGGCGCGCATGCTGGCCCGCCGCTGGGAGGCGGCCTGAGCGTTCAGGCGACGCCGCTGCCCGGGATTTCCTCCTTGAGGTCGATGCCGAACCGCTCGGCCATCCGGTAGAGCGTGCGGCGATCGATCCCCAGCACCTCCGCCGCGCGCGTGCGGTTGCCGCCGACCTGCTCGATGACATGCAGCAGGTACCGGCGTTCCACTTCGTCGAGCGAGGGCAGGTCGGCGAAGAGGCGCTCGTGGAGATCGGGTCCGCTGCCCTTGAAGGGCAGGTCGGCCACCTCGATGACGGACCCCCTGCTGAAGACCACCAGGCGCTCGACGGTATTTTCGAGCTCGCGCACGTTGCCGGGCCACCTGTAGGCGGTCAGGGCCTGGATGGCCGCCGCCGAGAGCTCGATCCGCCGGCCGGCCCGCGCGCAGGCGTTCTGCAGGAAGGTCTGGATCAGCAGCGGAATGTCCTCGCGCCTCTCCCGCAGCGCCGGGACGCGGATGACGATCACGCTGAGCCTGTAAAACAGATCCTGCCTGAATCTCTGCGCCGACACCTCGCGTTCGAGGTCCACGTTGGTGGCCGCGACGACGCGCACGTCCACCTTGGTGGTGCGGCTCCCCCCGACGGGGCGCACTTCGCCTTCCTGCAGCACCCGCAGCAGCTTGACCTGCAGGCCGGGGGACGTCTCCGCGATTTCGTCGAGGAAGACCGTGCCGCCGTGGGCCTGCTCGAAAATTCCCTTCGTATCGCTGATCGCGCCGGTGAACGCCCCGCGCGCGTGGCCGAAGAGCTCAGATTCGAGGACCGTCTCGGTCAGCGCCCCGCAGTTGATTGGCACGAAGACCCTGGGGGCGCGCCGGCCGTGCGCATGGATGGCGCGGGCCACGAGCTCCTTGCCCGTGCCGCTGTCGCCGATGATCAGGACGGGAGCGGACGCGTTCGCGGCGTGCGCAATCTGTTTGTAGACGGAGAGCATGCCGGCCGTCCGCCCGATGAGCCCGGGGGGCGGCACGTCGAGCGATGGCCGCTCGGGCGTGGGCGTCGCGACGTCGGTCAACGCGCGATCGACGGTCGCTTTCACCTCCGAGATGTTGAACGGCTTGCTGATGTAGTCGAACGCGCCGGCGCGGACGGCGTCGATCGCCGTCTGCAGCGTCCCGAATCCGCTGATCAGCACGACGTGGCCCTTCGGGTTGCCCTGCTTGAACGCGCGGAGCACGTCCATGCCGTTCTGCTGGGCGTCGAGGTTGATGTCGGAGATGAGCAGGTCGAACGGCTGCCGCGCGAGCGTCAGCGCTTCCGCGACGTGCTGGGTCGTCCGCATCTGCCGGTCCGGACGCTCCAGCAGTTCCGCCATGAACCGGCAGGTCTCGCCGTCGTCGTCAACTATCAGAATCCGGGGCATGCTGTCTTTCCGCCGCCTGGGACAGGGGCAGCTCGATCGTGAAGGTCGTGAGGCGTCCCGGTTCGCTCATCGCGTGAATCGTGCCGCCGTGCCTGGCGATCACATCCTCGGTGATGCTGAGCCCGAGGCCAGTGCCCCGGCCCGCCGGCTTGGTCGTCACCCAGGGCTGGAAGATGCGGGGGAGCAGGTCGGCTGGAATGCCGGTGCCGGTGTCGCTGATTTCGATGCGCACGGACTGGGCCGACGGCGTCGCGCTGATGCTGAGCGTTCCTCCCGCCGACATCGCGTCCAGGCTGTTCGTGATCAGGTTCAGCAGCGCGAGCTCCAGTTCGCCTGCGTCCGCCCAGATCGGCGGCAGGTCCGCAGGGACGTCCAAGGCCAGCGAGATGCCGGACGCGTCGAGCTTCGGGCCGGCGACGTCAGCCACTCGGGCCAGCAGCGCGCCGAGGTCCACCGCCCGTCGTTCCTCCGGTCGCCTCGAATGATCGAGGAGCGTGCGGACGACGGTCGAGACCTTGTCGATCTGCTCCTGTACGATCTCGAGCCGGCGTGACGTGCGCGGCTCCGCGGCGGCTTCTTCCTGGAGCATCTGGACGTAGCCTGAAATGAGGTTCAAGGGAGTCCCGACCTGGTGGGCGACGCTCGCCGCCATCTGACCGACGGCCGCCAGCTGCTCGTTGCGTGCGACCGCTTCGCGCAGCGCGAACACGCGCTGGTAGGTCTCGACCAGTTCTTCGTTGCGCATGCGCAGTTCTGTCGTCGCCTCATCCACGCGCTCCTGCAGCGCCTCGTTGAAATCCTGGAGGCGCCGCAGCATGTCGTTCAAGCCGATCGCGACCGTCCCGATCTCGTCGTGGCGGGCGACCTCCGTGCGGGCGGTGAAGTCCCCCTGCCCCGCGCGGGCCATGGTCTCGCGGATGTTTCCAATGGGCCGGTGAATCAGCCGGCGGCCAAGCCAGTCGACGAGCAGGGTCAACACGATGATCGCGGCAGGCGTGAACCACAGCGTGACCCGTCGGCCCTTGGTGCGGAGTTGTCCGAGCGACGCGAGCGACACGGTGGCGACGGCGGCGGCCCGCGTACCCCCGGGCCTCGAGACCGGCACGGCCACGGCGGCGCCGCCCGGCGGGGCGCTGCCCGACATCGTGGCCGAGGCGCCAACGGCACGCGTCGCGAGCGCGAGCGCCTCGCTGCGTTCTTCAGACGAGGTGCTGGCGACCACGGTCGGCGTCTCGTCCGCGACCTCGACAATGGAGAGCGTGCGAAGCGACGGAGTCGTCAGGACGAATTCGTGCAGATCGGCGGCGAGCGCCGCGCGATCGATCGGATCGGTCCTGAGCTCGTAATCGTCGGCGACCGCGAGCGCCGTCAGGCGTGCGGTTTCGAGCAGGTCTCGTTCGACCTCGCGTTCGAAGACACGGATCTCGAGGTACGCTTCGATTCCGATCACCGCGGCCGTACTCAAGGCCACCAGCACCGCCAGGCGGAGCCGCAGGGACAGCGCTTTGCGCAATTTCGCCCCGGTGGGGCGACGCTGCGTCGCCACGGCCACGTCGGAGCCTGGAGTGATCAGGGCGGAAGTCATTGCAGACGGGCGCTTTGGTTCATTTTATCGGTCGTACAGCCCAGTGGCACCGGGATTGTGTTCAGAATTGATGCCCGGATGGCCTCGTCTCCAGCCGACGGCCGGGTCCCGCGGAAATACTGTAACGATTGTGAGCATCTTGGCCCTGTTCCGCCGCTTGCCGGCGCACACCGGAGTTCGACTGCGAATCCTGAGCTTCGTGCTTGCGGCGGCCATCGTGCCGACCGCGGTGGCGATGCGCGCGCCGGTCCAGACGCGACAAGTCTCGCCCAATCGATTTACGGCGGCTCCGGTCGCGCAGCCCCCGGAACGATCGATCGTCGGGACGCTCGACAGCGTCGATCCCAGGACCATGCAGATCGTCGTCAACACCTCGACGGGCAAGCAGACACTGCACCTGCAGACCGGCGCGACGATTCGCCAGGGGGCGAAGACGGTGAAAGCGTCGGAACTGCCGTCGCACAAGGGCGAACGGGTCAAGGTGCGATACCGGGAGACCGCCGGCGTGCAGCAGGCCGAGTGGATCGTGGTGGCGTCGCCCACCTCGCCGCGCAAACCCAAGCACACGGAGCCCGACGGCGGCCCTCGCTCGCCGCTGCCAGCGGCGCGCTGACACGCCCGCCGCGCCGCCTCACGTCCGAAGGGCTATACTCCTCGGCATCCGCGCCGCGCGGCGTCTTCCGGGCTCGGCGCCGCTCTCCCCATGGTCAATCGCTTCACCCTCGTTGTCTGGCGTCGCGCGCTGATCCTTGCCGCCACCGTCACCCTCATCGGCTGTGCAGGTCTGAACTCGCAGACGTACTCGTTCGCCACGCTCGAGGAGGCGCGGCTGGCCGGGGCGATGGCGAAAGGATGGGTGCCGGAGGGGCTGCCTTCGAGCTCGCACGACATCCGTGTGGCGCAGGTTCCGAATACCTCCCAGCACTGGGGCATCATCAATTTCCCCCGCTCGGAAGAAGCCGCGCTACGAGCCCTGTTGCAGAGCGACGAAACGTCGCTCGGCGGAGAGCGCTGCGAGATGCCTGGCCGGATCGAATGGTGGCCGATCGTGCTGCGCGGAGAGATCGACGCTGCCCGCGTCGCAGCCACGGGGCTGCACGGACATCGGTCGAAATCCGGTGAGCTGCTGTTTGCGGTGAACTGGAACCAGGGCCGGGCGTACTACTGGAGAGCGGGCAGCCGCTGAACGTACGACGTGCAACGTGCCAGGTTCCCCGGCGCCCGGGTCGCACTGTTGCGGGTCGGCGCGTCGGCATGTCCCACGTGTCGCACGTTGCACGTTGCACGTTGGACGTTGGACGTTGCACGTTGGACGTGAATGGTGCCGAGGCCTGGAATCGAACCAGGGACACCAGCATTTTCAGTGCTGTGCTCTACCGACTGAGCTACCTCGGCACGCAGGGAATCGGCGCATCCCACGTGCGCCAGACCGCCTCGGACAGAACCCTAATCATAACAGCCTGCCCGACGCCTTCACAAGCCAGGGACGCCTCTCTTGTACTTTTCTCGAATCCGCGGTACTCTGCACTTGTACTTCGTTCGGCGATTTGGTACCGTCCCCCCATGCACCACACATCTACAGAAGTGAGAGTGGCGATCGCGATCGCCCGGCAACGACGGCGCGACCGCTGGGCGGGGCGTGCGCTGTTGTTCGTGGGCTGCGTACTGCTGGCGAACGCGATCGTGGGGGAGCGAGGGCTGCTCGCCACCATGAGGGCGCGGGAGGATGCCCGGCAGGCGTCCGAAGGGCTCGTGCGCATCAAGGCGGAAAACGCCGGGCTGCGTGAGCAGGCCCGGCGCCTCCAGAGCGATGCGGCGACGATCGAGATCGTCGCCCGCCGCGATCTCCATCTGATCAGGCGCGGCGAGATCCTCGTGCAAATCCAGGACGTGAAGTAAGGCCCCCGTCAGACGGCGGCGACTTCGACATCCCTGATCAAACCGAGTTCCCGGCGCACTTTCTCCTCGATCGCTTTCGTGATCGCCGGATTCTCCTTCATGAACTGTTTGACGTTCTCGCGCCCCTGGCCGAGACGCTCTCCGCTGAAGGCGAACCACGAACCGCTCTTGACGACGATCTTGCGATCGACGGCGATATCGAGGAGATCGCCTTCCTTCGAGATCCCCTCTCCGTACATCACGTCGAATTCCGCCTCGCGGAACGGCGGTGCGACCTTGTTCTTGACGACCTTGACGCGCGTCCGCCCCCCCACCACCTGATCGCCGTCCTTGATGGCGCCAATGCGGCGGATGTCGATGCGGACCGACGCATAGAACTTGAGCGCGCGCCCGCCCGTCGTCGTTTCGGGGTTGCCGAACATGACGCCGATCTTCTCGCGGAGCTGGTTGATGAAGATCAGGCACGTCTTCGATTTCGACACGACGCCGGTGAGCTTGCGGAGCGCCTGCGACATGAGCCGCGCCTGGAGGCCCATCTGCGCCTCGCCCATTTCCCCCTCGATCTCGGCGCGCGGCACGAGCGCCGCGACCGAGTCGACCACGACGACGTCGACGGCGCCGGAGCGGACGAGCACCTCGACGATCTCCAGCGCCTGCTCGCCGTTGTCGGGTTGCGACACGAGCAGGTTCTCGAGGTCGACCCCGAGCTTGACCGCATACTGGGAGTCGAGCGCGTGCTCGGCGTCGACGAACGCCGCCATGCCGCCGAGCTTCTGCGCCTGCGCAATGACCTGCAGCGCCAGCGTGGTCTTGCCCGACGACTCGGGCCCGAAGATTTCGACGACACGGCCGCGCGGAACGCCTCCGATCCCCAGGGCATAATCGAGACTGACGGCGCCGGTGGAGATGGCGGGAATCGTATAGCCCGCATCTCGCTGGCCGAGCCGCATGATCGATCCCTTCCCGAACTGCTTCTCGATCTGCCCGACGGCCATCTCGATGGCCTTGCTGCGCTCGCGGTCGTTCCGGTCTTCAACTGGCGGCATAACGCTCCTACTCAAAACTCGTTCGTTGGTCTCGTCGACGGTCCGGACCATCTTGCGGCAGGGCAGTGACAGGGGAGGTCACGGGGCGTCGGCCTTCAGATGGAGCGGATGCATTCTAAAATTGTGCCGGGGAGAAAGTCAAGCGAAAATCTGTGAACATCGAAACGATAGGTGACGCGCTGTCAATGGCTTACGGGAGTCTGCCACTTTCGCCTCGCCGCGTCGAACATGGCGGATTCTGCGGCCGGTTCGAGCGCCCGGGTACGCCCGAATGGCCCGACGGCCGCGGGTGCTGGAGCGGGGTCGGACTCGGCCGCTGACGATCCCGGCGCGCGCTAGCGCGCCGTCGCCGCGACCTTGATGAAGTTGCCATAGCCGACCACGATGGTGGAGGCAATCAAGATGGCCAGCCCTGCGCCCACGAGGGCCTGCGTCCGCGGGCTCGTCCCTTTCCACTCGTGCAGCGCGATTCCCCAGAGCGTGCTGAAGATGATGATGCTCGCCATGTGGAGCGTCCAGCTCGAAAAGCCGTATCGCCCCATCTGGGCGGCGCCCATGCTGTAGAAGAAGAACTGCAGATACCAGACGACGCCGGCCAGCGCCGAGCAGAGATAGTTGCGAAGCAGCACCCGCCTGGCGCCCGCGTCGCCGTCGTCGCGCACGCGCAAGTACTCAGCCGCGGAACGGTTCCTGACGTTGAGGATCACGCACCAGGCCAGATTGGTCGTGAAGCCGCCGGCGAGGACGATGATGAGGACCGGCAGGTTTTGCCAGAGTTCGCTCCTGCCGCCGGCGAGGAGCTGCTGACGCGCCGCCTCGGCGAGCGGCTGACCGGCAGCGAGCCCGTAGGCGAAGCAGGCGCTCATCACGCCTGAGAAGGTCGCGACGAGCATGCCCTTGCGGAAGTTGAACTCGGGGATGGTGGCGTGCTTCTGCGCCGACGAGAGCTCCCGCTCCTTGGAGACCCCCGCGGCGCCGCAGACGGCGATGCCGGCCAGCGACGCGAGCACGCCGAGCAGGATGACCTGACCCGATCGACTGTTCAGAATCTCTCCGAAGTCGCCGCTGAAGATCGGGGGCATCAGCGTGCCGAACGCATTGCACAGGCCGAGCGCGACGGCGACACCGAGCGCGATCCCCAGATACCGCACCGTCAAGCCGAACGTCAGGCCGCCGAGACCCCACAACACCCCGAACGCATACGCCCACTCCACGCTGCGCACCGGCGTCGCCTGGATGGCGGCCCGCGCGTCCGGCACGAGCAGCAGCGCCATCGTCCACGGGGCGATGATCCAGCTGAAGACGCCGCCGACCAGCCAGTAGGTCTCCCACGACCAGCGGCGCACGGCGCGGTACGGAATATAGAAGCTGGCCGCAGCGAGGCCGCCGGCCCAGTGATAGAGGACGCCGAGAAACGGGTTGGGCGTCATGGGAGGCTGACGCGCGCCGCCACGACGGGGCGGCCTGCGCCGGAGTCCCCATCGCCGCGCCTGGGCCGCAGCACGTTCACGATCCCCGAGTCGTCCATCCGCGTCGCTATGGCCAGGTGACCACCGCGACCCCGAAGCCGTCCAGCCTCAGCGTGGCACCGGGCGCCATTCTCGACGCCGGAGGCCCGGAGGCCGTCGACTGATCGACGATGTCAACCCGGGCGGGCGCCGCGGGCAGCGCGATGTCGAAGGGCCGGTTACGCTTGTTGACGACCAGCAGCTTGCGCTGGCCGCCTCGGGTGACGAAGGCCTGCGCATGCACGTAGGCCTGGTTGCCGGGGAGTGCAATCTCGGTCGCCGTGAGGCTGTCGCCCGGACCGAAGTGGTCGTGCAGCAGCTTCAGCACCCAGTACCGCGCGTTGGGCCGGCCGTCCGCCCAGTCAACCATCGACACGCTCGGGAATTGTGTCGGGAAGCCGACCAGCTGTGATTCGCCGGCGACGTCGATGCCGATGCGGCTCAACTCCGAGAACAGGTACGCGTAGAGCGCGCCCGAGAGGTTCCAATACGCCTGCGGCACCGAGGTGAATGCGTATCCGGGCTCCCCCTGCCGCAGATCGTCGGCGGAGATCGATCCAATCTCGTTGATCATCGTCTTCGTCTGCGGCGACAGCCGCAGGCGGATGCGCTCGATGTACCGGACGATGTCGAGGAACTTGTCGGCCTGCTCGAAGAACGTGAACGGCTGCACATCGGGCGATTGGTCGAGCGTGGGCACCGCGTAGAAGTGATAGGAGATGGCGTCGAGCGGGATGCCGGCCCGATGGTGCTTCGGGTCGAGGAAATACTCGAAGAACTCAGCGGACTTCGACGGAAACGCGACCGAGACGCCGACAAACTTCATGGACGGGGCGACCGCCCGAATGGCCCCGGCGACGGCGTCGTAGCGCGCCGTATATTGCTCGGGCGTCGGCTGGTGCTCCAGGTCCGGTTCGTTCAGCACCTCCCAATGGCTGATCTGGTAATGATGGCCGGACTCGTGCCGCGCGCCGAGCTCGTCGGTGAACCCGCCTTTGGTGTACCAGCTGACGAGACGTGCGTAGTACTGCCCGAGCTCGGCCCCCGTCGAATCGCGCAGCTCCGTGCCCCGGGTGTAGTTCCAGACGGCCTGATCGGGATCGGCGGGGTAGGTGACGGGCGTGTCGGTCTTGAACATCCAGGCGGGGATGGTGCTGAAGTTCAGGACCACGGGATGCCCCTGGGTGGCGTCGAGAAAATCGAGCGTCATCGGATCGATCAGCGAGAAGTCCCACGAGGTGCGTGTCCGGGTGGGCGGTTCGAGCTCGGCGACGCCCAGCCGGGGATAGGGCAGCCACGGGACGTACCGGACGTAGTCGCACCCGAGATCGCGCAGGGACTGGAAGGCACGGTCGTGAATCACCGAGCCGCGCCGGAGCGGAGGATTCACCACGACCTGGAGGGTCGGGGTCGTGTTCGAGACCCGGACTGCTTTGCTCCAGTCTACTTTCACTGTCGCCGTCTCCGGAGAGTGTGCGGCCGAGGCACCCTGCGCGCCCGCCGCCCGCGTCACGGCTCTCGCGGTCACGCCGGTGATCAGGGCGACGCAGGCGATCGCCGATGCCGTCCGTCTCGCGCGCCGTGCCCGGTCGGTTCGTGACATGCGGGTCCTCTGGGAATGCGCCGCGTCAGCAGACGCGGTTGACCGGAATCCGCAGGAGCTGGCCGAGCCGCTCGATGCGGTCCGCGATGTGTCCCACGCCGACGGCGCAGTGGTGCGCGGGCGCGTGGCTGTTCCAGTCGTTGACGAACCGCCGCGCGCCGGTCGGAAAGCGGTACCGGCTGTTCGTGTTGCCGATTTCCATGATCGGCCCGGCGACCGACTCGCCCTGAGCGACGAGGAGACTCAACGGGCCGCTCCCGCTCTCCACGACGGACAGCAGCGTCACCGGTCCGTGCTTCACGCTCATCTCGACCGACAGGCCGCGTCCGACCTTGCCGTGGTACACGGTGAGCGGACGCACCTTCGTCCGTCCCTCGCCGATGGCGAGGTGACCAGGGCCGTCGTGGCCCATCAGGACGACGTCGGCCGGATAGTCGATCGCGTAGAACTCGGTGAACGAGCCGCCGGCGCCGAACGTATCGAGCACCTTCATCGCCTGCACGTTCTTGATCTCGTACTCGCCCGCGATCGGGATGCCCCGCGCGGTCAGGAGCGAGTTGCCGAGGATGATCGAGCTCACCGCGTCCTCGTTCTCCGGCACCCCGGTGCCCTTGTAATAGTAGGCGAGCGAGCCGAGATCGTGCTCGGCGACGAGCCGATCCAGAGCGACGGAAGTGCGTGCGGCGCGTTCGAGCTCTGCCGGCGCACAGTCCGGCTGCACGTCGAAGTGCTCGCGGAACACCGACACCCTGCACTGCACCTGCCTGGCCGAGACTTCCCGCCGCAGCGACGCCAGCTCGTCGACCTCGAGCATCTCGATGTGTCCGCCGAACGTGGCGCAGTGCTGGGTCATGTCCGAGTAGATGTCGAGCATGCCGCCGTAGTAGTGGCCCATGACGCCGAGCCGGTTGTGGGACATCACGTGCGCCACGCGCGCCGCCTCGATCCAGGTGTCCACTTCGTCCCAGCACACCGGATCGTCGTCGAGCATGCCGGTAATCTGATGGAAGTCGATCCGCGCGCGCCTGAAGACGTTCGCGATCTCGGGGACGGGGCATGCGGCGCAGTAGGCGAGCCACTCCGCGGTCATCGCGGTCCGGTCACCGATGCGGTTGAACGAGGCGTAGTCGATGGCGGGCGCCGGCTGCAGGTTCAGCACGATCACCGGCACACGCGCTCTCTGCACGACCGGGAGGACGGTTGCGGAGAGCGCGTAGGTGGTGACGTAGAGAAAAATGAGGTCGACGTCCTCCTGCCGAAAGCGGTGGCCAGCCTGTACCGCCTTCGGGGCGCTGTCGATGAGGCCCAGGTTGACCACGTGCACCCCTGGGCGGGCCAGTCGGCTGGCGACACGCTGCACGAGCGCGTGCAGGCGGTCCTCCAGGCCCGCGAACTGCGGCCAGTACGCATCGAGCCCGATTCCGAAGAGTCCGATGCGCACGTCTGCCATGGCCGCTCCTCGCGGAGCCGTCGTCAGGGTCCGGAGATGGGGCTCAAAATATGACCTTCAGTCCGAGCTGGTTTATGCGCCCGGCTCTGGCGCCGTTGACCACCCCGAAGGTAGACGATGCAAGGTTCCTATCGACCGAATTGAACTGCGTGTGGTTGAGCGCATTGAACGACTCGAGCCTGAACTGCAGTTTCGTGCGGCCCGGCATGCCGAAGTTCTTGAAGAGCGCGAGATCCAGATTGTTGAGGCCGGGTCCGCGCAGGATGTTGCGTCCCGAGTTGCCGAACGCGCCGAACGCAGGTTGTGCGAACGCGGCGGTGTTGAACCATCGCAGAACGCTGTGCCCGCCGCTGTTCGGATCGCCGATCAAGTCTGCACGATTGGAGCCGAAGGTATCGTTCAGGCCACCAAGGTCGGCAGCCGTGATGGTCAATGGGAATCCCTTCTGCCAGGTGTAGATGCCGTTCAACTGCCAGCCGCCGACCACCGCTTCCTTGACACCGGTCGCATCGCCCGCGATGCGCTCTCCGCTGCCGAATGGCAGGTTGTACACGAAGCTGCCGACGAGACGGTGATCCACGTCGAAATCGGACAACCCGTGATCGCGCTCGGGATCGTGATTGTTCAGAAACCCCTGCCAGCCATTGAAGTCACTGGAGCCGATGCCCGCGGCCGCGGATTTGGAATCGGTGCTCTTGGCCCAGGTGTACGCGAAGGTCAGCAGCGCCGCGCGTCCGCGATGTTCGAGCTTGGCGTTGAGCGCGTTGAAGTTCGACCGGCCGCTCCAGTCACTGTCGATGTAGACCCCGAAGTTCGGGAAAGGCTTGCGTTCCGCGACGGTCGGGTGCGCCGGGTCGTAGGGGAACGCCTGCGCGATGTTGCGCCGCATCAGGAGGTTGGTTCCCTTGTTTCCGATGTAATTGAGCTCCACGATCGTGCTGGTGAAGAGTTCGCGCTGCACACCGAGCGACCATTGCTGGACGTACGGATTTCTGGGCTCTGGAGACTGGCTCACCGCCAGAAACGTGTTGGCGGCGGGGGTGGCGACGCCCGGCGCCTCGAAACTGGGAAACAACACGTCCGTCGTCTGGAGCGGTGCCAGTTGACCGAGTGACTGGTTATAGAAACCGCGGCTCACGTACGGATAGACGTCGGCGGCGCCGTCGATTTCCCGGCCTTCGGCGGAGTCGAAAAAGACGCCGTAGCCACCCCGGAGCACGGATTTCGAGTCCTCCGTGAGCCGCCACGCGAATCCGAGCCTGGGAGCAAAGACCTTGAACCTGTTCGGGTTGACGGGACTCCTGGTCTTGGCCAGCTGGTAGTACGCGCCGTCGGTGATGCCACCGGCGGCCAGCGTCTGGTCTGCGACGAGCAACCCGCCCGGCGCGTAGTCGAGGTTGCGCCAGGCCATGCGGTTCCTGGTCTCGTACGGCGTGTTCCGATAGTCCCACCGCAGGCCCAGGTTCACCGTGAGCCTGGAATTCACTTTCCAGTCGTCCTGCAGGTACGGCGCGACATACAGGAAGTTGAACTCGCGCGGATTGCCCGGCTTGCCGGGAACGCTGAAAGCCGCAGGCTGGAAGAGCCCGACGTTCGTGTAGTACCCGAGCAGCATGTCCGCGATCGGGTTTCCGGAGAAGCCCACCGCGAAGCCGTATCCACCCAGGAAACCCGTTGCCAGATCGCGCTGCAGCTGCCACCGGCGATAGTTGAAGCCGAAGTTCAGGTTGTGCCGGCCCACGACATAGGTCGTGGAGTTGCCGATGTCCCACATCGGCTGATTGCTGGCCGAGTAGGCGTTCCCGGCGCCGCCGGTGCCGGAATAACCCTGAATGCCAATTCCGGGACATTCGCGCTGGGTGTCGGGCAGGTTCGTGAAAACACCTCTAAGCCCCAGAAAATCGACGTCCGACTGCGCGCATGGAATGCCGCGCTGGTCGGCCCGGGCCTCGACCCGGCCCACGCGAAACTGGTTCACGAGGTTGGACTTCAGTGCCCAGCTGTGGGACACCTGCCAGTTCTTCGTATCCTGCTCGAACACCTGATCGCCGATGTCGAGGATTTGGCGATTGGCTCGGTTGGAGTAGGTGGTCTTCGTATAGCGGCCGAAGACCTGTCCCAGCCGCCCGAGGGTATGGTCGATGCGGATCGTGTACTGGTCCTGATCCTGCGGCAGGGTGCGCACGGCCTGATAGTTCCCCTGCGGCGCGCTGATGTTCGGAGCGGGATACCAGTTGCTGCGAAGCGCGAGCTGCGCCAGGCGTGAGAAGCGCGAGGCAGGAATCGTGTTGTTCGGAAAGGGCTCGCCGCTCAGCGGGTCGATGATCGGTGTCGAGAAGTGGCCGGCAAGATTCTCCGGGTTCGGGACCGTGTAGAAGGAACTGAAGCCGCGCTTGATTCGCGTGCCTTCATAGTTGAACAGGAAGAACGTCTTGTTCTTCCAGATCGGGCCGCCGATGACCCCTCCGCCCTGCTTCTGATCGAGTTTGGGTTTGTCGGCGGTCGGCGAGTCGAAGAAGTTGCGCGCGTCGAACGCTTCGCTGCGCTTGAATCCGAACACGGTGCCGTGGAACGTGTTGGTTCCCGACTTGCTGACGAGGTTGATCTGGTTCGCGCTGAATCCATACTCGGCGGAGTAGGTCGTGGTCTGCTCCTTGAACTCCTGGATCGCGTCCACCGACAGGATGGCGGCCGGCGTGCCGAGCGCCGTATCCACATTCGACGTTCCGTCGATCATGAAGTTGTTGGACGTCGGACGCGATCCCATGATGCTGATGGCGTTGCCCGCCCCCTGCCGCATCGCGCCCTGTTCGCCGCCGGTTTCCACGGCGCCCGCGCCGAGGAACAGGAGCTGGACGAAGTTCCGGCCGTTCAGCGGGAGCTCCGTCACCTGTTTTTCGGTGATGGTCTGCCCGACGCTGGCGCTCCCGCTGTCGAGGGCGACCGCCGCGGCCTTGACCTCGACGGTCTCACTGACGTTGCCGGTCTCGAGCTGCAAATCCACACGCTGGATCTGGTCCACATTCAGCGTGACATCCGAACGAAGCGCGATCTTGAAACCCGCCTCTTCGGCCGTGACGACGTATCGTCCGACCGGGAGCAGCGGCACGACGTAGTCGCCCTGGTCGTTCGTCGTGCTGCTCCGGGTGAGGCCGGTCTCTTCGTTGGTGACGGTGACCTTGACCTTCCTCATGACCGCACCGCTCGGGTCCTGCACCGATCCGGTGATCTGCCCCGTGGCGGTCTGGGCCGCCGCGAGTGACGCGGCGGCGAGTATGGCGGCGACGAGCACGCCGACTAGTCCGGCTCTTCTCATATGGAGTCTCCCTGTTCCAATCGTTCGCACGTCGCGGCGTGGACCTGCGCGTCCGTGCGGGCGGAGTCTGCACCGCGCGGGCGGGCCACGCAACCAAGACACCTCGGGCGCACCACGTTCTCACAATGTGAAAACCGTAATCTGGGGTCGATCGCCAGAAGGCCGGTCGGATGCGTCCGGTGGCGCGGATCCCGGCCTGTCGGCCTCTTTACCTCGAGCAGGAGTGCGTGTACAGTACCTTTCGCATCGTGAAACCACGGACCATCGACGTTGCCTCGAGCGTCTCGCCCCGGGTTCACCGCCCGCTCGTGCAGGTCGTCGCGCGGGCGTGCGACATCCTGGCGGTGCTTCGCAGCACCGGCGAAGTGATGAAGCTGGCCGACATCTGTTCGCGGGCCGGACTCTCCTCCGCGACGGCCTTTCGGGTGCTGGACACGCTCTGCGCGAAGGGGCTGGTCGAACGACCCGGACGGGCCGGCTACCGGGTCGCGGGACTCCTTCCGGGTGAACGGCGGTACAGATTCGGGTTTGGCGCCCAGAGCTCCGAGTTCGCCTTTTCGCGCACGCTCGCACAGAGCCTGCTCCACGCGGGGCAGGCCGCCCACATCGAGCTCATCGTCGCGAACAACCGCTACAGCCGGAGGATTGCGCTCAAGAATGCCGATTACTTCGTCCGCGCGAAGATGGATCTCGTCATCGAATTCCAGACCTTCACGGATGTCGCGCCGCTCATTGCGTCGAAGTATCACGACGCGGGCATTCCGATGATCGCGGTCGAGATTCCGCACCCCGGCGCCACCTACTACGGCGCGGACAGCTACCGCGCCGGTCAGATTGGCGGCCGGTACCTGGGCAAGTGGGCGAAGAAGCACTGGGGCGGACGGGTCGACGAGGTGCTCATGCTCGAGCAGTCCGCCGCCGGCGCCCTGCCCCAGTCGCGTCTGACCGGCACGCTCGACGGGATCCTCGAGGTCCTGCCCCACGTCGCACATTCCCGCGTCGTCCACGTCGAAGGGCACGGACAGTTCCACGCCAGCCTGGCCGCGGTGCGCAAGCACATGAAGAGCTGCGCCTCGCAGAGGACGCTGATTGGCGCGGTCAATGATCCCAGCGCGATCGGGGCACTGCGCGCGTTCGAAGAGGCCGGGCGCGGCGACGATTGTGCCGCCGTCAGCCAGAACGCCTCCGAAGAAGCGCGCGACGAAATGCGTCGCCCCGACACGCGACTGATCGGCTCGGTCGCGTACTTCCCGGAGAACTACGGGCCCGAGATCATCTCCCTCGCGCTCGACATCCTCCACCACAAGCCGGTGCCCCCGGCAGTGTTCACGAGACATCATCTGATCACGCCGGACAACGTCGGCCATGTGTATGCGAACGACATTCTCATCGCGAGGGTGTGAAGCGGTGGGTATGGCGCACACGGCCGGGTGCCTCGACAGGAGCCGTGCTTTGACGTCCCATCCTCACCGGGTACGATGCGCGCCGACCAGGCAGGGTCGCCGGCGGATGCCGAACCCGTCCGCAGGCCCCTGGCCTTTCCCGAATGGAGCGACGTTGCTGAACGTCGTTGCCCTGGTGGTGTCCGCGGCTCTGACCCTGCTGCTGACGCCCGCCGCCGGACGCGCGGGCACGCCGCAGGCGGATGCCGGCCAGGTACAGACCCTTTATCAGCAGGGTGAGCGTGCACTCGCCGAGGGCCGGTATGCGGATGCCGAGCAGGCTTACACACGCATGCGGCAGCTGCAGCCTGGCGTGGCGGAAGTGCATGCGAGGCTCGGCCTCATCTACTTCCAGCAGGGAAAGTTCAACGAGGCGGTGGCACCTCTCCAGCGCGCGCTCGAGCTGAAGCCGGCGCTGCCGAACGTCGGGGCCCTGCTGGCCATGTCGTTCTCGGAGATCGGCCGCCACCAGGAAGCGCTGGCCGGCCTCGAGGCAGCGTTCCACCGGTCCACGGACGCCGCGCTGAGAAGGATGGCGGGCCTCCATCTGCAGCGGTCGTACACGGATCTCGACCGCGACCGGGATGCGGTCGTGGTGGCGCTGGAGCTGAGTCGCCTGTATCCGGACGATCCGGAAGTGCTGTACCACACGGGGCGGCTGTTCGGGAATTTCGCGTACTTGCAGACGGTGCGTCTGGCGCGCCTGGCGCCCGACTCCGTGTGGCTGCACCAGGCCACCGGCGAAGCGAACGAGAGCCAGGGGCAGCTGGACGAGGCGATCAACCAGTATCGGCAGGTGCTCGCGATGGCGCCCACCCGGCCCGGCCTGCATTTTCGTCTCGGGCGCGTGCTGCTCGCGCGGTCGGCGCAGGCGAAGGGCGATCCGGCGGCGGAGTCCGAAGCCCTGAAGGAGTTCGGGCTGGAACTGCACGCGGACCCGACCAACGCCGACGCCGCGTATGAAATCGGCGAGATGATGCGGAAGTCCGGACAGCTCGACAAGGCGGTGGCGTCGTTCAGGCAGGCGGTGGACTCGTACCCCGCCTTCGAGGAGGCGCTGGTCGGACTCGGGCGTGCGCTGGTCGCGTCCGGCGACGCCGGCGCCGCCCTGCCACACCTGCAGAAAGCCGTGACGCTGAACCCGCGCGACGAAGTCGCGTTCTATCAGCTCGCGCAGGCCCATCGGGCCCTCGGCCACGACGCCGAGCAGCAGAAGGCGCTGGCCGAATTCGAGCGGCTGCGCGCGAGCAAGGCGGGCGAGACGACGGCCGTGCCCGCGGGGCCGTCCGCGGTGACGAAGCAGGAGATGGACGCGGTCGGTCGTCCCAGGTAGATCGTGACGGGCAGAATGGCGTCAGAGACTCGTGCCCTCCCGGTCATTTCGCTCCTGGCCGCTCTGCTCGCGGCCGCCGCATTTCGACCGGCCCCGGTGGACACCCGGGTGGTGTTCACCGACATCACGGCGGCATCGGGGATCACCTTCGTCCATGCGTCCGCGCCCGAGAAGAAGTACATCGTCGAATCGATGAGCGGCGGCGTGGCGCTCTTCGACTTCGACCGGGATGGTTGGCTCGACGTGTATCTGGCGAATTCGCCGACGGTAGCGACGGCGGACGCGCCCGCGACCGCGCGCAGCGCGCTCTGGCGGAACAATCACGACGGCACGTTCGCCGACGTGACGGGGCGGGCAGGCGTCGGCGACGTGGGCTGGGCGATGGGCGTGACGACGGGAGACTACGACAACGACGGCTGGACGGATTTATACGTGACGTGCCTCGGCCCGAATCACCTGTTTCACAACAACGGCGACGGCACGTTCACTGAGGTCACGGCGCGCGCGGGGGTCGGCGATCCCCGCTGGTCGACGGGTGCCGCGTTCGGCGATTACGACAACGATGGCCGGCTGGATCTCTTCGTTGCCAACTACGTGGACCTGCGCCTCGACGCCCTGCCGCCATTCGGGCAGGGGAAGAACTGTGTGTTTCGCGGCCTGCCGGTACAGTGCGGCCCTCGGGGGCTCACAGGCGCCGGGGACACGCTCTATCACAACAACGGCGACGGCACCTTCACCGACGTGTCGGTCGCCGCCGGGGTCTCAGACCCTGCCCGGCGTTTCGGCTTGGGCGTCGCCTGGTGTGTTTTCATCGGCGACGGGCGCGTCGATCTGTATGTGGCGTACGATTCGGGGCCGAACTCCCTGTATCGGAACAACGGCGATCGCACGTTCACCGATGTGGGGTTGAGCTCGGGCACGGCGCTGAGCGAGGACGGAACCGAGCAGGCCTCGATGGGAGTGACCATCGGCGATTACGATCATCGCGGCCGCTGGAGCATGTTCGTCACGAATTTTTCGGAAGAATACAACGCGCTCTATCGGCACCAGAAAGACTTTCTCTTCACCGACGCGTCCTACGCGACGCGCACGGCCAAGGCCAGCATCCCGTATGTCGGCTGGGGCACAGGCTTTCTCGATTACGACAACGACGGGTGGCTGGATCTCATGGTGGTCAACGGCCACGTGTACCCGCAGGTGGAAAAGGCCGGGGGCGAGTCGGGATACCGAGAGCCCAAACTGCTCTATCACAACGAACGGGACGGCACGTTTTCTGAGGTGGCGCGCGATTCGGGCGCCGCCCTGTCGGTGCCGGCCGTCAGCCGTGGCGCCGCGTTCGGTGACATCGACAACGACGGCGACGTGGACGTCGTCGTCAACAACCTCGAGGGTCCGGCCACCGTGCTGCGCAACGACGGAGGCAACGCGAACAACTATCTTGCGATCGAGCTCGTCGGCCGGACCAGCAGCCGGAGCGCGCTCGGCGCGCGGGTCACGGTGACCGCGGGCGATTTGGTCCAGGTCGACGAACGGCGGGGCGGCGGGAGCTACCTTTCGCAGAACGACACGCGCCTGCATTTCGGATTGCAGCGGCGTCAGACCGCCGATCGGATTGACGTGCGGTGGCCGGACGGAGCCATGCAGTCGCTGACCGCGGTGCCCGCGAACCGGTTCATCACCATCACCGAGGGGGAGCCCCCGGACGCTGCGGTGGTCCGGACGTGGAAGACGGCGCGCCGGTAGCCCGGGTGACTCGCCCGGTCCGCCTCCAGCGCCGCATCGGCAGGCGCCCGGTCCCGGGGCTGGCGGCGTAGATGCCGTCACCTGTCGGGCATGCGCTGGCGGGTCTCGCTGCAGGCTGGCTGATCGCGCCTCCGGGCAGCCGCCGGGAATGGCTGGTGTCGGGGAGCGTCTTCGCGGTCGCCGCGACCGCTGCGGATCTCGATCTTCTCGCACGCGTGCACCGTGGGCCGACGCACAGTCTCGCCGCAGCGCTCGGGGCCGGAGGGGTGGCGTGGACCGTCTGCGCCATGAGAGACGCACGCGCGCGTCGCGGGCGTGCCGGGCGACGGAACGGGCCGTTGGCTGCGCGCCTCGCCGTGGCCGTCACCGCCGCCTACGCGACGCACACGCTGCTCGACTGGTTCGGTGTGGATTCGTCCGCGCCGTTCGGGATCATGGCGCTCTGGCCGGTCACAGACGACTACTACGAGTCGTCGCAACACGTCTTCCTGGCGGTGTCGCGGCGCTACTGGCTGCCGGACTTCTGGACGTTCAACCTTCGCGCCCTGCTGCGCGAGCTCGCGATTCTCGGCCCGATCGCAGCCCTCGTGGTCTGGTTCCGGGCGCGGCGCGGCCTCACCTCTTGAGCAGCGTACTCATCGAGTTCTTGTCCACCGCGCGCGACAGGGCTTCGTCCGCGGTGATGAGCCCCTTCTTGACGAGGTCGTTCAGCGCGTCGTTCAGCGAGATCATGCCCTGCGCCCGGCCGACCTGCATCATCGACGGGATCTGGAAGGTCTTGCCTTCCCGGATCAGGTTGCTGATCGCGCCGTTGGTCAGCAGCACTTCCAGCGCCGCGATGCGGCCGCCGCCGACCTTGCGGCACAGCGTCTGCGCGATGACGCCGCGCAGCGACTCGGACAGCATCACGCGGATCTGCGCCTGGCGATCCGCCGGGAACTGATCGATGACGCGATCCACCGTCGACGCGGCGGTGCTCGTGTGGAGCGTGCCGAACACGAGGTGGCCGGTCTCGGCGGTCTCGATCGCGATGGCAATCGTCTCGAGATCGCGCAGCTCGCCGACGAGGATGACGTCCGGATCTTCACGCAGCGCCGCACGCAGCGCGTCCTTGAACGACCGCGTGTGCGTGTGGACCTCCCGCTGATTGAGCAGGCACTTCTGGTTCTGGTGGACGAACTCGATCGGATCTTCGATGGTGATGATGTGGTCGGCGCGCGTCTTGTTGATGTGGTCGATCATCGCGCAGAGCGTCGTCGACTTGCCGGAGCCGGTCGGTCCCGTGACGAGCACCAGGCCCTTCTTCAGCTGGCACAGTCCGAGCACGTGCGGCGACAGGCCCAGCTGCTCGGCGGTCAGGATGTCGGCCGGGATGACCCGGAACACGGCGCCGGCGCCGTGCCGATCCCTGAACACGTTCGCGCGGAAGCGCGCGAGCCCCGCAATTTCGTAGGCGAAGTCCGTGTCGTGCCGCGCCTCGAACTCCGCGCGGTTGATCGCGGGCATGATCGCCGCCAGGAGCTGCACGATGATCTCGGAGGACAGCGGGCCGGCGCCGTCGTGCAGGCGCCGCATCTCGCCGTCCTTGCGCACCATCGGCGCCATCGTGGCGCTCAGATGGAGGTCCGAGGCCTTCAATTCGAACATCCGCCGGAACATCGAGTTGATGGCGGGCTCGCGCACCGCAGGCATCGGAGAGGAACTCTCCGTTGCGGGCACGGGTGCGGCGACGTGGGCCGCGACAGGCGATTCCGACGGCAGCGTGTCTGGGAACGTTTCCGGCGCAGAGGTCAACATGCGACGTCTTACCGCAAGCGGCGTACCCCACCGTCGCGTCAGAATCGGCAGTATTACTGAGGAAACCGCGTGTGCGCTGTGCGGGCGTGTTCCGTTTCTGCACACAAAGTGTCGATTGTGGTAGGAGCGTCTTCGAGTGTCAGCCGTCACCCGTCGATCTTCAGCCTTCAGCCTTTGGAGCCTGGGTACGTAAAGAACCCCTGTCCGCTCTTGCGTCCGAGCTGGCCGGCGGCCACCAGTCGCTTCAACAACGGGCACGGCCGGTACTTCGGATCCCCGAGCCCTTCGAGCAGCACGTTCATGATCGCGAGGCACACATCCAGGCCGATGAAGTCCGCGAGCGCGAGCGGGCCCATGGGATGGTTCATCCCGAGCTTCATCACGGTGTCTATGGCCTCCGCCGTCCCCACGCCTTCCATGAGCGCGAAGATGGCTTCGTTGATCATGGGCATCAGGATGCGGTTGGCGATGAAGCCGGGGTAGTCCGCCGCCTCCACGCCCGTCTTACCCAGTCGGGCGCACAGGTCGAGCGCCGTGGCCATCGTCTCGGCCGTCGTTGCCTGGCCGCGGATCAATTCGACCAGCGTCATGAGGGGAACGGGATTCATGAAGTGCATCCCGAGCACGCGTCCTGGCCTGTCTGTCGCCGCGCCCAGGGTCGTGATCGAGATGGAGGAGGTGTTCGAGGCGAGGATCACGTCGGGCTTCGTGACCGCATCCAGCCGCCCGAACAGCTCGCGCTTGGCGGTCGGCTCTTCGAAGATGGCTTCGACGACGAAGTCGGCGTCAGCGAGCGTATCGAGATTCGTATCGGTCGAGAGCCGGTCCAGCGCTGCGTCTCGGTCAGCCGCGGAGAGCTTGCCCTTGTCCACGAACTTGGCGAGGCTGGCGACAATAGTCGCACGGGCCCGTTCGAGGGCAGGCGCCGACGCGTCCACGAGCCGCACATCGAATCCGGCCTGCGCGAACACCTGGGCAATCCCGTTGCCCATCGTGCCCGCGCCGACGACGCCTACGCGTGTGATGTTGAGCATCGCTCCTCGAGGAAGGTGGAATTATCCGGCGCGGCAATTATGACATTGCTATGGCGCCGGGACCGCCGCGCGACACTCGATGGACGCGGGTACTTCCCTCGCGATTTTGCTGAGCGCGCCGTAGGGGGATTTGTGAAACCGACGAAGAAACCGGGACGCTCACCTCGAGCAACGCTAGGGAGTCCTCAACCCCACCGCTTTCTTCAGTGCCTCTGCGGAAGGCGGGTCCCAGTAAATATCGTAGAGTCGATTGTGCAGGCTGCGGGTTTTCCCGCGTGCCATGATGCCCAGGGGACTGTGGCCGAGCCCGAACGTATGACCGGCCTCATGGGAGATCGAATTTCCCACGATGAGGCCTATGGCCTCATTAGGGTCGCCCGCCCAGCCATTCTGCCGAACCATGAATGCTTGAAAGTCGGCGAACAACGACTCAACAAGCACATTGCCAACGGGGTCGTTCAGGCGCTTGACACAGCCATAGTCCTCCACGTCGCAATGCTCATTTCGCTCGACACGGATGGCCTTATGCTTGAGGCCGGCCATCGTTTCGCCATTGGCTCGTCCCTCTGAGACCTTCACGTTGTACGGAGAATAGACGCTGGTGGTGATCAGAGTCGCCGCATACCGAATCTTCTGAGTATCGGTATATCCCCCAAACGAAGGCGTGTAATTGTCCAGGTCCGAGTAGTCCAGAGTCAGAGTTGGGACCTCAGCGGCTTTGCAGCCAGGCAGCGCGAGCTGGGCCAGGATGCCGACGATGCTGACGGAGATCATCGACTCGGCCAGGCTGGACTTGCCACTCGGATCTCTGCGATTGATCGGATCGCTGAACGAGTAAGCGTACCGATTGATCGACCGCGGGTCGGTTGGCGCCGCCGACACCGGATCCGTACTCGAGAACCTGCCGAGTCGCGGTTCGTAGTACCTGGCCCGCAGCTGATACTGACCGGCCGCCGCGTCGAACGGCTCTCCCGCGAAGAGGTACGGGTTGTCCGACGTGCCCCGGTGATCCAGGAGCGTGCCGAATCCGTCGTAGTTGTAGCTGTCGCTCACGGCGCCAGCGGCGTCCGTCAATTGCCGAACGCTCTTCTGTCCGTCGGCATGGAAGTACGAGGCCTGCCCTCCCCTATCCCGCCGGATCAGATCTCGACCGACAATGTTCTGCGCCGTCAGGGCTCCGCTGGCATTGCGCTCCTCCAGCACCTGCGAATAGGTGCGGTTCGTGTCTACGAGATAGCGCGTGAGGGTCCCGCCCACATTCGCAGCCACTCGAACGCCGTCGGCGTCGTACGTATTCCGCAGGCTTCCCGCAGGTGTGTCCCCCTGGACGAGTCGGTTCTCGAGGTCGTACTGGAATGTCGAGCCGTCCGGCCGGGTCAACTCATTGCCGTTTGCGTCGTAGGTATACGGCTGCCCATTCTCGGACACGAGGCGATCGTTGGCATCGTACGCGTAGCTGGTGGCGCCACTCGCCGAATCAATCTTCGTCAACCGGTTTCCGCCGCCGTCATACGTGTAGGACGTAGAGCGTTCAGGCGTCCCGGGTTCAGTCGTTCGCTCCTGCGTGAGTCGATAGAGCCGGTCGTAGGTGTAGGCCGTCACGCGTCCGTTGTCCTCGCTCACCGCGACCCGGTTGCCGGCCTGACCCAGCGTGTAGGTGAAGGCGGACATGACGCTGCCGTCCGGGAGGCGATTCTCCTGCCGCACCAACCGATCCAGGCTGTCGTAGGTTCGCTCGGTCCGCGTGCGATTCGGGTACGCAATGCCGAGCATGTTGCCGACAACGTCGTACCCATAGGTCGTTTGTGCGCCGTCCGGGGCCGTGACCGCCAGGAGCCGGTTCGTCACATCGTAGCCGAACGTGGTGGTGCCAGACGGCACTGCGACGGACGTCCTGTTTCGGGCCGCGTCGTAGGTATAAGAAATTGCCCTGCCGTCGGGATCGACGCGTCGCGTCAGCTGCCCAACCGTATCGTACTGGTAGGTCGTGACGCCGCGGGCATCCGTCGCCGTGAGCCGCTCGCCGCGCGGGGAATAGCTGAAGGCGACCGAGCTGCCGTCGGCGACAGTTTTCGTCAGCATCCGGTTGCTGCCGTCGTATGTGAACCGCATCGTCTGGCCGTTGGAATCAATGTGTGCGATCACGTTTCCGACGGGATCGTACGCGAACGTCTCCGACGTGCCGAGCGGCGATACTCGCCGTGTGACACGGCGGAACGGGTCGTACTCCCATCGGGTGGTGCGCCCTGCCGGATCCGTCTGGGACACTCGATTGCCGACCTCGTCGTATCCGTACGAAGTCGTCTGCCCCAGCGGATCGATCACCGATGTCAGTCGGCCGCACCCGTCGTAGCCGTAGCGGGTCACAAGCCCGGCCTGGTCGGTGACAGACGTCGGCCGCGATGCAAAATCGTAAGCCATGCGCGTAGAGGTGCCGTCGGGGAAGACTACGCGTGCCTGCACGTTGTTCGCGTCGTACTCGTACGAAGTGGTTCGGCCGTCAGGGCGGGTGTCAGACGTCACGTTCGCTGCGGCGTCAGCGCCGTACCGCGTGACCTGTCCATCCGGGCTGGTCATCGAAGTGCGGCGGCTGGCGCCGTCGTAGGCATACGCAACCGAATGCCCGAGCGGATCGGTTTCGCGAATCAGTCGACCGAGCTCATCGTAGGCGTTTTCGGTGGCGGAGCCGTCAGGCGCGACGACGCGGACAAGCTGGCCGTCCGCGTCATAGACGTAACTCGTCGTGTGGCCGGTCGCATCGGTCGCGGTCGCGACACGCCCTCCTTTGTCGTAGGTATATGCCTGGGCCCCGCCGTCCGGGAACACCACCCGGGACACGCGGCCCGTTGCCGTGTATGAGTAAACGGTGCGCCGCCCCAGCTTGTCGGTCGTCGCTTTCGTATTGCCGGCTGCATCGAACTCTGTCAGGACCGAATATCCGTCGTTGTAAATGGTTCTGGCCGGGCGTCCTTCGCCGTCGTACTCGAACCGGGAGATGCTTTGCTCAATCGCACCCGACGGCAACGATCGGATGACAGTACTGCGAACGCGCCTTCCATCTGCATCGTACTGATAGCGCATGTCGCCACCGCACGACGTCCCTTCCGCAACCAGCCAGCCGAGCCCGTCGTAGGCGAAGGTGGTCGAGTTCCCGGCTGGATCGGTCTGCCGGAGCTGGTTTCCGTGATCGTCGTACGCAAAGGACCAGGTATGCCCGTCCGCATCGGTTGTCGTCACCACGTTGCCGCGGGCGTCGTAGGTCGTCGTCCTGGTGCGTCCGAGCGGGTCGGTGACACTCAGAACCTGACCGTGAGCGTTATATGTGTATGACGTGGTGTGGCCGAGCGGGTCGCGCCTTGTCAGCACGTTTCCTTGATCGTCATACGTCGACACGGTCGTCTGTCCCAACGCGTCAACGGTTGAGAGCAAAGTGTCGAAAGGCCCGTAGGTGGAGGCGATGGTATGCCCGAGCGCGTCGGTTTGGCGCGTGACGTTGCCGCGTGGATCGTACTCGTAGGTGCTCGTGTCGTTGGTACGACCGATGACTGTCATCGTGGAGCCCGCGATGTCGTACGTGATCGCGGTACGGGCGCCCTCGGCATCCACCGTGGCTCTCAGGCGGCCGTCGCTCTCGTACTCAGCGCGGAACAGCACCTGGCCCAGTCCGTTGGTAATCGACTCGAGTCGCTGATCGGAGCCGTAGGCATAGGTGACAACGTCGCCTGTGCGTGACGTGTACGTCGACAGGCCGCCGCGCGCGTCGTAACTGTAGCGGAGCGTGCGGCCGGCCGGGTCGGTGATGGACGTGATACGGCCTTGTTCGTCACGTTGAAAGGCCACGCTGCGGCCGGAACTGTGGGTGATTCCCGCATTGCCGATTGAAACGGCGTTGCCGTTGGCGTCCGCGATTCTGATGATTCCCACGCCGCGCTCGAAATCGATGATCCGACGGTCACGGGTCGTCAGCCGGACGTGCGCGGGGTTGTAGACCACACCCGTGTCGTCCGAGCCATTGAACCCGCGGACCTCGCCTCCGGAGCTGTACAGCACCTGTGTGCCGTCGAGTGACTGAAGCGTCGCGCCGGCAGCGGACCCACTCATGAACACGAAGTGCGCATCCGCCACGCAGCCTCCGATTACCGTCGCAGGATGGGTCAGTTCCAGCCGGAACGTGTAGACCTCGCGTTCGGAGAGACGCACCTGGGTGACGTGAAAGAGGGTCTCCCGGACGTTCTGGCAGGGCAACGGCAGTTGCCCTGCGCTCGAGACGATCTGCCAGCCGCTTCCGGGCTCGCGGTTGTTTTGATAGGCGCCTTGACGAACGTCGAGGCCCCAGCCGACACCGAAGTCGCGCGGCTCCTTCACACGGCTGTCATAGGTTCTGACGACGGTGATCGGAATGCCGGCGACCGGCACTTCCAGGTCGACGAACGCGAGCCGCGTGTGTCCGATCTTGGCGCCGTCGACCTGGTACACCCGCTCGTCAACGGTCACCTGGCCGTTGACATCCTCCGCCGCGAGCCGCACGCGGTACAAGCCGTTCTCGAGCAGCGTCGGATCGAAGCGTCCAAGGACCCCGTCCACGACAGCCCCGGTTCCCGATCCCACAACCGTGCTCGTCGTCGCACCGACCGCCGCGACGTCGAGGCGATAGCGCAGCAGGTGAGAGTCGCTCGCTGTCCCGACGATGTCGATCGGCAGCGTCAGGACGGCGCCGTCGGCCGGGCCACTGATGCTGGCGAGGGGAAGGTCCGCGTCGCCGGCAATCGAGTCCACGCCATTGCAGTTCTCGTCGATGCCGTTGCCGGGCACGTCAAACGCGCCGGGATGAATAGCGGGATTCCCGTCATTACAGTCCCCGCCAATCGGCGTGAACCCGTCGTGATCCACGTCGAGGGTTCCCGGGTTGACGGCATCGGCGCCGCTGCAGTCCTCATCGACGCCGTTGCCGGGGATGTCGGTGGCGCCCGGATGGATGTTCAGGTTCGCGTCGTTGCAATCACCCTGGTTCGGGGAGAAGCCATCGCCGTCGCCGTCCGTGTCGCCCACCGCGCGACCCAGCGAGACGATGAGGCTCACGGACGACCCGGGAGGCGCCAGGGTTCCGCCCGTTGGACTCTGGGTGAACACCGTTCCAGCCGGCGCCGTGGGATGTGTCTCTGTCGAGACGCCGCCCACGGCGAACCCGGCGGCCGAGATGGCCGATCGCGCGCTCGCTTCAGACCCGCCCAGGACGCTCGGCACGCTCAGTGGACTCTGAACCAGCACGCTGTAGGTCTGGAGCGCAAACGCACCGCGCGAATCACGGACCTTCACCACGACCTGCTGGGTGCCAAGCTGCGCGCCCGTCGGCGTCCATCGGACCACACCGAAGTCGGCATCGATGGTCATCCCGGCCGGCGCCGTCGGCAGCGAGAACCTGAAGACGTCGCCCGCGTCGGGATCGGTCGCCTGGGCGAAATAGGCGTACGGCACGCCGCTCGCCGCCGTCGTGACTGGTGTCGACGTGAACTGCGGCGGGTCGTTCGGCGTGCGGACCGCGATGCGCACCGTCGCCACGTTCGACTCGAGCACGCCGTCGGTCGACACGTACGTGAACCGGTCGGCCGCGTCGGCGCTCTCGCCCGGCACGAACGCGTTGGTGCGAAAGCCGTTCAGCACGGGGACGAGCCACTGCGGCGACTCGCGCACGGGTATGGATCCGTCTTCGTTGACGTTGGTGACGTGGTAGCTGTGCTGGTTCCAGATCCGCCGGGTGCGCGTCCACTTGTTGGCGACGTCCTGGAGCACGAACACCCCGGTGTCGCCCTGCAGCTGCAGGAAGAGGTCGGACGACACCACGATGTCGGCGTGGCCGTCGTTGTCCACGTCCGCCACGATCGGCTCTTCCGCCCAGGTGCTCGAGCCCACCGCGATCTTGGCGAGGAGCACGCCGTCGGATCCGCGGAAGATCCGGAGGAACTGCTCGTCGCGGTAGATGACTTCGATCTGGCCGTCGCCGTCGAGGTCGAACGCGATCGCGCCCGTGGAGTTGGAGCTGCGATCGCTGATCGCGCTCTTCCAGCGGACGCGGCCGTCCCGGTTGAAGACGGTATAGAACGTGGCGCCGGCCACGCCGATCTCGGGAATGCCGTCGCCATCCACGTCGACGATGAGGGGGGCTCCGCCCTGACCTCCGCCGGGAATGGCAACCAGCGCGCCCGACGGCGGGTTCCAGACCTCGGCGTCCGTCCCATCATGGTTCAGCACGTACACGCTGCCATTGGCCACGACGACGATCTCGGGGAACGGGTCATCGTCGAGGTTGGCGATCGCGACGTAGCCGTCACTGCGATCGCCGCGCTGCCAGACTTTTGTCAGCTGGCCGCTGACGAGGCGATAGGCCGTCGGGCCGGCGACGATCTCCGGAGTTCCGTCCATGTCCAGGTCGGCCACCGCCGAGATCGCCGAGCGCAGCCCGATGCCGCCGGTGGTGCCACCCAGCGTGCGGCCGTCGCCCAGGAGCTTGCCGTCCGCATCGAACACCGAGGCGCCGACGATGATGTGCGGCCGTCGGGTGCCTGCGAGGTTGGCGATCGACACCGCGCCCCCAATCAGGGGGCTGTCGCCGAGGAAAAACCTCGGCATCGGGTTGGGATCGCTGACCCACTTGACTGCGCCCGTGTGGTCGAACGCGATCAGATGATTGCCGTCGCTGTGGACCGCCACGATCGAGGGCAGGCCGCTGCCGTCGATGTCGCCGACGGCAACCTCGGACCACGGCGAGACCAGTCCGGGCCCTCCCGCCGTGAACAGCTCGCGTCCGTCGTCGCCGCTGACGACCTTGATTTCGCCGGTGAGCTGGTTGGTGAGGCTTTCCACCGGCACGATGATGTCGGGAATGTCGTTGGCGTCGATGCGGCCGTCGCCGTTGTCGTCGGTGAGGTTGGCGACGATCGGCGTCGAGTGTGCTTCACGGCCGCGCAGCGCCTGGAACTTCTTCACGACCGTGAACGCCGGGGCGGTCACGGTAGGCGCGGTGCCCAGGACGCGCAACTCCGAGAAGCCGGCAGCGAAGGAACTGCCGGCGCACGACGCCACGGTATACCGCACGCGGCGCACCCCCGTCGTGCCGGGTACGGCGAGCGTGAAGAGCGACGGGCCGATTCCCCGATCGTTGTACGGCGTGTCCACCACGGCGCTCTCGAACAAGACCGTGCCGCCGGCGTCGAAGAAGCGGAATACGCCGCGGCAGAGAATCGGATTCGAACTGCCAAAGCCGTCCGGCCGGTCCGAGGGGTTTCGCGTTTCGAGCCCGGTCACCGTCACATCGAGCGGGAACGTCACCTCGATGAACTCACCCGCGGCAAACGATGCCGCGTACCAATTGGTGCCCAGCCGGTCGTCGATCACGGCTTCGGGCACGTTGAAGCCCGACGTGCTGCTGGCCTGGACCGAGGTCGGCAGCAGCTGACTCAGGTTGGGCTCGGGGACCCGCTCCCGGCGGATCAGCGCGGATCCGATGACCCTCATCTCGGCGAACCCGACGAACCCGAGATCGTTGTCGCCTGCGGTCGCCGTGAAGCGAATGCGCTGGACACCGCTCAGGCCCGGAAGGACGAGCGTCGCATCGCGGTTCGGCGCCGGCAGCTCGACAGGGCCGGTGTTGTGGAGCTCGGTGCCGTCGGCCGCCAGCAGCTGGAATATCCCGGCCGTGATCCGGCTCTGACCGTCGCGTTTCCCCAGGATCTGGACCTGCTCGACGGTCACGGCCTGCGGAAACACGATCTCGAGGAATACCGGCGAGTCGCCACGGCCCGAGGTCCAGGATGTCGAGAGACTCTCGTCGACAACCAGCTCCGGCGTCGCGCCGAAAGCGAAGCCGCTCGCGTTCACGCGAACGCCTGCCAGCCGGTTGGCCAGATTCACATGCTCCGCCAGGACGAGATCGCCGACCTGTGGGGTGTGCGGCGTGTAGGTGAACGAGCCATCGGCGCTGAAGTCGAGCGTGCCGTTGGACGGCCGCGTGAGCAGGCGGGCGGTCAGCGGAGTGCCGTTGGCGTCAGTGTCGTTGGCCAGGACCCCGGGCGCGCCGACGCCGAGCGACTCGTCGACCCGCACCGCGTACGCGTCGTCGATCGCGACGGGCGCCTGGTTCGTCGCCGAAGACACCTGGATTGCAAAGGGCTGCACCGCGAACAGGCCGAGTCCGTCCTGCACGCGTACGGAGACGGGCTGAGAGCCGCCTTGTGTGCCAGTGGGGGTCCACGTGATCACGCCGGTCGCCGGGTCGACCGCCATGCCGACCGGGGCCGTGGTCAGCGAAAACGTCAGCGTGTCTCCCGGGTCCGGATCGGTCGCCGCCACGGCGTAGCGATACGTCCGGCCGACCGCAGCGGCGGTCGGCGGCGCCGACGCGATCGTCGGCGGATGGTTGGCGACGGCCGCGAGAATCGTGACCGTACTCGGAGGACTGACCGCGCCCACGCGGTCGGTCACCGTGAGACGCAGCACGTACGTTCCGCCGCGATCGGCGAAAAAGGTCGGCGCCGCGCCGGCCCGGTCGCTCAGCGTCGCCGTGCTGTTCACCGGCCGGAGCGCGAACGTCCACTGGAACGTGAAGCCATCGCCATCAGGATCCTGCGATCCACGCCCGTCCAGGATGACGGTCGAGTTGGTGGTGACCGACTGGTCCGGTCCGGCGTCCGCCACGGGTGGCCGGTTCGCCGGCGGCGCCGTCACCGTGTTGTTGGCGAGATTGGGGTCCGGTGCGCTGCTGCCTGTAATCGTCGCCGTCGGGATCAGCGAACCCGCCGGGTTGACTCTCGCGGAGAAAATAAGCCGCGCCAGGCCTGACGATGGAAGTGAACCGATCACCCAGACGCCGGTCACCGCGTCATAGGTGCCGACCTGGGCACCGCCGCCTGTGAACGTGTACCCCGCCGGCAACGGGACGCGAGCGACGACGCCGGTGGTAGTCGCGGGACCGTCATTGACGACCTCGACGAAGAGTGACGCGATTGCCCCGGGTGCGAGCGTCCCGGACGGCGGGTTGAAGAACGAGATTCGGAGATCGGCGTTCGCGTTCGGTGCGACGGCCACGGTCGCCGCGTTGTTGGCCGAATTCGGATCCGGATGGCTGCTGCCCGTAATGGCCGCCGTCAGGTCGTAGGGCCCGGCGGCGTTCACATTGGCCGAGAGGATCAGCCGCGCCAGGCCGGACGATGGGAAGGATCCGATCGCCCAGACGCCGGTTGCCGCGTCGTAGGCACCGACCTGTGGCCCGCCGCCGGTGAGGGTGTAGCCGGCCGGCACCAGGAACCGGGCGGTCACGCCGGTCGTGGTGGACGGACCATTGTTCACGACTTCGACGAAGAAGATGACGCCGGACCCGACGGGGGGAGCGGTCGCCGGATTGAAGAATGAGATGCGGAGATCGGCGTTCGCGTTCGGCGTGACGGCGACGGCCGCGGCGTTGTTGGCCGGATTTGGATCCGGCTGGCTGCTGCCCGTAGTGGCCGCCGTCAGGTCGTAGGGCCCGGTCTCGTTCACATTGGCCGAGAGGATCAGCCGCGCCAGACCACCGGCGGTCAACGGACCAATGGACCAGTCGCCGGTGGCGCTGTCATAGGTGCCGACTTGTGGTCCGCCGCCTGTCAGGGTGTAGCCGGCCGGCACCCGGAAGCGGGCGGTGACGTCGGTCGTACTGGATTTCCCATCGTTCACGACTTCGAGGAAGAACACGACGCTGGATCCGACGGGAGGCGCCGTCGCCGGATTGAAGAAGGAGAGCCGCAGGTCGGCGGCCGCATCCGGCGTGACGTGCACTGTCGCGGCGTTGTTGGTCGGGTCGGGGTCCGGCTGGCTGCTGCCTGTGATGGCTGCCGTCACGTCGTACGGGCCCGTCGGATTGACGGTCGCGCCAAGGCTCAAGGTCGGCGCACCTCCGACACTCAGCGTTCCGACGGTCCAGATACCGGTGGTGCTGTCGTAACTGCCCTGGCCAGGTCCCCCTCCGACCAGCGTGTACCCGGCGGGCAGCTGGAACCGCACCGTGACGTCCCGCGCGATCGCGGGCCCCCGGTTCCTGATCTGGAACCCGAACGGCACCTGCGATCCAACGGCCGGCGTCGTCCGGAAATCGAAAAAGTCGATGCTCAAATCGGCGCCGTCGAGGACGGTCAGCGTGACCGTGGCGGGAGCGCTGACGAGAGCTCCGTCCCCGACGATCAACTGGGCGACATAGACGCCCTCGCGGTCTGCGACAAAGGTCGGTCCGGCGATCGCCGGGTCTGAAATGGCAGCCGCACTGCCAGATGGTTTGGACAGAATCGACCAGAAGAACAGCAGGGGAGTCGCGTCCGGATCGAAAGAGGCGCTTCCGTCGAGGTGGACTGTCGCGCCGGTGGCGATGCTCTGGTTGGGTCCCGCCACGGCTATGGGCACCGAGTTCAGGGTGGAAATCGTGACACTGGCGGGGGCACTGTCCGTGGCGCCGTCGTTGACGATGAGCTGCGCCACATAGGCGCCCGGCTTGTCCGCGACGAAGGTCGGATTGGCAATCACCGTGTTCGAGAGCACCGCGATGCTGCCGACAGGCGTGGAGATCAGCGACCACCTGAAGGCCAGCGGGTCGCGGTTCGGATCGCTGGACGCGCTGCCGTCCAGTTGCACCGTCGCCCCGAGCGCGGCGGTCTGACCGACGCCGGCGTTGGCGACCGGAGGCTGATTCCGGGTGCCGATGCTGACGACATCCGCGGCGCTGTTGACCGTCCCGTCGTTGACGATCAGCTGCACACTGTAGGTTCCGGGTCGATCCGCGAGAAACGTCGGATTGACCGCGGCAGGATCGGACAGCCTGGCGACACTCCCCTCCGGCCTCGTCGTCAATGACCAGGCGAACGTCAGCGTATTGCCATCCACGTCGGTGGAGCCGCTGCCATTGAGATGGACGGAGTCTCCGACGGACACGACCTGATCGGGGCCGGCGTTGGCGACGGGCGGCGAGTTCAGTGTCGTCACCGTGATCGTGTCGGCGGGACTGTCGACGGATCCATCGTTCACGATCAGTTGCAGGACGTACACACCCGACACGTCGATGGGAAAGGTCGGGTTTACCGTCGCAGGGTTGGAGAGTGCGGCGAGGCTTCCCGGAGGTCGCGCGGTGAACGACCAGCTGAAGCGCAAGGGATTGCCGTCGACGTCGCTGGATCCGCTCCCATTCAGCGTCACGGTATTCCCGACAAAGACACTTTGATCTGGCCCGGCATTCGCCGTCGGGGCCGAGTTCAGTGTGGAGATGGAGACGGTATCCGGAACGCTCGACAGGACACCGTCCGAGACCACGAGCTGGACGACGAAGTCGCCGAACTTATCGACGATGAACGTCGGCCCGGCGGACGCCGGATTCGACAGCGACGCGGTACTGCCGGGGGGGACCGAGACCAATGACCAGGTGAACGTCAACGCGTCGCCGTCGGGATCGCTGGAGGCCCGGCCGTCGAGCCGCACGGTGTTGAAGACGGCTCCGGTCTGGTCGGGGCCGGCGTTGGCGATCGGGCGCGAGTTCTGCGTGGAGATCCGCACGCTGTCGGGGGTGCTCGTCAGGCTCCCGTCATTGACGAGGAGCTGCAGCTCGTACGTGCCAGGCCGGTCCATCAGAAAGGTCGGACCCACCGATGTGACGTTCGAAAGCAGGGCCGCGCTGCCGGCCGGCTTCGAGCTGAACGACCAGGCATACGTCAGTGAATGCCCCTCGGGATCGCTCGATGCGCTGCCGTTCAGCGTGACGGTGCTTCCGACGGGCAGTGTCTGGTCGGGGCCCGCGTTCGCCATCGGCGGGAGGTCCGGCGCGGGACTGGTGATGGTGAAGGCACCCGCAAGTTGCGCCGTCTGCGTGCTCGTGACGACCGTGACGGTGCGAGCGCCCAGGGCACTGGTCGACGAAATCGTGACGGTCGCCAGCAGCGACGTCGGCGAGGTGACCTGCGTCGCCGTGACGCTGATGCCGGCGCCGAAGCTGGGCGTGGTCCGGCCCGCGACGAACTGGACGTTCGACGTGCCCGTCACCAGCACGACGACGTTCTGCGCGCCCCGCGCGGCCGCACGAACCTCAGGCAGCGAGATGGCGATGATTTGCAGGGTCGCCCCGGATGCGGACTCGCCGGTCGTGGTATTGACGACGCGGACGGCGGCCGGTCCGACAGGGAGGCCCGGGACTTTGAGGCCGAGCCGCCGGAGTCCCTTGGTGGCGTCCAGCGTGGCAATCGTGTCAGGGACGACGATGACGGCGGGTCCGGCCGACGGCGTCAACGTCACGCGATTGTTCGCGGCGATCGGGTCGAAACCCGTCCCCGTGACCTGGACAGCCACGCCTTCCGACGCACCGTACGGAGTGACCGATGTCAGTGAGACGGCGGCAAGCAGTCGCGTGCCGGGGTCCGAGAGAAGCCACACGGCCAGCGCGATGGCGGTCGCGATCCCGAGCGCGACGCGCCCGCGGCGCTTGCGTGAAGGTCTCGAAAACCGGCGCACGTTGGCCATCGTCGTGGATACAGGTCCGAAAGTCTCAGCTGGCGCGCGCCCGCCGATGAGCGACGTGCCGGCGGCGACAGGCAGCCATCGCGGCGCCAAGCGCAACCAGTCCGAACGTACCGGGCTCGGGCACCGGGGTCGGATCGAACTGCAGCATCACGAATGTGTTGGGCTGGATCAATTGCGCGTTGAGGGTCGTGATATCAGTGCCGAAGACGAACGACGTGCTGATGCCGGCAAACGCGGGAACCCCGCGCACGGCAAGCTGGTCGAAATTGAACGGAACGTCTGGCCGAAGATCGAAGAACGCCAGGGGTTCAGTCGGCAGCGACAGGACATTGTTGAAGAGGGTCGGTCCGGTCTGAATGCCGTCCCAAAGGTTCGTGAGACTGAAGACGGACAGGAACGACGGGGTCTCCGGCGTGCAGGCGGGGTCATCCAGCGGACACTCGGTAGCGATGAGGTCCCACCGGAATTCGGCCACGGTGATGGAAGCGGCGTGCGCCGGGGCCGAGCCGGCGATCATGGCCAGCAGGGTCAGCACGGCGAGACGGTGAGTCGTGCCCATCGAACTCCTTTGCCGCCGAAACGTCGGACTATCTTCACCTGTGCCGGAGTCTTTGCGGCCGGCCGGATTGCATGCATCGCGACCCAGTCTTGGCTCCGGTGCGCAGGCCTTTCCCCTGATCTGGCGCGGAAATCCACCAATCGAAGGATCATCGGCGCCGAGATACGAGCGGTCTGTGTTCGGCGCCGACGCAAGAGTCGCTCCGCAATCGCCGCGTGACATCGCTATCGGCCTTTCAGCCTTCAGGTGCGCTCTGAGGCTTCACGGCATCCGTCGCGTGTCCGCACGGGGCGGGCCGACAATGGTCGGTGATGTCTAGCGGTCGCGCTCGAGGGCCAGCGCGACGCCGTTCCCCCCGCCGAGGCAGAGCGCCGCGATGCCGCGCTTCAGGTTCCGGCGCTTCATCGCATACAGCAGCGTCGTGAGGACGCGTGCGCCGCTCGCGCCAATCGGGTGGCCGAGGGCCACGGCGCCGCCATGAACGTTCACCCGCGCCGGATCGATCCCGAGCTCGCGCAACACGGCGACCATCTGCACGGAAAACGCTTCGTTGATTTCAAAGAGGTCCACGTCGTCCAGGAGCCATCCGATCCTTGCCGCCACCTTGCGCACGGATTCGACCGGAGTCATCAGCACCATCCTCGGGGCGAGCCCGGTGGTGGCCTGCCCGACGATGCGCGCGAGCGGCGTGAGGCCGAGCGCGCGTGCCGTCTCGGCGGCCATGAGGACGACCGCCGCTGCGCCGTCGTTGACGCCAGGCGCATTCCCGGCTGTCACGCTCCCGCCCGTCTTGAACGCCGGGGCCAGCGCGGCGAGCGCGTCCGCGGTCGTGTCTTCGCGGATGCTCTCGTCCCGGTCCACCACGAGTGCCGGCCCCTTCTTCTGCGGTATCTGGACGGGAATAATCTCGTCGGCAAACCAGCCTTCGCGTCTCGCGCGAGCGGCCTTGCGGTGGCTCTCGACTGCGTAAGCATCCTGGTCGACTCGCGAGACACTGTACGCATCTGCGACCACTTCCCCCGACATGCCCATGTGGCAGTTCTCGAACGAGCACCACAGACCGTCGTTGATGAGGGAATCGATCACGGCGCCGTTGCCCATGCGCAGTCCCTCGCGAACGCGGGGCAGCAGGTACGGCGCGTTGCTCATCGACTCCATCCCGCCGGCGACGGCGACGTCGATGTCGCCGGTCGCGATGCCCTGCGCCGCGAGCATCACCGCTTTCAACCCCGAGCCGCAGACCTTGTTGATCGTGAGGGCGGAGACTCGCTCGTGCAGGCCGGCATTGAGCGCCGCCTGGCGAGCCGGGTTCTGGCCGTTGCCGGCCTGAAGGACGTTGCCCATGATGCACTCGTCCACGATTGCGGGATCGATGCCGGCCCGCGATACCGCTTCGCGCACCGCGAGGGCCCCGAGCTCGGTGGCTCCCAGGTCCTTCAACGCGCCGAGGAACTTGCCGGTGGGGGTTCGAGCCGCCGAGACGATCACGCTGTCGCGCATGGTTAACAAGGGTCCAAAGTGCCGAGGTGCGCCGCACGGCCTGCGTTGATCACGCGCGGGTCCTGATGCGCACGATCTGGTCGCGGCCGAGCAGCTGCTGCATCTTCTGCAGGACCGCGTCCCGGGCGCGGTCGACTTCAGCCACCCAGCGCGGGTCCGAACCTCTGACGGTCAGCACACCCGCCTCGTCCAGCTCGACGTTCGTCGCGCGGGCCAGGGCGGTGCCGACCGCCAGCTGCCACGCAAAGCTGGTCCGCTCTTTCGACGCCGGCTGGCGCCGGACAATCGCCGCCACGACGCCGGTGCTGAAATTCTGCAGCGGAATCATCGCTACTCCTAATCCCCAATCCTTAATCCCGATAATATCAGCCCCCATGCACCTCATCCTGGCATCTGCGTCTCCTCGTCGCGCCGAGCTCCTGACCGCCGCCGGCTTCGTCTACGAGGTCGCGCCGGCGAACCTGGACGAAAGTGTCCGGGGCACCGAGGCGCCTCGGGCATACGCCTTGCGCCTCGCGCGTGAGAAGGCGCGCAAAGCCGTCGCCTCGCTCCATCACGCCGGCAGCGTCGTCCTCGCCGCAGACACGGTGGTGGCGGCGCAGGGGGAGATTCTCGGCAAGCCCGCAGACCGCGCCGACGGCGCCCGCATGCTCAGACTGCTGTCCGGCGGAACGCACGAGGTGCACACCGCGGTGGTCATCCTCCGTGCCACGGCTGAGGAGACGGAGGTGGTGACGACGCGCGTCCGCTTCGTGATGCTCAGCGAAGCGGAGATTGACTGGTACGTCGCGTCGGGGGAGCCGGACGGCAAGGCAGGCGGGTATGCGATCCAGGGTCGGGGGGCACGATTCATCGACTGGATCGAAGGGTCGTGGTCCAATGTCGTGGGGCTGCCGATTGCGACGGTGTACCGGCTGCTGGGCCGGGTGGGAAACGATTGACCCCCTTCGGGCCGCACGGTATTCTGGACCGGGGCGATCCCCGAAATCCTTATGAAAACGAAATCCCTCAAGATAGCCGCCACGGCCGTCGTCCTGGTGCTGGCCTTCGGCGGGCTGCTGTACTCGACGCTGCGCGACGGCACCGAGTACTACAAACACGTCGACGAGGTCGCCAGCGACCCGGGCGCCTGGAGCGGGAAGAAGCTGCAGCTGCACGGGTACGTAGTGAACAAGTCGATCTTCATCAAGCCCGATACGCTCGAGTACAGGTTCCAGATCCAGAACAAGGGAGCGGTCATCCAGGCGAGCTACACCGGGATCGTGCCGGACACGTTCAAGGACGGGTCCGAGGTCGTGCTCAAGGGGCACCTGCAGTCGGGCGCCTTTGCCGTCGAGTCGAACGGCGTCATGGCGAAGTGTCCGTCCAAGTACGAGGTCGGTAGAGCGACGGTTCCCGGCACGTAATCATGCCCAGCCTCGGCAACTTCCTGCTGCTCGCCAGTTTCGTCGTCTGCGCCTACGCCATCGCCACGTGCGTGGCGGGTGCGCGGCGCCGCTCGCGCCGGCTCGTCGAGAGCGGCATCGGCGCGTTCCACCTCGTCACGGCGTTGATGACGGTCGCGTCCGCGGTGATGGTGCACGCGTTCGTCACGAACGATTACTCGATCAAGTACGTACAGCGGTACTCGGACACCGTGCAGCCGCTCGCCTACAAGATCGCGTCGTACTGGGGCGGGCTCGACGGCTCGATCATGTTCTGGGTGTTCCTGCTCGGGGTTTTCGGCACGATTGCGGTACACACCAACCGCGAACGGCACCGCGAGCTCATTCCCTACGTGGTTGCGGTCATCTCGACGGTGGAGATGTTCTTTCTCTTCCTGATGGTGGTCCACAACAACCCCTTCTCGACGTATCTCGGCCAGGTCCCCGTCGACGGGAAAGGGCTGAACCCGCTCCTGCAGAATTTCTACATGGCGATCCATCCGCCATCCCTGTACATCGGGTTTGTTTCGATGACCATCCCCTATGCGTTCGGGATGGCGGCGCTCATCACGGGGCACCTGGACGACTCCTGGCTGCGCGCCGTGCGTCGCTGGACGATGGTCGGGTGGCTCGTCCTGTCGTTCGGCCTCACGCTGGGGATGCTCTGGGCGTACGAGGAGCTGGGATGGGGCGGGTTCTGGGGCTGGGACCCGGTTGAGAACGCGGCGGCGCTCCCGTGGTTCACCGCGACGGCGTTTCTCCATTCCGTGATGGTGCAGGAACGCCGGGGCATGCTGCGTGTCTGGAACGTCACGCTGGTCATCGTCACGTTTTTCCTCACGATCTTCGGCACGTTCATGACGCGTTCGGGAATCGTGCAGTCGGTCCACGCATTCGGCGAGGACCGCGCGCTCGCGATGCTGTTCACGATTTTCATGATCGCCATCCTGATCTTCAGCTTCGCGCTGGTGATTTACCGCCTGCCGCTGCTGCGCGCCCGACACGATCTCGATTCCTGGGTCTCGCGCGAGGCCGCCTTTCTCGCGAACAACTGGGTGCTCCTGTTCTCCGCGTTCTTCGTCCTCTTCGCGACGATGTTCCCCACGCTGAGCGAAGCGGTGATGCACGAGCGGCTGACGGTCGGCCCCGGCTTCTTCAACAAGTGGATGCTGCCGATCGGATTGATCCTGCTGCTGCTGACCGGCATCGGGCCGCTGCTGGCGTGGCGCAAATCAACCCTGTCGAACCTCGTCCACCAGTTCCTCTGGCCGGCGTCCGCGGCCGTGGCGACGGCCGTGGCGTTGTATGCGCTCGGCGTACGCGTGTGGAGCTCGGGGGCCTGTTTCGCGCTCTGCGCGTTCGTCGTCGGCACGATCGGCCAGGAGTTCCTCCGCGGCGCGCGGGTGCGGAAGGAGACAACCGGCGCGGATCTGCTGACGTCGATGATCGGGCTGGTCAGCCGCTCGCGCCGCCGGTACGGCGGGTATATCGTCCACGTCGGGATCGTCCTGATCTTTCTCGGCTTTGCAGGCCAGGGATTCAAGCAGGAGGAGCAAGTCCTGCTGAAAGTGGGGCAGCAGGCGACCGTCGGCGGCTTCACGGTCAGGCACGACGGTCTGCGCGTGACGACGGACGCCCAGAAGCAGATGGTGACGGGCCACGTGTCGGTGACGCGCGCCGGAAAGGCGCTTGGCGAGATGGCGCCCGCGCGCTGGTTCTTCAACAAGCACGAACAGGAACCGACGACCGAGGTCGCGATCCGTCGGGCGCCCGGCGAGGATCTCTATATCGTGCTCGGTGGCTACGACGTGGCCACACAGAGCGCCACCTACGCGATCACCATCAATCCGCTCGTCAACTGGATCTGGTTCGGGTTCGCGGTCATGGCGTTCGGCACCGGCCTTGCGCTGCTGCCGGAGACGGCGTTCGCGTTCGTTGCGGCGAAGCTCCCGGCCGGGGCGACGACGACCTCGCTCCTCATGCTCCTTCTGATTCTGCCCGCGTCGCTCCTCGCGCAGGGCGACACCGTGCAGGTGGTCCCGCGCAGCGCCCTCGAACGGCAGCTCGAGGGAGAGATTCTGTGCACCTGCGGGTGCCGCCGCCCCTTGAACAACTGCGGCATGCCCAACTGCGAGGGCCACGCGAGCCAGACGATCAAACTCCGCACGTTTCTCGGCGAGGGCAAGGATCACGATGCGGTGATTGCCGCATTCATCAAAGAGTTCGGCGGGCAGGACATCCTGTCCGCGCCGGTGGACAAGGGTTTCAACCGCCTCGCATGGTTCTTCCCCTATCTGATTGGGGCCACCGGCGCGGCCAGCGTTGCGGTCGTCGCGTTTCGCTGGTCCCGTCGCGACGACACGGCTGGCGGCGCCTCGGGACAGCCGGAGGCCGGCACCCCCGATCTCACGGCGAGATTGGACGATGAGCTCCGCGACCTCGACTGACGCCGGCTTTCGGCCGTGGCATTTTTTCGTCCTCGCCGCACTTGCCGCAGCCACGGTGGCCGTGCTGATGTCCCGTCAGGCCACGCCCGAGCACCTGATCCTGCTCAGTCTCACGATCGGCGCTGCGGGCGCGGCAGCCGCGGCGTTCCATCGCATGCTGGCTCCTCTCGCCGCCGACGAAAGTGCGGTGCTCGGCCAGCGGCAATCCGAGCGTGCACGGAGCGCCATGGAGCGCGAGAAGGCCCTCGTGCTCCGATCGATCAAGGAGCTGGAATTCGATCGCGCCATGGGGAAGGTGTCGCCGCGGGACTTCGACGACATGGCGGCGCGGCTCAGGGCGCGCGCGATGATGCTCATCAAGCAGGCGGATGAGGGCAGCGTCGGGTACCGCGAACTCATCGAGCGGGAGCTCAGTGCCAGGCTGCTTACGCGAGGCCGGCCCGGGGCGCCATCGCCCTCGCCAGCCGGCCACGAGACGCCGGCAACCTCGCCGGCTCACGCGCCGGCAGCGGCGAAGGCCGGCCGCCCCGCCGTGGAGGGCGCATCCGCCTCCCCACAGTGCGCGGCCTGCGGGACGGGGAACGACCGCGATGCCGCGTTCTGCAAACGATGCGGCACGCGGCTCGAGGCGGTGACGGCGTGAGGCTCTCTGCGGGCCTCCACCTCCGGATCGGTGCGCTGTCCGCGCTTCTGGCCCTCTTTACCGTCTCGCCTCGCGCGCAGCCTTTCGCGGGCGGATCGCAGATGCCCGATCCGAAGCAGATGTCCGGCCGGCCGCTGCCGGTCGGGGACTTACCGGTCGGGACCGTGACCGTGCGGGTAGTGCGGGGTTCGATGGCGAATGTCATTGCGAACCAGCCCGTCGAGCTCGCCGGCGGGCCCTCGCCCCTGACGGCGACGACGAACGGGCAGGGGCGCGCAGAGTTCCCGGGGCTTCGTCCGGGCACGACGGTTCAGGCGAGCACGACGGTCAACGGAGAGCGGATCGAATCGCAGCAGTTCACGGTTCCCACATCGGGCGGGATCCGCGTCGCGCTTGTCGCAACCGATCCCGCGATCGAGAAGAGAGCCGCCGAAGATCGGCAGCTCGCGCAGGCGTCCGCTCAGAAAGGGACGGTGGTCCTCGGCGACCAGTCGCGCTTCGTGGTGGAAATGGGTGACGAGTCGCTCAGCGTCTTCTACATCCTCGAGGTCGTCAACACCGCGCGCGTCCCGGTCCAGCCGCCGGATCCGCTGGTGTTCGACCTGCCCTCGCACGCACAGGGCGCCGGAGCGCTTCAGGGGTCGGGCCTCCCGGCGACGGTCGCGGGCACGCGCGTAACCGTCCCGGGCCCGTTCCCTTCGGGATCCACGCTCGTCCAGTTCGGGTACTCCCTGCCCATCAGCGGCGGCACGCTGACACTTGATCAGCCGCTGCCCGTCGCCCTCGCCCAGTTCAGCCTGATGGCACAAAAAGTCGGCGGGATGGAGGTCCATTCGCCGCAGATTGCCGAGCACCGCGACATGCCATTGCAGGGGCAGGTCTTCATCGTCGGCAAGGGGCCTGCCGTGCCGGCCGGCGGGAGCATCGCGCTGACGTTCTCGGGGCTGCCGCACCAGCCGGTCTGGCCCCGCAACGTCGCGCTCGGCCTCGCCATGACGATGCTGGTCGGCGGCGTGTGGGGCAGCCTGCGCGCACGCACGCTCACAGCCGGGGAAGTGGATCGACGCCGTCGCCTCGACGCGAAGCGGGACCGCCTGTTCACGGAGCTGGTCGCCATCGAAGAGCAGCACCGCACCGGCGCCACGAGTCCCGAGCGGTATGCCACCCGTCGCGCCGAGCTCGTCGCCGCGCTGGAGAACCTGTACGCCGAGATCGATGACGAAGCGGCCGCGTAGCGCGAGATGACGTCACGTGCGACGCCGGCGGACTTCACGTCGCTCAGGTTCATCGACGTCTCCCGGCATTTCGGCCGCCGCCGGGTGCTGAACAGGGTCACGCTCCGGTGCGATGCTGGAGAAATCGTGGCTCTCCTTGGCCCGAACGGGGCCGGCAAGTCCACCCTGCTCGCGATCGCAGCCACGCTCCTCGCCCCGACGTCCGGCGAGGTCCGTTACGGGGAGCACACGGCGCGTGCGTCCGGGAGCGCTCTCCGCGGGCGGATTGGCGTCCTCGGCCACGACCTGTACGTTTACCCGGAGCTCACTGCCTCGGAGAACCTGTCTTTCTTCGGCAGCCTCTATGGACTGCCGGATCTCCCGGCGCGGGTCGCAGCGGCCCTCGACCGCGCGGGGCTCGGGCACCGCGACGATGTCGTCGGTCGATTCTCGCGCGGCATGCGCCAGCGCCTTGCGCTCGAGCGGGCACTGCTCCACGATCCCCGGCTGGTGCTGCTCGACGAGCCGTTCACCGGCCTCGACGATGCCGCGACGGACGCACTGCGCGAACGCCTGCGTCAGCTGCGGGAGACCGGATGCATCGTCCTCCTCACCACCCATGATCTGGAAACGATCGAGGGGCTGGTCGATCGTGCGGTAATCCTGCAGAACGCCGGGCTGACGGCGGTGCAACCAGGCGCGGGCTCCCTGCGCGCGCGCTACCGGGCGGCGTGCGGAGCGGGGGAGTAGGGCGTTGTTCCTGCGAACGGTCTGGCTCGTCGTCCGCAAGGATCTGCTGATCGAGGTGCGGAGCCGTGAGATCATCTACACCACGCTCTTCTTCGCCATTTCGTGCGTCCTGGTCTTTGCGTTCGGCTTCGTGAGGGATGGACGCCCCGTGCAGGATGCCGCGGCGGGCATCCTCTGGATTGCGATCGCGTTCTCCGGGACCCTTGCTCTCGGGCGGGCGTTCGAGCGCGAACGTCAGGGCGAGACACTGCGTGCGCTGATGATGGCTCCGGTCGACCGGCCCGCGCTCTATGTGGGGAAGCTCTTCGGCGTCCTGCTGCTCCTCTCGGTCGTCGAAACGATCATCGTGCCGCTCGTCGCGCTGATGTTCCAGGCCCCGCTGTTCGCGCATCCGCTGGTCACGGCGGGCCTGCTCGCCACGGGCACGATCGGGTTTGCGGCCGTCGGCACGCTGTTCGCGGCGATGCTGGTGCGCGCGCAAAGTCGCGACGTGCTGCTGCCGATCCTGTTGTACCCGATTACAATTCCTGTGATCATCGGGGGAGTGCGGGGTACCGCTGCCCTGCTTCAGCCCGATGTCGATCTCGCCACGGCGACGACATGGCTCTCGATGCTCGCGTTTTTCGACATCGTGTTCATTACGCTGGCCCTCTGGACGTTCGAGCCGTCCATGACCGAATAGAATCGCGCAGCTGTCGCGCGCCAGTAGCGCGGAGCTTCAGCTCCGCGGCATTCAGAATCGACACGCCGATGAAAAAACTCTTTGCGCCCTGTGCCGCCCTCGTCGCGGCGATGTTCGCTTATGCGCCCATCGCGATCGAGCGCGCCCCCTACGAGTCGACGATGGGGCTCGTGCAGAAGATCTTCTACTTCCACTTTCCCTCGTGGATCGTGATGTTCAGCTCGGCGTTCGTCTGCGGGATCGGGAGCGCCGTCTTGCTGTTTTCGGGGAGCAGGACCGCAGACCGAGTGGCGGCGGCCGCGGCGGAACTCACGGTCGTGTTCGGATCGATCGGCCTGCTGACGGGGCCGCTGTGGGGGCGGAAGGCCTGGGGCGTGTGGTGGCAGTGGGACGCGCGTCTGACCTCTGCACTGGTGATGTGGCTCATCTTCGTGGCGTACCTCCTGCTGCGCAGATACGGCGGCCCGGGCTCGGAGAAGCTGTCGGCGGTCGTGGCGCTCTTCGGCATGGCCAACGTGCCGTTCGTCTACTGGTCCGTGAACATGTGGCGCACGGTCCACCCGAAGACCACGGTCGTGATGACCCTGCAGCGCGAGATGGCGTGGCCGCTCCTGTTGTGCACACTGGCGTTCCTGGGGCTGTACGTGCTGCTGCTCGCCGCTCGGGTTCGCCTCGAGGGCCGGCGGGCGGAGCTCGATGCACTGTTTCTCTCGATCGAGGACTGACATGACGATGCGCAGCGCAAGTGAGATGTTCCGGCAGGTCGGGGCCGTGGCGGTGCTGCTCGTGGCACTGGCCGTACCATCGGCGGTGGTCGCGCGGCAGCCACCTGAGCCGCCCGCCGGGTTCGTGCCGGCCGACAGCCTCCCGAAACAGGAGCAGCTGCCCGCGGCGCCGCTCGTCATCGGCGCCTATGCCGTTGCGTGGGTTTTGATCTTCGGCTACGTATGGACGATCTGGCAGCGTCTCGGGCGTGTCGAACGTGAACTGGGCGATGTCAGGCGGAGAGTGGAAGCAGGCGCACGGCGGTGAACTTCTCGCACATGACGTCGGCGCACGTCATCTTCATTCCGTCCGTGCTGCTCGTCGGCGTCGTGATCGGCTGGATCCTCGGATCGCGTGCCGCGCAGGACGCATTCGCTTCAGAGATCAAGCGCCGGGAGGAGCGGGCACGAAAGAAGGGGGAGCGCTGAGATTGGTGATGCGTCCGGCCAACGCCGGAAGCCTCGAGTGGCGAGTCCCGAATCCCGGCTTTATCTGCCAATCGACAACCGATTCGCGAGACTTGGCGGCAGTCCGGCGTCGAGGATGCGGCGCTGCGCCTGCGCGACAGGATACGCGACCCGCCGGACGCGCAGGGACGTCGTGTCGCTGTCGTAAATGCCGAACGCCGCGCGCGGGTCGCCGTCCCGGGGCTGGCCGACCGATCCGACATTAATCAGGTAGCTGGTGCCGGTCTCGAAGAGAAGGTCGATGTCGTCGTCGCCGTCGGGGGCGAACCCCTCGAACCGCGCCGGCGTGCGCAGGAAGATGACGGGCAGGTGGGTGTGGCCAAACAGGCACCGCGGCCGTCTCGCGGCGTCGAGGGCGCGGCTGGCGTCCTCCGAGTCGAAGATGTAGTGGTCTTCGTCGAACGGCGCCCCATGGCAGATCTCGACGTCCGGGTCGATGACGGCGGGGCCGGCGGGCAGCGCGCGCAGGTATTCCCGGTTGGCCGCAGTCAGCGTGTCCATGGTCCAGAGCGCCGCCGTCCGTGCAACCACGTTGAACGAGCTGCCGTCGTCGATCCCGCAGGCGGCCTTGTCGTGATTGCCGCGAATCACCATCAGGGGATCGAGGGCGAGGACGCGCTCGATGACGGCGTTCGGCTCCGCGCCGTAGCCGACCAGGTCGCCAAGGACGAGGGCGCGGTCCCAGGTGTCGGCGGGCGCCGCGTCGAGCACGCTGTCGAGCGCGTCGATGTTGGCGTGAATGTCGGACAGAATCAGGTACCGCATGTTCGAGCCGGACGGGCCCGGCGCGGCGGGCGCCGCGCGGGCCGCATGGCGGCGTGTCCTATCCGAGTGCCTCGATGATCCGCTCCGCCACCTCGTCCGGCCGGGCCCCGCACGCGTTCACGCGCACGCGCGCGTTGGCGTAAGCCCCCTGGCGGAGGACGTACAGCCGTTCCAGCTGGGCGCGATCAGCCGCGAGCGGCCGCCGCCCGTCCGCGGGGATGCGGGCGAGCAGCTCCTCGAACGGGACGTCCAGCCACACGGAGACACCGTCGAGGTTGATCGCGGTGCGGTTGTCCGGATCCATGAAGGTGCCGCCGCCCGTGGCCACCACGAGATGCCGCAACGGCAGCAGCAGGCGGAGGATGTCGCGCTCCAGTGCTCGAAAGTACGGCTCGCCGCTCCGCGCGAAAATGTCGGCGACCGTCCGGCGCTCGCGCGCCTCGATCAATTCGTCGACGTCGTCGGCCCGCCAGCCGAGCCGCGCCGCGAGCGCACGGGCCACGGTGGTCTTGCCGGCCGCCATGAAGCCGACGAGGTAAATCTTATCGGGCGTCACCGGTCAGGCGCGCGAGCTCATCGAAGAACCCCGGGTACGACACATCGACCGACGAGGCGCCGAGAATGGTGGTGGGGGCCGTCGCCCGGGTGGAGGCGACGGCGAACGCCATCGCCAGGCGGTGGTCCCCCGCCGCGTCCACGGACCCGCCGGTCAGTGGCCTCGCTTCGAGCGTGAAGCCGTCCTCGTACTCTTCGACGTGCGAGCCCATGGCCCGGAAGCCTGCGGCGAGCGCCGAGATCCGGTCGCTCTCCTTGACGCGCAGTTCAGCCGCGCCGCGCACGGTGAACGTGCGCCCCGGGGGCATCATGGCGGCCAGCGCGGCAAGCGCCGGAATCTCGTCGATGACGGCAGCCACATCGTCGGGTGTGACCGAGAAGCTGTCGCATGCGGCCGCGGAAAAGCGCAGCGTGCCGACCGGTTCACCGGAGCGCTCACCGTCGATGGACGTGGAGACGGCGGCCCCGGCGCGTTCGAAGATCCCGAGCACCGCGATCCTGGATGGGTTGAGGCCGACCCCTGCCACCTCGATCACGGACCCCGGGGTCCCGGCCGCGAGCGCAGCCCAGAAGGCCGATCCCGAGATATCGCCCGGCACGGTCAGCCGCCGCGCCTCGAGGCGCTGTCCCCCCGCGATCTCCACGGCGGCGCCGTCGCGAACGACGTGGACGCCGAACGCCGCAAACGCCCGCTCCGTATGATCCCTGGTGGGGACCGTCTCCGTCACGCGCGTGGTACCGGCCGCATGCAGACCCGCAAGGAGGATCCCGCTCTTCACCTGCGCACTCGGCACGACGGCTTCGTAGGCAATTCCGTGCAGTGATCCCCCGGTTATGGTGAGCGGCGCCCTGTCGTTGACCGACTCGATGCGGGCGCCCATCCTCGTCAGCGGCTCGATGATGCGCCGCATGGGCCGCCGCTGCAGCGAGGCGTCGCCGCTCATGACGGTTTTGAAAGGATGGCCCGCGAGGATACCGGACATGAGGCGAAGGGTGGTGCCTGAGTTCACCGCATCGAGCGCGGCTTGCGCGGGCCGCAGGCCGCCGAGCCCGCGCCCCTGGATCACCAGCGCGCCAGGACCCGCGGTGCGAATCGGGACACCGAGCGCGCGGAGGCAGGCCAGCGTGGCGGCGCAGTCTGCGCCGGGCGAGTAACCCTCGATCGTGGATTCGCCGTCGGCGAGGGCCGCCATCATGGCATACCGGTGGGAGATGGACTTGTCCCCGGGAACGCGCACTCGTCCGGAGGCACGGGTCGAGGGGGTCACGGTATAGGAGTCAGCCGGCGCGCGAAACATCCTCCGCACTATAGCATTCGCGCTCGCGGCGGGATCCGGTTTAGTATGTTACTCACACGCGTGGATTTAGTGTCCGTGTCCCTCCGTTCGTTTGCGCCCGGCCGCAACCGCGCCGGCGAGCGCGTGCCTGCATGCTGACTCGCGGCGGTACCGTCCGCCTCCAGATCCACAGCCAGTTCGACATGGTCGATTTCGTGCAGGTCGTCAGTGACCGCGTGGGCCAGCTGGCCGGCATGGACGAAGACACCGTCCATTGGATCGGTGTCGCGGTCCGCGAATCGGTCATCAACGCCATCAAGCACGGCAATCGCGAAGACGATGGCAAGCTCGTGACGGTCGAGTTCACACTCGCGCCCCTCGACGATCCGCGCGAGCTGGTCGTCCGCGTGCTCGACGAGGGGGACGGGTTCGATCCGCAACAGGTCGCGGATCCGCTCGCTCCCGAAAACATGCTGAAGTCGAGCGGCCGCGGCATTTTCTTCATGCGCAGCTTCATGGACGACGTCGTGTTGCGTCGGGCGGATCAAGGGGGCATGGAAGTGCGCATGGTGAAGAAACTGGTGAACGGTGCCTGAGGCGGTCCCCCCTGTGTTTCTCGCGACGGCGATCGAGTCGGTCATCCGCGCGGGCCAGATCCAGATGGCGCACTTCGGCGGCGCGATGCGCGTCGACAAGAAGGGCGCGATCGATCTCGTCACCGAGATCGACCTCGAGGTCGAGCGGGGCTTCCGCGCCCTCATCGCCGGGCGCTTCCCGGATCACGTGGTCCTCGGCGAGGAATTCTCGAGCCCGCGTGACCTGGACGCCGCCCCCGCATACTGCTGGGTGTTCGACCCCGTCGACGGCACGACGAACTTCGCGCACGGCCTCCCGATTTTCTGCTCCTCCCTCGCACTCGAAATCGCGGGCGTCCCCGCCGTCGCCGCCATCTACGATCCGAGCCGGCGCGAGCTGTTCACCGCCGAGCGGGGTCAGGGGGCGTGGCTGAATGGAGCGCCCCTGCGAGTCTCGACCTCTGCAACGCTGATCGACTCGCTGCTGTGCACGGGCTTCCCGTACACCGTGCAGCAGGACGCCCGGACGCTCGTGGAGTTGTTCACCGAGTTCCTGGGCGTCTCACGCGCCGTCCGGCGGCTGGGCTCGGCGGCGCTGGATCTCTGCTACGTCGCCGCGGGACGCCTGGACGGGTTCTGGGAGCAAGCGCTCCATCCGTGGGACATGGCCGCCGGCGCGCTCATCGTGCAGGAAGCCGGCGGGCGCGTCACCGACCTGCGCGGGGGGCCTTACAGTTCACGGGGGCGGAGCATTCTCGCCACCAACGGGGTCGTCCACGAGGAAATGGTGACCATCATCGACGCCTACTTCGCCAAGGCGAACCGGACCCAAGGCTGACACGTCCGATGCGGACGGCGCAGAGGCTGACGAGCAGAGCTGCCAGAACGGGTCGGAGCTGTGCTCTCGAGCGGACGGGCTGACATCCCCTGAATACACCTCCGGGGCTCCCGGGTGCCGTTCCAGCGGCGTTCAGGCGGGCTTGCGTGGCATTGTTCGTGCTCGGATCGAAGCGACTGGGCGGGCCCTGCACGTAACGGTGCCTCCCGAAACGGAGACTTCTCATGACGAAATTGATGTGGCGGCAGGGCCTGCGTTTGTCACTCGGTCTGGCGATCGCGGCGGCGGTGTTCGCGCCGGCTCCCGCGCAGGCGCAGATCACGCGCGTGAGCAGCGGCTCGTCGGATCACAGGCAGGCCGTGGGTGTCACGGTCGGCGGATTCTTCCTGAGAGGGGAGGATGCGCGCGTGAAAGGCGACGTGCTGTTCGCCGACCGCGACTCACTCGCGTTCGCGATCAAGGACTTCAACGGCCCGACAATCACCGGCGAGTGGCTCGTGGGCCTCGGCCAGTTTCTCGAGGCCGGCGTCAGTGCGGGTTA
>JANMCN010000099.1:0-32324 GCA_031361295.1 Acidobacteriota bacterium | reverse complement strand
TCACCGGTGGCTTCGCGAAAGCCGCGCGCGACGGCGGCCCCCTTTCCGAGGTTCTGCTCGTGGTAAATGACGCGAATCCCGTCGCGGCCGTCCAGATCCCGCAGGGTCTCGCGCGTGCCGTCCGTGGAGGCGTCATCGATGATGAGCAACTCCTTCTGGACGGCCCCGAGGTCGACCGCCAACACACGCGTGACGATAGCTTTGATCGTGTGGCGTTCGTTGAAGGCCGGCATGACGATTGAGAGCTTCATCAGTGATGCACCAGACGCCCGGGCTGCTCCGTACTCCTGCGCACAGCGGCCCGGTTGATCAGACTGAAATTCTGTGGGCTCAAGCCTCGCCGCCAGCATCGAGCGATCTGATTGTCCGAGACGGACCACAGCCGGATATGATTCCGATCGACATCCACCGGATCAACATTCCATTCCTCGTGCGGGTAGCAGAACGCCCCGGTGGCAGCGACCATGACCGACCACGCGAGCGCCGCGGCCGCGGCTGCCGTTGCGGTCCGGCCGCGCCGTGACTGGGCCATGCCGACGGCCGCCAGCGGTACCGCCACCGGGAGGACGTCCACCAAGTATCGGGGGCCGTACGTATGCCCGCCCCACCACACCGCGTAGCTTCCATACAGCGCGAACTGGGCTGCGAGGGCGAGCACACACCATCGCAGCGGCGCTCGCCATCCTGCCGCGAACGACGCGGGAATGCCGGCGGCGGCGACCAGCACAACTGGGCTGAAGATCAGCAGACCTCGACTCGGTGAGATCAGCAGGCCGGCAAACCCTTCCACCTGGAGAGCGAACGATGCGCCCGTGCTGTGCACCCGGGAGTTCACCTCCGCGAGCAGAGGCAACGCGCCGAGCGGATGCCCGAACCACCGGACGTTGGCGGCGCAAAGGACCGCCATGAACATGCCGACGAGGGCGGTCGCTGCGAGCGCATGCCGGGGTGTGCTTCGTACCCAGGTGCCGGCGAGCAGAATCGCGACGATGGGCGCGAGTTGAGGGCGAGTCGATCCAGCCAGCCCGAGACCGATGCCGATCGCGAATGCGCCTCGGCCACTGATGCGTTCGCCCGGCGCGGCGAACGCGAGCACCGCAAGGCCCAGGCCGAACACTGCGGTCTCCGTCTGCCAGAGCGTCCGGCTTGCCGTGCTCCAGAACCCGGTCCCGAGGCCAAGTCCCGTGGCCAGGAGCACCGCGCGGTCACGCGGCAGCCGCTGCCGCGCATGCAGGAATGCGAACGTGACCGCGAAAGCCACCAGGACGGAGGCCGTGAGGACGGCCATCAGTCCGGGCGCAAGCGGCGCTCGAATGTCGATCAATCCTGTTTTCCACAGCGGCCAAGTAATAGCCGCCGCCATCAGGGCAGGCACAGGCGAGTAGACTGAGCGGTAGTTCCCATCGGCCGCCAGGATGAAACCCCACCGGTTCGCGTATTCCGGGGTAGCGCCGACGACATGATTGAGACCGAGCGTGCCCCGCAGCAGCAGTTCGCGTGCGGCGAACTTCGTCGGTTGGGTGTCGAAGCTGCCGATCTCCCGTCCGTTGGCGTTGTACACGAGCAACAACACGACGAAGAGTCCGGCGGCGGTCCTTCGATCACGTCCCAAATCGGTCACCAGGTCACCTGTGGAATCAACTCTCTCGGGCCGCCACGCGAATGGGTCACACACCCCTGGGTCACACATCCCCCTCGAGCCGGGCGAAAAAAGCTTTCAGCGAACCGGAGGGGTAACAGGTGGAAGGGGGACGTGCCAGGGACTTATCGCGCCAGACGCTCTGCTGCCCACACGCGTCGCGGACCCCACGATATCTGCTGCTTGAGAAGTCGTTGCGATGGTCTGGAGCCTCGACAACAACGACGTAGCAGGATGTGAGAAGGATGAAGTCGGGAGCCGAAGCCCAAGCGGACATCGCGGAGCCCAGGACTGGTTGACTGGAACGGGCCTCCGGCCGCAGGAGGCGGAACGCGCCATTGTCGTTGCCCCAGATCTCCAGGTCGCCGCGGTCACTCAACGTAATGAGGTCGTCGTCGCTGTCCCGATCGAAATCGAAAAGACCAAAGCGGTACGTGGATGGCACGGGGAGATCGTCAGTCATCAGCGCAATGTCTGCAGCCTCGATTGCGGCCTGCATGCCGAGCGCCATTCTAGGTTCAGCCCTTTATCCGCTTTTCGAAAAAACCGCTGGGGAGGGGAGCGAGTCTCTGACCGGGCCACCCCTCTGACACACTATCTGACACACTACCCGGCAGTCGCAAGCGGAAACCGGCGGACGTATCAGCAGCCGACCCCGCATCAAGCGACGGGCAACTCACGCGGCGGAAGCCGGCGGACGGGCACCATCCGTACTCTTAATCTGCGGGTTGATCGTTCGCTCCATCGCGGCTCACCACGTTTCCAAGCCCAACGGAGGTCTTTTCCGCATCGGGTGGAGTCTGGTCATTCCCTGACTGGCCGTGGCACGTTGTGTTCAGCGTTGTCTGAGGCAGCAGGAACGCCGCTTTCGGTCCAAGCCTGCAGAACAGCGGCACTGACGCGCCGCACAATCCAGCGGTTTCTGATACCCTGCCGGGCGAACCTACTTCGCAACCAAGGCCGATGCATTGAAGGACTTTACCGGTGCCGGATGCGAGGTCACGCGCGTCAGCGTCACCGACGCCGCGGGCACGATGCTCTCGCCGACCGTCGGCATCCTGACATTCACGGGTGCTGCCGACGGCACCTGCTACGGCCAGACGGTTGGACCCATTTGGGGCACATCGGTCTATGTCAAAGAGGGCGATGCGTGGAAGTGGGCCATTGGCATAAATGTGCCCGCACGCCGGGAGGGCGCCTACAGGCCGTGACCGTACCGACGCTGTCGGTCTGCCGATCGCCGGCGTTTCGTCGATCGTCTCCACCGTGAGCCGCTCCGCGCTCAGGTGAGCGGCTGCAGCTATGCGCCGCGATCCGCTCACCTGGCTGGGGCTTCGACGACCCGGAGGGTTACCGAACCTCGCTCTCCTCGCTGTCGTTCTTGTGGTTCGAATGCGGCAGGGCCTTCGAAGGTTCGACGCTCTCGGACTCGAGCTGGTGGCAGTCAAGCGCGAGCGCCTGCAGAATCGTGCACGCGATCTGCCGTGTCTCGACGGCGTCGTCGATCGTCTTGCGCGGCATCCGCGGATTCGACACCAGCAAGGCGACGTGCACGTCGTTGTCGCCGAAGCCGCCGTGATCGGCAATCTTCGTCGAGGTCGCCACCGGCGGCGTGTACACGGTGCCGGGAATCGCCCGCAGAATGATGTCCGGCGTCCGCGCGTCGGTGAGCGGATCGGGATAGAGTGCGGCCAGGTCGGTTCCCCAGAGCACGCCCTGACCGGCCGCGCTGGCATCGATCCCCGTAATGGCGGGATCGGCGGCCTTCAGCTTCTCGACGACTTGCTGCGTCAGGGTCTGATCCCTCAACCAGATGAGCGGCCCGGTGTCGGCGCTCAGCAATCCCAGCAGCCCGGGCCTCACGCCGTTGACCAGCGCGCTGATGCCCAGCGGATCGACGCGATGGAGCGTACCGGGATCGACGGGCGAATTGCCATGTTTCGCGCTGATGATGATGAGCGTGGAATCGAGCAGGCCGCGGTCGCGCAGCGCGGACACTATCCGCCCGATGGACGCGTCGGTATGCGTCAGCGCGTCTTGCAGCGGCTCGGAGGGTGTACCGTCGGCGTCCACGTATCCACCCCGGAGCCCGCCGAGCGGCGTCAGGTCCAGTTTCTGTCCGACGCTCACAGCCTGAAAGTTCATCCCGAAGATGGTCGGCACGCCATCGGCCGAAGTGCCCGTGTGATCGAATCCGTCTATCTCGTGAAGGATGGCCGCGACCTTCATGTCGTCGTAGGCCATCGTCCTGGCGAACGAATTGGTGGTGGTCAGGGACGACGCGCACGGAAGCAAGCCGTCGCAGCTGGCGATCTCCGGCGTATACAGATCGTCGACTCCGGTGCCGGAGGGCCCGTTGAGGAACTCGTAGGCCGGATGCTTGTCCGACCAGGCCGTCCGGCCGCCCGCCGCCTTGATCAGCTCGAAGACGTTATTGACCCTCGGAAACTGATGCGGAAACACGCGGCTGCAGTCCGCCGGATCGCGCGGCAGTTTCGCGGGGTCGATACTCGTGATGAAAGGCGCGACGACCGGCACCCGGTCGAGGTTCTGCTTCCACTGCGCGCGCGTCCCGGGCGCCGGCGCCCCGGCGACACAGGTGCCCGCAGCCGGCACGAGTGAACGATCGTACCCGTCGTCGTAGTACACGCCGGTCGAGCGCGGGGTCCCACCGGTGACCATCGCGAGCATCCCCGGGAAGGAGTCCGACGGCTTCGTGCCGCTGGCATTCGTATACGTCCGGCCGCTGGCGCTCAACAGCGCGAGCGTCGAATCGCCGTGGGCCGCCACGTAACGCTCGAGGTCGGCCTGGCGCAGGCCGTCGACGCTCAACAGCAAGACGCGCGCGACATAGGCATCGCTCTCATCTTCTCTGTCGAACGCCTCCACGGCCGCCAGCCCTGCCAGGCACACCCCGGCTGTGACGATCACCTGCACGATGCGACGGTTCATGCTTCGCCTCCTGTTTGCGCTCTGTGACGCGAGTGGATCGACCGACATGGCGACGGCAGTGCTGCAGGATCGACCGGGGCGCTGCCTCAGAACACGACGCGCATGCCAAGCTGGATCTGGCGCGGACCGCCGAACCGGGCCGTCGACGGGGCGAACAACGGCCGTCCTGCGGTCGCGACCGGCTGTGCCGCGGTGCCGAACGGGCTGACGGAATCGGGACCAAAGCTCAGGTTCTTCGCCCTGGTCACGTTGAACGCTTCGCCAATCAGCTCGGCTCTCCGCCCGCCCCCGAGTCCGAACGACTTCATGAGACGGACGTCCAGATCAAAGAACGTGGGCTGCCGGAAAGAGTTACGCCCGACGACGTGGCCGTCGATGATCGCGCGGTCGTTCTCGTCGTTGGCGTCGTTCTGGGTGTCGAAGCCGATGATTGGCGTATACGGCGTCCCTGTCCGGGTGAAGAGGATCGCGCCGGCCGTGAAGCCGCCGGGCACGTCAGCGACCGCATTGAAGTTCACGTTATGGCGGACGTCGTTCTTCGAATAGGCCCACTCCGACGCGAGGTCGAACGGGTTGAGCGCCGTCTCGCGGCGGAAGAGATGCTCGTTGGAGTCATCGTCCATGTTGCGGGCCAGCGCGTAGTTCGCCTGCATCTGAAAACGGTTGGCCAGGCGGTGCGTGAGCGACACCGCGAGCGCATCGTACCGGGACCGGGCGGTCGACTCGTTGACCGACAATGCCCCAATGGTGGGATCCGGCCGCGTGGTCGGAAAGATCGGCACGCCCGACGCATTCAACGTCGGCTGGAACAGGTTTCGATCGAGCCGGCGCTGCAGATTGTGCGTCGAGTTCAAGAGATACCCGACCGACAGTGTGAGAGACTCCCCAATCAGCCGCTCCACGGTCGCCGAGCCCTGCCAAGAGCGCGGGTTCCTGAAATCGGGGTCGAACCCGAAGACGCGAGGGGCGCCGACCCTGATGTCGGCGGGAACGGTGGTCAGCGCCTGCGGAAACGTGAGCGAGTTCAGCACCGCGGCGTCGAACTTGCTGTCGACCGCGACCGTCGTGATGCCGTTGTCGGTGAAGACGCGTTGGAACAGCGTCGCGGGGGTTCGGGCCACGTACAGCCCTCCCGAGAGACGGACCACCGTCCGGTCGGAGCCGCCCACCGACCACGCGAGACCGGCGCGTGGCTGCCACTGCTTCAAATCGTTGGGGATGAACGCCGTGAACGGAATAGCCGGGTTCGGCTTGGTGGGCTGGGGATTCCACTGCCCCTCCCACCGGAGGCCTCCGCTCACCGTCACGTCGCCAAGCGACACCTTGTCCTGCAGGAACCCGGCAGCCTCTGTCTGCCTGCCGGTGAAGAACGCATCTTCGGGGTTGAACACCAGCACCGTCTGCCGGTAACGGCCCACCTTGTGGGCCATGTAGTCCGAGAGCGACTTGAAGTCGTACCGCCCCTGAATGTTGTCTTCCCGCTGCTGCCCGACGTCGTTGACGTTGAAGTCGAACCCGAGGCGCACGCGATTGACTCCCCAGGTGAGGTTGACCTGATCGGTCAGTTCATAGCGTGTCGTGTGGTACGCGCGCGGACGGCCTGAATCGCCCCCCAAATTGCCGAAGCCGGTGATCGTGATCAGGGCCGTTCTGACGTTCGGGATCTCGTCGCGGTCGTCTGTGGCGACTTGGCCACGGACCTCGTTCAGGATGCCAGGGCCGAACACCGTCGTGAGCCCGGCCTTCCCGCCGATGCTCTGGCTTTCGCGGCTGAAATTGGTCGTGACCGCCTGACTCAACTGCAACGTGTCGAAGTTGAAGTTTTCCCCGCGCAGGCGGCTATAGGTGCCCTGCAGGTTCAGCAGTCCGCCCGATCCGACGACCACGTCGCCGCGAACGAAGCCCGCGGTCGGGTTGTTCGTCCCCCGCTGCTCACCCTGCATCGCCAGGAGCTCCGCGGGCACGGTGACACCAGCGGCCTGCTGATCGAACCGCACGACGTACGGAATCTTCAACAGGCTCTGTTCGGCGGCCGCGAACAGGAACGCACGGTCCTGCCGCAACGGCCCGCCGAAGGACCCGCCGAACTGGCTCTGCTGATTGTTCAGCGTGCGGCCAAACGCGTCGGGCGAAGTCAGCGCCTTTTCGCGATCGTAATAGAACGCTTCGCCGGCCACGTTGTTGGAGCCGGACTTGGTGACGACATTGATGAACCCGCTGTTCGTGCGCCCGATCTCCGGCGCCGCGCCGCTGCGGACCACCTGGAATTCCCGGATCGCGGCCTGCGGGAAGAAGAACACCCCTTCGTTGCCACCGCGCTGGTTTCCCTGAAGCGCGTCGTTGAAGTCGGTGCCGTCGATGGCCACGTTCGAGTTGATGGATCGCTGCCCGGCGATCACCAGGCCGTTCCGGTCAGACTCCTGCGTGATGGCCGGTGTCAGCTGGACGAACTCGGTGAAGTCGCGCCCGCGGATCGGCAGGTCGGAGACGGCACGCGCGCCGACGCTGGTGCTGGTGGACGTCTGGTCCCTGTCGAGGAGCGGCGTCGCCGCCCTGACGGTGACGGTCTCCGCAAGCTTCGCAATCGTGAGCGCGAAGTTGATCGTCTCGGTCGCGCCGACGCTCAACCGGACATCCGAACGCTGCACGGTCGCGAATTTCGTGGCGGAGACGTCCAGCATGTACGTGCCGACCGGCATCGCAGCGGCGAAATACCGCCCGTGCGCATCGGTGTAGACAGAACGTGTGTACCCCGTCTCGCTGCTGATGACGATCACCAGCGCGCCAGGAACCGGGCGGGCGTCCGGGTCGGTGACCGTGCCCTCGATCGCGGCGACGCCAGACCCTGACTGCGCGGCAGCAGGAGCGGCGGCGGCGAGCAGAATCAGCAGCGCCGGCCCCAGCGCGCGTCGAAGCCCGCGCGGGTGACACAGGGAGATGAATATCGAGCGCAAGCGCGTGTGGATCGTCACACAGTCCTCCGTGAGCATTCAGTCATTACCGTGTCGTTTTGAGATCGAGCAGAATCACTTTCCTGAACTTCACCGGCACACCGTCGAGCGTCGCGGGCTTGTAGCGCCAGCGCTTCGCCGTCGTCAACGCCAGACGGTCGTACACCGCATTGACGGCCACCGTCATCGCCGCCGCTTCGACCGAGCCCGTCTCGTCGACGACGACCTCGATCACGCCCGTGCGGACCGCGAACACGTCGGCCAGCGGCGCCCACGATTCACGCATGGCGACCGGCGGCACGACATTCCTGTCCTCGACGCCGTAGATTCGATCTGTCGCGGGCGGCGGCGCCGGCACGCGCGCGGTGGCTGGCCTTTCCGTCAGCCCCGGCGGGGCCCCGGCGGCAGCCACTTCCGCGGGCGCACGCCGCGGCAGGGGCGTCGCGCTCAGTTCACGAAATCCGGCCGCCAGGGTCCTGATTTCCGAGAGCGGGGGCTGATTCACGGCGCCGGCGATATCGGCGTCTGTCAACAGATCGAGCACCCGCTCGAACCCTGCGCGCGCGGCCGGTGCATCGTGGCGATCCAGCGCCGCCTTCGCCTCCACGTACTCCTGCTGGATGATCCCCGGCAGGACCCGCCGCCTGACCTCGCGGAACGCCGATCGGACCCGCGGCGACTCGTCGGCCTCCGATGGACGAAACGAAGGGGCCACTGTCACGACCGCTTCGATCGCCCGCTCGGCTTCGGACGTGCGGCCGAGTGCGAGCAGACAGAACGCCCGGTACTGCTCGATGAACCGTGCCTCATCCCCCGCATGAGCGGTGGCCCGCAGCGAGTTCAGCCGGACCAGCGCGTCCTCGTAGGCGGCGGATTGATAGAGGGCGCGCGCCGTGCCGAGCGCGTCTTGAGCGACGGTTGTGCGCGCCGCGGTCAGGACGACGATCGCCGTCAGGTAGCCCGCCATCGCGCGCGTGGACGAGCGGTTCGCCGACACGATTGCGACTCTCTCGACTTCGCCATGGCCAATCGACTCGTTCACAGTCTCGACCTCATCCCAGGGGCGTCGTAATCGACACACCTGTTCCGGGAATGCGTCCAGAGCCTCAGGGCGTCGATGGAAGTAGAGCCTGCGCGAACCGTGCCGCCCGTCTCGCACACGGCGAAGCGGCTAAATACACACACGTTCTGACGGACCGGTCCGATCCAGCACACGTGTGCGACGACAGGACGGTCATCGCGCGGCCGGTTCTGTATGCGAAGTCCTGGCATCCGGCCGGCGCCGTCGTGGGAGCGTCGCCGCAGCGAAGACGAGGATTGGGATGACGAAAATGCGGCTCTGGCCGCGCCGGCTGGCGCGGAAATCAGGGGAAGGGCAAGAATAGGGCTGCGGCGGCCGTGGAGTCCCCACAATCAAAAAGGGTTACAGCCAGCGGCTGTAACCCTTTTTGCGTTCTGCGATCGTCCGAGACGCGCTATTTTGCCGGAGTCACCGGCGCGGACGCGGATGCGACGCACTGCCACTTGCCGTTACTCTTGACCCAGGTATCGGCCCAGCGCTCTTTGGCGTCGATGGCTTTACCGCTGCCATCGGTGCCTTTTCCGGTCCAGGATCCCGTCACCACCGCTGCGTCACCGTGGACGATGACCTTGAGATCGCCAATCTCGTTGGTCACCCACTTGGCCTTCTTGGTCCGCGCCAGCACGTCGGCTTTGGTGCGCATGGATCCATCGGAATCCAGCGCGACGAAATCCTCGGACAACATCGGCGCGAGAGAGTCCGCGTTACCCGCCATGGAGGCCTTCGCCCACTGATTTTCCATGTCAATGAGGGCTCGGGACACGGTCTCCGCCGCTTTGCCGCCGCCTGGCTTGGCGGGCTCCTGCGCCAGAGCGCTCCCGAGGGTCAACATGACAATCACACCTGCCGCAAGAAATGGCTTCATCGCTCTCCTCTCGTTCTGACGGACATCCGTTCAGACTGCGGTGCCACGATAGCCTCTGAGAACTGATGGGGTCAAGACAAACTCCCGCCGTTCCCGCTTAGAACATGTCCATCGTCAACGTGGTATCTGCGTTTCTCCATGCCTCGTCGAAGGCGCGCTTCACCCACTCGGCATCCGCCGTCTTCCCTTGTCTCATCAGGCTCTCGCACAGGCCGAACAGCGACCGGGCGTTGCGCGGGTGTTTCACCAGATCGTCGCGGAACACCCGCTCGGCGCCCTCGGCCTTGCCGCTGAGCAGAAGTGCAGCCCCGAGCGACTCGCGCACCGGATAGAAGAAGATCGGCGGCTCGTCGTACGGGAGCCTGTCTGCCGCCACGGCCGCGCTCGTCCACAATCGGATCGCCTCTGCCTTCGACTGCCCCGCCCAAGCGATGCGCGCATCGAGCACGAGCGTCGCAAGGGCCAGAACATCCTTTGCGCTCTCGAGACCCGTTCCGCCGAAAAGTGCCTCCGCGGGCACTTTCCCGGAGGCCTCCACCAGGGCCGCCCGCTCCGCCGCTGCCGCGTCGGCGTGGCCGGTCCGCGCCTGGGCGACACCCCTCGCGAAGCGCCACCATGCCACTTCGACCGGGTGATCCGTCGACGGCTGCGCCAGTGCCAGAATCTCGTCGTGGCGGCCAAAGCGCAGGAGCACCGCCGTCTGCATCGTAATCAGCGACTCGACCATCGGCATCATGTTCGTGTGCGGTCCGAGCCGCTCGGCCACTTCGGCGGCGGCTTGCCGGGCGGCGGCCATCCGTCCCTGCATCATCTCCGAGTCGGCCAGGAAGTGCAGGTTATGCGTGTAGTACATCAAGCCGTAGAAGCTGTCCGCCGGCGCCGTCTTGAGGTACTCGCGGTCGGCCTTTGCGCCGGCTTCGTTGGCGCGGGCAGCGGCCGCCTGGTCGCCTGTGCGCGCGTAGATGTGCGCGGGCATGTGAGCCAGATGTCCCGCGGCAGGCGCGAGGGAATCGAGTCGCATGGCGCTCGCCAGCGCGCGCCCAGGGGTCGGCGAGGCTTCGACAGTGTGGATGTAGTAGTGGTTGGCGCCGAGATGATCCGGTTCGCGCGCCAGGACGGACTCGAGCACGGCGACGATCTCCGTCGTGCCGTCTGCCGCTTTGCCGTCGAGCGACCAGAGCTTCCAGGCGCGCAGGTTCATCAGGCTCTCGGCGTAGAGTGTGGCGGCATCCAGATCGTCTGGGTAACGGCGCGACAGGTCGCGCATCGCGTCTGCGTATTGTCGCGCCAGCGCAGAGCGGTCAGGCCGGGCGTCAGTCGGGAACCTGATAGCCATCGCCGCGATGTAGGCGCGCTCGGCCTCCGGGCCGTCTCTCGAAAGCGCCAACGCCCGCGCGATCGCGGCATTCGCCTGCTTCGCGCGGTCGTCGTCCACGTCAAGGTTGTAGTTGGGGCCGAGGGCCCACGCGATGCCCCAATGCGGCATGGCGGCCTTCGGATCGAGTTCAGCGGCGCGCTTGAACGATCGGACCGACTCCTCGTGGTTGAACCCAAACGCCAGGTCGAAGCCCTGGTCGAAGTAACGTTGGGCCTCCGGGTTCACCGTCGCGATCGCGTGGTGGTGGTTGCCGACCCCCGGCATCAGCGGAGGGGTTTGAACGGCCGGCCGCGTGGGTGACTTCGGGACGCTGCGCCCCTCCGGGCCCGGGCTGCTGCACGCGGCGAGCATCACCGCGGCTGTGACGGTGACCAACCTGGCGCGCATGGAGGGCATATTAGGACCGGACACGGGCAGCAGGCAAGACCCTGTTCTTGACGAAGAGGCCGCCAGACCCAGGCGACCTCTTCGCGTTCAGCAGCTCGAGATACGCGCCCCGACCAGAGTTGTCACTGACGGTCGTACACCGTGGTGCTCGCGACCGGCATCCCTTTGGCGTCCGTTCCTTTGGTCGTGAGCGTCCGGGTCTTTCCATCCGCGGACACAACCATCGTCTGCGTCGCCGAGACCTTGCCGTCTCGCTTGGTCGTCACCTTCGTCGTGTGGGCATCGACACGGGTGATCGCCACGACGTTGCCGAAGGGGCTGTTGCCGGTGACCGGATTGTCCTTCCCGTCGTACTTGGCCTTGAATGACCACTGGTAACGGGTCCCGTCGGTGCCGGCCACATCAACCGTCACCTTGACGCCGTCGTCCCCGTCCGCTTCGATGATGCTGGTGCCGCTCTTGAACACCGTGCCTTTTGACTTCTCGGCGTTGAACTTCCAGGTCCCCACATTCAAATCGGCGGCCCTTGCGAGCGGAGCCGCGCCTACGACGCCGACGACGAGTGCCACGACGAGCAGAGATTTCAGTTTCACACCAGGCTCCTGTCTATTGGAAGACCACCGAAGGCTTGCCTTCCTCCGGATTGGAGCCGGACTGTATCACTTCTTCGGGGATGAAGGGGTGAACTGGCTCCACGCGAGTTCCGACCATTCCACGACCAGCCTCGGTCGTGCCGTCTGGCACTGACCGCACTTCCCCCGTGCCGAAGAGCTCAACCGTCTCCGGATGTCAGTTGCGGACCGAACTCGCGTGACGACAGCGGCTCGGGGGATAATAGCGGACGTCCTACGGGCCCCGGGTAGCCGGGGCTCCGCATCGGCAGGCCTCTTTTATGCACACGACAGGAATGTTCTTGGCGCTCGTGATCGGCTTCTCAGTCCCGGCCACCCAAAGCGCAGGCCAGGCCGTCCCTCAGGCACCCCAGGCACCCCGGCGTCCCGCAGGGGCGGCTCGGTCGGGTTCAGCCACGTTCGCGATTCGCGTCACCGATCCCGCGGGCCAGCCTGTGGGGAGAGTGAAGGTGACTCTCGACGGGCCCGCGCAACGACAGGCCACCACGGAGGGCGGGCGAATCGCGTTCGAGAACCTGCCCGCCGGGACCTACCATATCCGCTTCGAGCGCGAGGGCTTCGTCATGTCCGAACGTGACGTGGTTGCGCGCGGGACCGTGCCGATCGATGTCAGGGTGACGCTGATGCCGGCGCCGCAGTCGACGGCGCCGCCACCACCCCCTGAGCAACCCCCGGCGGCGAATCCGCAACCGCCAGAGGTGACCGCGGCCCCGGTCGCCATCGACCTTCCGGCGTTCATCAGCAAGAACTTCGTCGGGCGCGAGTCGCAGAAGATTTCATCGCTGGCCTGCAGCGGCTCCTCCAGCGCGACGCTCATTCAGCTGCACGATCCGCTCACGGAACATTCGCACGCGGATTTCGACGAGTACCTGTACGTCATTGCCGGCCAGGGCCTCGTGCGGATCCAGGCCAGAGACCAGGCGCTGACGGCGGGCGTCTTCGTGATGGTGCCCCGTGGTTTGCCTCACGCCCTGGCCGCGTCCGGACGCAATCCTCTCGTGCTGCTGTCGATCCGGCCTGGAGATCGCTGCGCTTCCGGGGCGCCGGGCCGGTAACTCGGCATCCCCATTCCGGCGCCGTGCCTGAGGCTGCGCTATGCTGTGCGCCACCCCGAGCCCACACGCGATCGGTCGAGGCCGCCCGACGCACCGCGCACTCGATGGACCCGGACGTGCGATCGCGTTGAGTGTTCACGTTTCCTGAAGGACTTCCCATGAACCTGCTCAAACGGCTGCAGCTCGACGCCCAGCCCGAAGTGGATCTCCGGCGCACTTACGATGCGGTCGTGATTGGATCCGGCGCTGCGGGCGGAATGGCCGCGCACGTGCTCACGTCGCGGGGCATGAAGGTCCTCATGCTCGAGGCGGGAAAGAAGCTGGACATCAACAAAGAGCTGAAGTCGATGGAATGGCCCTACGAGCATCCGCGCCGGGGCGACATGCCGCCAGGTCATCACGCCCTGACGCTCAACGAGTACACGATTCGTCAGCCCCCGTACGCGACCGACTCGAAATACCCGAACGTCCACTCGTACGTCCAGGGGTGGAACGGCCCCGACTACTCGAAGCACATCGTCGTCAACGAAAAGGACCATCCGTTCACCGGGACCAGCTACGCCTGGGTTCGCGCCCGGGTGCTTGGCGGCAAGACGAACATCTGGGGGCGCCTGGCCCTGCGCCTGTCCGATTACGACTTCAAGGCCAAGAGCCACGACGGATACGGAGAGGACTGGCCCATTTCGTACAGCGATATCGAGCCTTATTACGACCGCGTGGACCGTTACCTGGGGATCTCCGGCGTGAAGGAGAATCTGCCGTACCTGCCCGACAGCCTCTTCCAGCGGCCGACGAGGCTCGCCAGCGCGGAAGTAACGCTGCGCCAGTCACTGAAGAAGATGAACCGGGTGCTCACGCCGTACCGGGCGGGAGTCACGACCGACGGCCTGAAACACAACAAGTACCGCAGCCGGTGCTTTGGGCGGGGCGCCTGCAACCGCCGGGTCGGCGGCTGCGACATTCACGCGGCCTTCGACTCGCCAACCGGCCTCATCTACCCGGCCATGGATACCGGCCACCTGACGCTGCGCACGAACGCGATCGCGCGGGAGATTCTGGTCGACAGGAAGACCGGCAAGGCGTCTGGCGTGTCGTTCATCGACTCGGACAGCGGCCGTTCGTACGAGGTGACGGCACGAGTGGTCGTGCTCGCCGCGTCCACGCTCGAATCGGCGCGGCTCATGCTGCTGTCGAAGTCCAGCGCGCACCCGAATGGCATTGCAAACTCCAGTAACCACGTGGGCCACAATTTTTGCGAGCACGTGATGGGTCCGGGCGTGACCGGGCTCGTCAAGGACCGCGTCGGCAAGCCGAAGACGATAGACGACGGCCGCCCGGGGGGCTTCTACGTGCCCAGGTTCAGGAACCTTTCGGAGAAGCATCCGAACTTCATCCGCGCATACGGGTTCGAGGGCAGCGCCGGATCACAGATGTTTCCGGGCACCGCGCACGACACCCCGGGGTTCGGCGCCGGTTACAAAAAGACGGTCCGGGACTTTGCCGGCGCGTACATCAGCATGGGAGGCTTCGGCGAGGTCCTGTCCCGCTACGAGAACCAGGTCGAGATCGATCCGGTGAAAACGGACAAGTGGGGCATCCCTGTCGCACGGTTCAATTACAAGTTCGGCGACAACGAAAAGAAGATGTGCGAGGACATGGCCAACACCGCCCAGGAGATGTTCGAGGCGGCCGGATTCGAAATCGTGAACGTGGACCGCAAAGTGCTCATGGAAGGATGGTCGATCCACGAGCTCGGCACGGCCCGGATGGGCTCCGACCCGAAAACCTCCGTGCTCAACCAGTTTCAGCAGTCCCACGACGTCAGCAACTTCTTCGTCGTGGACGGCAGCAGCCACGTGAGCGCCTCCTGCCAGAATCCGACATGGACGATCATGGCGCTCGCCTGGCGCTCGTGTGAGTATCTCGCCGACGAATTCGCGAAAGGGAATCTGTAATGGCCGACAGCCCTGACCTGGACCTGACCCGTCGCGACGCGATCAAGGCCGGCGTCGCGGCGACCGTCGGGGTGTCCCTGACACTTCGCGATGCCGTGGCGGCGCAGCAGGCGGCCACGACTCCGGCGGCGCGCACGTTCTTCACACCGGACGAACTGGCGCTGGTGGACGAGCTGAGCGAGTTGATCATTCCGGCTGATGAACACTCGCCCGGGGCGAGAGCGGCCCGGGTAGCCGCCTATATCGACTCGCAGCTGGCCGAGGCCTGGGACGAGCAGGACCGCACGAACTGGCGCGAGGGCCTGCGTCGGCTGGACGAACTGTCGCGGCAGACGAGCGGCGCCGCCTTCCTGCGCTCCTCTCCCGAGCAGCGCGTCGGGGTGCTGACACGAGTGGCCGCGAACGAAAAGAGCCCGAAGCTGCCAGACGACCTCTTTTTCGTTGAACTGAAGTCGCGAGTCGTCCGTGCCTACTACACGTCCGAAATCGGCATCAGGCAGGAGATGGAATACAAAGGCAACAGCTACCTGACCGAATTCGTCGGCACGGACGTGAGCTGACGCCCGCCGGAGGAGTTACGACTTGCGGCGTCCGAGGCGGGCGACGATGTCGTACTCGGATTTCGTCACGGGCTGGATGGACAGGCGGCTGCCCTTCCGCGTCACCACCATGTTCTCGAGCCCTTTCGTCGCCTTGAGCGTCTCGAGCGACAGCGTCGACGGGAAGCGTTCGACGAACGAGACGTCCACCATATACCAAATCGGCGAGGCCTCGGTGCTCGCCGTGTCGAAGTACTTGTGCCCCTTCGTCCACGCGAACCGATCGGGGTATCCGGCCCTGGCGATTTCCGCGAGGCCGGTGACGCCTGAGGGATCGGCGTTCGAGGCGTAGAAAAGCACGCCGTCGCCCTTCTGCATCTCGTCGCGCATGAAATTGCGCGCCTGGTAGTTCCGGACGCCTTCCCAGCTTGCGCTGCCGTCCCGCGCGAGATCGTCGATCGTGTACGCCGCCGGCTCACACTTCATCAGCCAGTATCGCCGCGCCATTCAGTGCTCTCCCGCCGACTGTCAGAACTGCAGCTGGCGCAGGTAGGCGTAACTCGTCGCGAGGGTCTCGAAGGGCGATTTCGACACATCGTGCTCGACGAAGTAGTGCCGGATTCCCGCCTCCGAGGCGTGCGCGAAAATCCTCTTCCAGTCGATCACGTCGCCACTGCCGACGTCCGCGATGGTCGGCAGAAGCTTGTCGATCGGGGTGGAGGCGCCGCCGGGCGTCAACCTGGACAACCCCTTCACGTGCACCAGCGGGAAGCGACCCGGGTATCGCTTGAAGTAGTCCAGAGGATCCCGGCCCGCGGCCGATATCCAGCAGAGATCGAGTTCCATCTTCACGAGCGCGGGGTCGCACTCCTCGAGCAGCACGTCGTACGGCAGCTTCCCCTCGACCGGGGCGAACTCGAAGTTGTGATTATGGTAGGCGAACTGAATTCCGGCCTTCTTGCTCGCCTCCCCGGCACGGTTGTACGTGTCCGCTATCCGTTTCCAGCTGCCTGGCTGCGAACGGATGGATTCGTCGATCCACGGGTTGACGAGGAACGTGTGGCCGATGGCGTGAGCCGCGTCGAGCGCCGCCGGCAACTTGTCCGCTGCAAGGCTGCCGTAGTCCACGTGCGCCGACGGCGACGTCAGGCCGTTCGCGGTCAGCGCGGCTTTGACCTGCTGCGGGGTGTGATTGAAGTACCCCGCGAACTCGACCTCCGTGTAGCCGATAGCCGCCACTTTCGAGAGCGTGCCGGCGAAGTCCTTCTCGAGGTCGGTCCGCACGGTATAGAGCTGCATGCCGATCTGTTGAATGGACGCCGCCCCGGCGCCCCGACTCGCCAGCGCGGCCGCCGCCATCGTACCCAGGAACACCCGTCGGTCCATGTCCAGCATGCAGCTACTCCTCTTCGAGCTCACCGGGTGGCCGGAGAGCGGTGTCCATCACGCGCCAGCGCCGGACCGATCCTACTTCAGGGCAGCCACTTCGTCCGTCGTCGCCAGCGAATCGGCCGGCCGGTTGCCGGCCCACGCAATCCCGCGCAGGACGATGGCGCGAACGTGCGGCGATGCAAACGTGCGGAACTGGTGGCCCAGCAGCGACACGAACGCCCGATACGGCTGCCCGCCCGGCAGCTGACCATGATAGACCCACATCTGCGGGATCAGGTTCGGGATCGTGGACGACGCCGTCACGGCGCCCGTGGTCGAGGGCTGCTGCATCGAGACGGCCAGCACCTGCGCATCCGGCATCATGTGCAGGTTCCAGTAGACCTCGTCGGCGATCGTGAAATTCGATGCCCCCCGAGTAACGGGGTGCTCGCTGTTCACGTAGTAGTACGTGTTCTCTCCCTCGAAATACTTCGCGACGCCGTTCTCCCACGAGCCCCCGACGATCGTCTTGAACCACTCGGGCTCGCGCGCCGTGACCACGGCGTCGTGGAGACAGACGATGCCGCCGCCGCGCCGCAGGAAGGTCTCGAGCGCCGCACGCTGCTCTCCGAGAATCGTCCCGGCGTTCGCCGCGAACATCACCAGCACGTCGGTGTTCTCGAGCTGCGCCGGAGTCGGAAAGTCCAGGCCGCCGTTCACACGGGCCCCGCGCCCCGTGAGCAGCGGCCCCCACTCCCGGACCCACACTTCGGAGTCGTGCAGGCCGTTGCCCGCGGGTCCATGGTTCTTGGGGCCGCCCCGCAGGAACACACGCAGCGGCGCAGCGGCCTGCCGTCGGGTCGCAGGCGCCTCGGCAGCGCCTGCCGCGACCGCCAGTGCGATCAGGATCGCCGCGACTTTCGCGCTCACCTGGCCTTCACTTTCCGCCGGCGCCTACGTGAAGGACGTCGGAATCTCGAAGCCTTTGCGGTACTCGCGCGTCAGGAGGACGTCGGCCTTCTTGTCGTCCACGAAAGCCTCCTTCGTGCCGTCGAACACCAGCCCATGGCCGACCAGGTACGCGATGTTGCCGAGGTGGGGCAGCGTGGATGTGTAGTGGCCCTCGACGATGTCGCAGTTCAGGATCTTCGGATCGCCGGCCCGCACCGCGTCGATGAAGTTCTGGTAGTGCGGATATTCCACCGCGGCCGCCGCCGTGCCCTCGGCCGGCTCGGCGGAGCCGTCGGCGCCTGGTCCCTTCTCGTTCTTCGTTCCAAAATAGGACTGCCATTTCGCTCCGCTCTCGCCGTCGATCCACAGCCAGCCCTTCGTGCCGTAGAACAGATTCCCGATCCGCTGCCCGCCGTCGTCGTTCGTGAACTCGCCGCGAGTGGCGAACTCGAGAATCGTGCCGTCGGCGTACTCGAAGAGGGATGTCTGCGTGTCCGGCGTCTCCTGCGAGGCCTCCGGACCGAAGTATCCGCCCGCGGACTGGATCTTCCGCGGATGCTCCTGCTTGTTCAGCCCCCAGCGCGCGATGTCGAACTGGTGCGGTCCCTGGTTGCCGCTGTCGCCGTTGCCGTAGTCCCAGTGCCAATGCCAGTTGTAGTGGAAGCGATTGCGGTTGAACGGCCGCTTGGGTGCCGGCCCGAGCCACATGTCGTAGTCCACTTTTGACAGGTATTGCCCGGTGTAGGGGGGCTCCGGACGCGCAGACTCGACGTTGAGCTTGTACGACTCGTCCGGGCCCATCGGGCCGTCCGGGTACTTGCCGATGGAGGCGCGGCGCTTGTAGCAGAGCCCGCGCGCCATGTAGACCTTTCCGATCCCGCCTTCGTGCACGAACTTGATGGCGTCCCGCACGGCTGGCTTGCTCCGGTTCATCGTCCCGACCTGCACCACCTTGTTGTAGCGTGCCGCCGCTTCGACCATCTTTCGTCCTTCCCAGACCGTGTGGGAGGCGGGCTTCTCGACGTACACGTGCTTCCCCGCCTGAAGCCCCCGGATGGTCGCAAGCGCATGCCAGTGATTCGGCGTGGCAATGATGATCGCGTCGATGTCCTTGTCGTCCAGGACGCGGTGCAGATCCTGCACGAACCCCGGCTTGTAGGTCGCCACATCCTTCAGCGCGGGATCATTCACCCGTTCGGGCGCGAGATTCGCGTCGATGTCGCACAGCGTCTTGACCTCGACCTTGTCGAGCTTTGCGAATCCGCGCTTGACGCCGTTCCCCTGGCCCCGGACGCCGATGCTGGCCACGACGACACGGTCGTTCGCACCGAGGATCCGGCGGCTGACGGACGGCGCCGCCTGCAGCCGGCCGCCGAACAACTCCCCGCCGACGGCGATGCCGGCCGCTGCGGCGCCGATCCGCGACGCGAAGTCGCGTCTGGATATGGCGCCGTCTCGCTTGTGATCGCTTCCCATCATGACCTCCCCCTGGAACACCGGCCGCGGGCGCACGGCGGGAACACTCATCCCGCTAGACGTTCTTCGGAACGACGAACGGCGCCCTGTACGTGCGCGCCAGCATCCTGTTGGCTTCGGGATCGCCGATGCACGTCATCGTCTTCGCGTCCCAGTGAAGCGTCCGTCCCACCCGGTAGCTGATGTTCGCCAGGTGCATCAGGTTGCACGACAGCGCACCTTCCTCGATTTCCGCGTTCAGGTCTGCACGCTTGCGGCTCCGGACCGCTGCGATGAAGTTCTCCCAGTGCTCGTCGCGGGCGGTCCCGCCGGGGCCGGGCTGCTGGTCCTTGCCCATGAACGAGTAGTACCTGTTGTAATTGTCGATGACGAGGTACCCCTTCGAGCCGTAGAACTGGTTGCCGATGGTGTTCCCGGGCTTGTCGCCGTTGATCCCGGCCTCGTGCGGAGAGATCCAGTGACGCACTTCGAACGTCATCATCTTCTTGACGCCCTTCACGTCGAACTCGTACGAGGCGCTCAAGGTGTTGGGCGTCTCCTGATCGTCGTCGAACATGAATTTGCCGCCGATGGCGCTGACCTTCGTCGGGTGCGTCACGCCGAGGCCCCACCGGGCGATGTCGACTTCGTGGATGCCCTGGTTGCCGAGGTCGCCGTTGCCCGTATCCCACATCCAGTGCCAGTTGTAGTGGAACCGGTTCTTGGTGAAGTCCCGCTTCGGTGCGGGACCGGTCCACAGGTCGTAGTCCACACCGGCGGGAACCGCGGAGACCGGTTCGTGGCCAATCGTGTCGCGCCACTTGTAGCACAGCCCGCGAGCCATGTAGACCTCGCCGAGCTCGCCCGTCGCCATCCGCTGAACCGCCTCGCGCAACGCCGGTGATGAGCGGCTCTGGCTGCCCTGCTGCACGATGCGGTCGTACTTCCGCGCCGCGGCGACGATCTGCTGGGACTCGAAGACGTTGTGCGAGCAAGGCTTCTCGACGTAGACGTCCTTGCCGGCCTGGCATGCCCAGATCGTCTGGAGCGTGTGCCAGTGATTCGGGGTCGCCAGCGACACCGCGTCTATTGTCTTGTCCTCGAGAAGCTTTCGGTAGTCCACGTAGGTGGCGGGCTTTTTTGCGCCTTTCGAGTCCAGATACTTCAGCTTCGCCGCGATGTGAGACTCGTCCACGTCGCAGAGCGCCACGATTTCGACGTTGGGCATCGCCGACCACGCGGCGACATGGCTCTGTCCACGGCCCCCGCAACCGACCACGGCCATGCGGACGGTGTCGTTCGGGCTCGCCAAGCCCCGGACCGCGGCTCCCGCGGTCAGGACCGCCGTGCTCATCAGGAAATCTCTTCGATCCATACTCGCCTTTGGAAAACTGCGCGTGATCATCCCGGGTCCCGGGCACGCAGCCCCATAACACCGGCGTCCGGATGCTCCCCGGGCGGGCCGATTCTGACACAGGTGACGACGAAGTGACACGATCGAGTTGACCTCTGCCGTGGCGGTGCCGGGTCAGAACGCCTATCGGAATTGACGATCAGTCCACCCGGCGCCTGGCCAGGTCGATTCGGCGCCGCAGCGCGTCTGTGGGCCCCGCGGCAGGGAGGCGCCGGACACTGTCGAGCGCCTGTCCGTACCACAGAATCCAGGCCGCGCGGACCTTGGACTCCGTCGCCTCAGCCGTAGGCTTGTCCGCCGCGCTGGCGACGAGCGTGCGCCCCTGCTGGAGTTCGAGCGCCAGCCGTTCCCGCGCCGCCCGCTCGACGAGGCTCACCACCGTCATCGCGTCGCTCGCAGTGGCAGAAGCGAGAAACCACCCAGATGTCGCAACCGCGATCCCGACGTTCTGCATCTCAGCGGCGCTCACCATCCCGACGCGGTCCTGGTTGGTGTGGTAGTAACGGTCCGTGAAGTGCCAGTTCAGGAGTGACGGCACACCCGCAGCCGCGAACACGGTGTGATCGCTGCCGCCCTCGTACGGATTCGTTCGAACCGTCCAGCCCGTGTCGCGAGCGCGGCGCAGGCTGACCGCCAGATGCAGGTCATTGAGCAGACTACCGTTCAGCGACCCCGGCGCGATCGTGCCGGCGCCCCACTCGCTGTGGGGATCGGAGGGCCTGGGCCACACGGCCGAGGGGTCCGCCTGCTTCTCGATCAGGAACGTGCCTCCGGTCCTGGTGACGTCTTCGCCGGTCATGTCGAGGGCGAACATGTACTGGACACCCCGCGCGTCCTCCGGATGCGCGCGGATCCACTCCCTGCTCCCGGAGAACTCATCGCCCCACAGGAAGGTCAGGGTCCGGTCCGGGGGCGGCAACTCGCCGCTGAGGATGGCCTCGTTCAGTGCCCGCGCCAGCGCGTAAAGTGTGCCGCATCCGCTCCCGTTGTCGTTCGCGCCAGGCTCCTGCACGTGCGCGACCATCACGATCCGTTCATCCGGTCGGATGCGGCCCGCGATTTCCGCGACCAGGGTCCGGTTCGGGCCGACCGAAAACGTCGCGTCGATGGTCACGCGCAACGGCACGGGACCCTGCCGCAGGCGCTGCCGCATGCGTGCAGCCGCCCTCCAGGACGACTTGAAGCCGAAGCTCCGCAGCGATGCGTCGAATGGAATCGCGTCCCACTGCAGCACGTCCTGCTGCGTCTCGGAGAGTTGCGTCGTACCCGGCGGACGGACATAACTCGCTACACTGGTCGAGATGACCCCGACCGCGCCGCGCTGCCTCACCGCAGCCTGCCAGACACGCCCGAGCGGCGCGTCGGTCAGTACGATGGCGCCCCGGATCTCCTTCCCCGCGAAATCGGCCGGCGCCGCGCCTGCGACATCGACGAGCGGAGCTCGGAGGCCGCCAGCGGGGGTCGAAAAGGAATTGATCGCAAGCGAGACGCGGTCGCGCTCCCGTGAAAGCAGGGGCTCTTCCCCTCCCGCGTCGGCGTCGAATCCGATGGTCCCGACCCTGTAGTCCCATCCGTGGCCCTGGTTCGCGAACTCGTCTATCCGCACCGTGCTGCGCGACGTCTGCGAAGTACTGAATCCGGCACCGAGAAGACCTTCATGGATATGGTCGATCGAGGCGTTGTATCCGGCATTCCCTGCGAGCCGCCAGTACTGCTCCATGAAGGAGACGACTTCGACGGCCTTCCCGGCATCGAACCGAGAGGACATCGTGTGGTAGGCCCGTTCCGCAGAGTGTGGAAGGGCCTGGACGGCATCCGCCGCACCGGCCGTGATTCGCGCGCCGAGCAGGAGCCCCAGCGCCCAGGGCGTGGCTGCTCGTCTCATTCCGCGGGGACGGCTGCGAGCGCCGTAAAGTCGAGGAGGAGCTCAACACCCGACGTGTCGTGGTCGGAGGGATCTGCGCGTCTGGCAGGGCACGTCAGCGGCACAGGCGCGGCCGCCAGGGCGGCGACATACCGCACCGCAACCTCTGGCGCGACATACCCCACTTTTTCGCCGGAGGCGAGCACCGCGATGGCGTACCGGAAGTACCGGTTGTCCGGCTCGGGCGCCAGGGTGACGGTGAACGAGGACGGCAAACGACGGACACGCTCGACGTAGCCGAGACCCGCGACGACCGGGATGCGGTGGAGGATGGACTCAGCCATGGCCGATCTTAACGGATCGGCGAACGCCCCTACCCTTCCTTGATCCGGAGGTTGCGGAACTCGACGCGGGCGCCATGACCGAGCAGGCCGATGTGGCCGGTGGTATTGGCAATCCCGCGAGAGCCTTCGGGCTTCGTCAGGTCGCGATGCTCCTTCAGGACGGACTCGTCCTTCACGGAGTCCAGGTCGGCGTCCACAATGGCCGTGCCGTTCAGCGTGACCGTTATGTGGCGGCCTTTCGCTGTGATCTCCTCGGTATTCCATTCGCCCACGGGCTTCTGGAACCCGCGTTTCGCGGGCACGACCTTGTAGATCGACCCGTGGTACTGGCCCGGCTCCAGGTTCTTGTATTGCGACCCGCCGTCGTCGAGCACCTGGATTTCCATGCCGACGTAGGCGGAGTCGCCTTCGAGCGGCGCACGGATGCCGATGCCGTTGTTCGCGTTTTCGGTCAGCTTGAACTCGAAGCGAAAAACGAAATCCGAGTACGTTTTATCGGTGAACAGGTTGCCGCCGTCCTCCTTGGTGGAGAAGATGACTCCGCCCTGGACCTGGTAACCCTTGCCCGACCGGTTCTCGGTGCCGTCGGCGCGGCGGCCGTACACCCAGCCGGACAGGTCCTTGCCGTTGAACAGCGGCGTGAACCCCTGCTCTTTCGCCTGGGGCGCCGCGATCCCGGCCAGCGGAAACGCCGCGAGCACCACACCAACACCAAACACGAATCGTCCAAACGACTTCATCCAACCTCCAGGTTGCGTCTCCCACAGGGACACGCGGGACATCCTCACACGCGCGGCAGCGTCACTTCGAGCTGCCTCAGGTACTTCCCCTTCTTGTCGGCGTAGGAGATTTCGCATTGCTCGTCACTCTGGAAAAACAGCACCTGCGCAATTCCCTCATTCGCATAAATCCGTGCGGGCAGGGGCGTCGTGTTCGAGATTTCCAGGGTGACCGTGCCTTCCCATTCCGGCTCGAACGGCGTGACGTTCACGATGATTCCGCATCGCGCGTAAGTCGACTTCCCCAGGCAGACCGTGAGCACGTCGCGCGGAATGCGGAAGTACTCGATCGAACGCGCCAGGGCGAAGGAGTTGGGCGGGACGATGCAGACGTCCGTTTTGACGTCCACGAAGGAGCGCGGGTCGAAGTGCTTGGGATCGATCACCGTGTTGTTGATGTTGGTGAAGATCTTGAAGTCGTCCGCCACGCGAATGTCGTAGCCGTACGACGACAATCCGTACGAGACGACTCCCTCGCGCACCTGGCGATCTTCGAACGGTTCGATCATCCCGTGCTCGAGCGCCATCTTCTTGATCCACCGATCCGCCTTGATCGACATCAGACTCCTTGGTGCCGGGCTTCCCGTTTCCAGCCGGCGTTTCCGCGCCGCGGGTTACCGCGACAGCTCCAGTCCCGAAAAAAAGTATGCGAGCTCGAACGCGGCCGTGTCGGGCGCGTCCGAGCCGTGTGTCGCGTTGTTCTCGATGGACCGGCCGAACTCCTTGCGCAGCGTGCCCGCGTCGGCCTTGGCGGGATCGGTCGCTCCCATGAGCGCGCGCCACTTCTTGATGGCATCCGGCGCCTCGAGCGCGAGCACGACGGCGGGTCCGGACGACATGAACGCCGTCAGGCTTTTGAAGAACGGGCGCTCACGGTGAACCGCGTAGAACCCCTCCGCTTCTGCCTCCGACAGGCTGACCATGTGCATGGCACGGATCTGGAATCCCTCTGACTCGATACGCTGAAGAATGCGTCCCGTGAAGCGCGCGGCGACGGCGTCGGGCTTGATGATGGCGAATGTGCGTTCCATATCCGACGGATTATAGTCACAGACACCGCACAACGACACAGAAGAGGTAGCGAAATGGCAGATAACGACGACGCCGGGGATGGCGACAATCACATGGGCGCGGTCGAAGGGGATACGGCGTCGGACACGCAGCAGGGGAACGAGCATGCGGCCGCGCTCGACGCGGACGGGCTGCCGATCGACCCGCTCGCGATCTGCGAGGACGTGATTGGCGCCAACGTGGACGGATCCGAAGGGGGCTGACGTCTCCCGACGCCGGTCTACTTGAGGGACTCCATGATTTCGTCGAGGACCTCCCGCCCTGGCCTGACGCGGTCGAGCGGCAGCGTCGCCAGCGGTTCGTCCACCATGTTGAGCAGCGTGACGAAATCCGCCTTTGCCGGCTCGATGTAGAGGATGCCCGTGGCAAACTCGCCGCGCGCCGCGGTCTCGTGGATCAGCCGAACCGCATTCATCTTGCTCGTCGGGTCGTAGTCATCCGCCACCTTTTTCAGGTAGAGCTTCGAGCCGTCGTGCATGTCGACAGCCCTCGTCGTCCCGGGCTCGTACTCGACGGTGATGTCGTCGAAATACGGCACGAAACTGACTTCCCCCAGCGGTTCGTCGTGTTCCTTTGCGTAGGCGTAGCTCTTCGTCGACCCCTCGTGATCGTTGAACGTCACGCACGGTGAGATGACGTCGATCATGCAGGTGCCGCGATGGCTCAACGACGCTTTCAGAATCGACAGCAGCTGCTTCTTGTCGCCGGAAAACGAGCGCGCGACGAACGACGCGCCGAGCTCGATCGCCAGCGCGCACGTGTCAATCGGCTGGAGCTCGTTCACGACGCCGTTCTTCAGCATCGAGCCGACGTCCGCCGTCGGCGAGAACTGCCCCTTCGTGAGCCCGTAGCACCCGTTGTCCTCGATGATGTAAATGATCGGCACGTTGCGGCGCATCAGGTGGACGAACTGCCCGATGCCAATCGCCCCGGTGTCGCCGTCGCCGCTCACGCCTATCGCTATCAGCTTGCGATTCGCGAGCATCGCGCCCGTGCCCACCGAAGGCATGCGGCCGTGCACGGAGTTGAAGCCGTGCGAGCCGCCAAGGAAATACGCGGGGCTCTTGCTCGAGCAGCCGATGCCCGAGAGCTTCACGACCTGGCGCGGATCGATCCCCAGATCGAAGAACGCGTCGATGATCCGCTCCGAGATAGCGTTGTGGCCGCAGCCGGCGCAGAGCGTCGTCTTGCCGCCGCGGTACGGCTGCAGCTCGAGGCCGATGCGATTCGTTTTCTTCGGCGGTATCGGTGTGACGGTATCCATTGGTTCCCTGCCATTCCCCGGTCGGGCGCGCGCCCGCGGTGTGCGCTACTCTCCACCGGCCCGGCCGGCCGAGACCAGCGAGCGGTCCTCGGTGCGGTGGGGCATGACCCCTTCGTGGGTCAGGATCTCGTCGGTGATCGACCGCGCGTCGATCGGCAGCCCGTTGAAGTGGAGGACCTTGCGAAGCTTCGCGATTTCCGCGCCGCCCAGTTCGAGACGCATCAGGCTCAGCATCTGCGCATCGCGATTCTGCTCCACCACGTAAATGCGCTTGTAGCGGTCGATGAACGCGCTGAGCTCCTCCGTGAACGGATACGCGCGGAGCCTGAGATACGCGGTCTTCAGCCCGGCTTCACGCTCGAGTTGATCGCGGCTCTCGACGATCGCCCAATGGCTGGTGCCATACCCGATGACGGCGACGTCCGCGCCTGCCACGTCCACGATTTCCGGCTTCGGCACGTGTTTGCGGGCCGTCTGGAACTTGCGATCGAGCCGCTCCATGTTCTTGACGTAGTCGTCGGGCCGCTCGCTGTACTGGCCCTTGTCGTTGTGGCCCGAACCGCGCGTGAAATACGGCTGCATGCCGTCCCCGGGAATGGTCCGGTAGGGAATGCCGTCGCCGTCCACATCCCGGTAGCGGCCCCACTCGCCCGTCCGCGCCAGCACGGCGGGATCGAGGAGCTTCCCCCGATCCAGCGGCTTGTCGGGATACGTGAAGGTACGGGACATCCACGTGTTCATCCCGAGGTCGAGATCGCTCATGACGAAGATGAGCGTCTGGAAACGCTCCGTCAGATCGAAGGCCTCCATCGCCATCGCATAGCATTCTTCGACCGAGGCAGGAATCAGGAGGATTTGCTTCGCATCGCCGTGCGACAGCATCGCCGTTTTCAGGATGTCTCCCTGGGCGGTCCGCGTCGGAAGCCCGGTGGATGGCCCGACGCGCTGCACGTCGAACACGACACCCGGCAGCTCCGCGTAATACGCCAGCCCTGCGAACTCCGACATGAGCGAGATCCCCGGCCCCGACGTCGACGTCATCGAGCGGGCGCCGGCCCAGCCTGCTCCGACGACCATCCCGACAGCCGCGATTTCGTCCTCCGCCTGGACGATGGCGAACGTGGCCTTGCCGGTGACCTTGTCCCGGCGGTACTTCTTCATGTAGCTGATGAGCGTCTCCGGGAGCGACGACGAGGGAGTGATCGGATACCAGGCCACGACCGTCACACCCGCCATCATGCAGCCCAGCGCTGCCGCGGCGTTCCCCTCCACGAGGATCATCCCGGCGGTCTTGTTCAACCGCTCGGCGTAATAGGGATCGTGCTTCGGGAGATGCGCCTCGGCGAAGTCGAAGCCCGCCTGCAGCGCCGCCATGTTGAGCTCGATGGCCTTGATCTTCTTCCCGAGCTGCCGCTTCAGGGCATGCTCCATCTCGGCCAGCTCCACATGGATGAGCTTCGAGAGGACGCCGTCGTAAATCATGTTCTTCACGAGGCGGCGCAGTTTGGCGTCGTGGCACACCTCGGCAACGATCTTGTCGAAGGGCACGGGATAGAACGTCAGGTCGGTCCGGAGCGCGCTCAGCTTCAGGGGCTCGTCGTACAGCACCGCCGCGCCGGGTTCGAGCGACAGGGTGTCTTCTTTCGCGGTCTCCGGATTCATCGCGACGAGAAAATCGATTTCTTTCTTGCGGGCCATGTAACCGTCTTTATTGGCCCGGATGGTGTACCAGGTCGGCAGGCCCGCGATGTTCGACGGGAACATGTTCTTGCCGGACACAGGGATGCCCATCTGGAACAGCGAACGCAAGAGGACGAGGTTGGCCGTCTGACTCCCCGACCCGTTGACGGTGGCGACCTGGATGCTGAAATCGTTGACGACTCGACGAGTTGCGGGTTGCGTAGCGGCCTCCTGGACCGCGACGTCACTCGGAGGGAAGAAGTCCTTCGGGGGGCGCGGCAGCTCGGATGGAAAAGGATACGGGTGCTGGGGGAAATTATAGCAAATACCAGGCGGTCCGCCCGGCCGAGCTAGGCTCCGAGCGCGCTCTTCACCGCGGCGCCCAGGTCGGCCGGGCTCTTGACGACGTGAACGCCCGCCTTGGCGAGCGCCGCCATCTTTTCCGCCGCCGTGCCCTTGCCGCCGGAGATGATGGCTCCCGCGTGCCCCATGCGGCGGCCCGGCGGGGCCGTCTGCCCCGCGATGAAGCCGACAACCGGTTTCTTGAAGTTCTGGGCGATGAAGAGTGCGGCGTCTTCCTCGGCGTTGCCGCCGATCTCCCCAATCATCACTACGGCCTCGGTCGCCGGATCGCCGCCGAACAGGCTCAGCGCGTCGATGAAGCTCGTCCCGATGAGCGGATCGCCGCCGATCCCGATGCAGGTGGTCTGGCCAAGGCCGAGCTGGGTGAGCTGGTGGATGGCCTCGTAAGTGAGCGTGCCGCTCTTCGACACGATTCCGACCCGGCCTTCCTTGCAGATGTGCCCGGGGATGATTCCGGCTTTCGCCTGGCCGGCCGTGATCAGCCCCGGACAGTTCGGGCCGATGAGCCGCGTCTTGCCGGCCCGCACCACCGCCAGGGCGCGCATCATGTCCAGCGTCGGGATGCCTTCCGTGATGCAGACGGCTAGCGGCAGGCCGGCGTCCGCCGCCTCCATGATCGCGTCCGCGGCGAACGGCGGAGGCACGAAAATCACACTGGCGTTCGCGCCGGTCTCCTTTACCGCCTCGGCGACGGTGTTGAACACGTGAAACCCTTCATGCGTCGTCCCCCCCTTGCCGGGCGTGACGCCCCCGACGACCCGGGTGCCGTACGCGGCGGCCTGCTTCGCATGGAACGTGCCTTCCCTGCCGAGGCCCTGGACGATGAGCCGCGTGCTCCTGTCGATGAGTACAGCCATGTGTTCTGTCCTGCGCAAAAACGTCCAACGGTGCAACGTGCAACGTGCGCCGCGATGCCCGGACCGTCTACCGCGCGAGCGCCACCACTTTGTCGGCGGCTTCGCTCATGGTGTCGGCGGTCGCGAAGTTGAGACCGCTGTGGTTCAGCATCTGCTTGCCCTGCTCGACGTTCGTGCCTTCCATGCGAATCACGATCGGCACGGGCACCCCGAGTTCCTTGACCGCGCCGATCACTCCCTCCGCCAGGACGTCGCAGCGCAGGATCCCGCCGAAAATATTGATGAGCACGGCCTTGACGCTGGTATCGGACATCAGGATCTTGAAGGCGTTCCGGATCTGCTCGGCGTTCGCGCCGCCGCCGACATCCAGGAAGTTGGCGGGTTCTCCGCCCGCGAGCTTGATGATGTCCATGGTGGCCATCGCGAGACCGGCGCCATTGACCATGCACCCGATCGTGCCATCGAGCTTGATGTAGTTGAGCGCATACTTCGACGCCTCGACCTCGAGAGCATCCTCCTCGGCGATGTCGCGCAGCTCCTTGAAGTCCGGGTGGCGGAAGAGCGCGTTGTCGTCGAACGTCATCTTCGCGTCGAGGGCGAGCACGTTGCCCTCATCGGTGATGATGAGCGGGTTGATCTCGATGAGAGAGGCGTCCGTCGCGACGAACGCGTCATAGATGGCCGACATCACCTTGACGGCCTGCGCGATCTGCGGGCCCTCGAGACCGAGCGCGAACGCGAGCTTTCGCGCCTGGAACGCACACAGCCCGACGCCCGGATTGATGAACTCCTTGAACATGCGCTCGGGGGTCTCCTCGGCGACCTTCTCGATCTCGACCCCGCCGTCCGGGCTGACCATCAGTACCGGGCGCTCCGTCGTTCGATCGATCACGATCCCGAGATACAGCTCCCGTTTGATCCGCAGCCCCTGCTCCACGAGCAGCCGCTGCACCACCTGACCGGAAGGGCCGGTCTGGTGCGTGACGAGCCGCATCCCCATCATCGCGGCCGCAGCCTTGCCGGCTTCCTCGGGCCCCTTGACCACCTTGACGCCGCCGCCCTTGCCGCGCCCGCCCGCATGGATCTGCGCCTTGACGACGACGGTGCCGCCGCCAAGGCGGGTCGCGGCCGCCGCGGCATCAGCCGCGCGGACGACGACCTCACCGACAGGGACCGGGACGCCGTGCCGCGCGAGGATGGCCTTGGCCTGGTATTCGTGAATCTTCATGCGTCGTCAGACCCTGCAGCGGGGAATCGTCAGGGCCGGAACGCCAGGCCTGAACGTCACACCGGAATGGTGAACCCGGAACCCGCGAGCCGGAACCGTGGAACCCACAATCGGGAACTCGAAGGACGAGACCCACGCGTCGGTAAATCATGTGCCGTCCGGGTCAATTGAATCAAGCGCGCGCACAGGTCGTGTTGCGCCGCTCGGAACGCAGCAGGTACAATTGCGTGGATCTGGAGTGCATGTGATGTCGACAATCGGGCGTGTGTTCTCCTCGTCGGTCGGCACGAAACTGCTGATCGGGCTGACGGGGATCGGGCTGTTCGTCTACATGATCCTGCACCTCGCGGGCAACGTGCTGATCTTCGCGGGTCCCGACACGTTCAACGCCTATTCCCACATGCTCATCTCGAATCCGCTCCTGCTGCCCGTCGAGATCGGGCTCCTCGCCATCTTTCTGCTCCACGTCTACAAGGCCGTGACCAATTACCTCGCGAACAGCGCCGCGAGGCCGGTCCGGTATGCGAAGAAGGAGCGGGCCCATCACACCAGCCGGAAGAGCGTCGCGTCCTCGACGATGATCTGGTCCGGCCTGGTCGTGTTCGTCTTCATCATCATCCACGTGTGGCAGTTTCGCTTCGGCACGCACTACGAGACTGGCGGCGAGGTGCCGATCCGCGACCTGGCGCGCACCGAATTCGAGGTATTCCAGCATCCCGGGTGGGTCGCGCTCTATGTCGTCGCCACCCTGCTCGTCGGCCTGCACCTGCGGCACGGCGTGTCGAGCGGCTTCCAGTCCATCGGGCTCGACCATCCTGTCTACACGAGGCGTCTTACCCAGTGGGGCGTTGTGCTGGCCGTCCTCATCGGTGGCGGACTGGCCATCATCCCCGTGTGGGCGTACTTGTCACAGTAGGAGCAGCTGTCGGACTTTACAGGTCGGTTCAGAGGTCGGCTTTCACACTTCAGCCTTCAGAGTTCAGCCTTTCTTATGCTTCTTGACCCGAGAGTTCCCACCGGTCCGCTGACGGAGAAGTGGGATCGCCACCGCTTCGAATCGAAGCTGGTCAACCCGGCGAACCGCCGGAAATACACCGTCATCATCGTCGGCACCGGTCTGGCGGGCGCGTCGGCGGCCTCCACGCTCGGGGAGCTCGGGTATAACGTCCTGAGCTTCTGCATCCAGGACAGCCCCCGCCGCGCCCACAGCATCGCCGCACAGGGCGGCATCAACGCGGCGAAGAACTACCAGAACGACGGCGACAGCATTCAGCGGCTGTTCTACGACACCGTCAAGGGGGGCGACTACCGGTCCCGCGAGGCCAATGTGTACCGTCTTGCCCAGCTGAGCGTGAACATCATCGACCAGTGCGTGGCACAGGGCGTGCCCTTCGCGCGCGAGTACGGCGGCCTGCTCGACAACCGCTCGTTCGGCGGCGCACAGGTCTCGCGCACGTTTTACGCGCGCGGGCAGACCGGCCAGCAGCTGCTCCTCGGCGCCTACCAGTCGATGATGCGCCAGGTCGAAAAGGGCACGGTGCAGTCGTTTCCGAGCCGCGAGATGCTCGACCTGGTGCTCGTCAACGGGCAAGCCCGCGGGATCATCGTCCGGAACCTCGTCACGGGTGAGATCGAACGGTACGCGGGACACGCAGTGCTCCTCTGCAGCGGCGGCTACGGCACGGCGTACTACCTCTCGACCAATGCGGTGAACTCGAATGTCACGGCCGCGTGGCGGGCGCACAAGCGCGGCGCCTTCTTCGCGAATCCGTGCTACACGCAGATTCATCCGACGTGCATTCCGGTGTCGGGCACCCACCAGTCCAAGCTCACGCTGATGAGCGAGAGCCTCCGCAACGACGGCCGCGTCTGGGTGCCGAAGCGACAGGGAGACACGCGGCCGCCGGACCAGATCCCCGAACCGGAACGCGACTATTACCTGGAGCGACGCTATCCCAGCTTCGGGAACCTGGTGCCGCGCGACGTGGCCTCGCGCAATGCCAAGGCGGTGTGCGATGAAGGTCGAGGGGTCGGCGACAGCGGCCTCGCCGTGTACCTGGATTTCGGCGAATCCATCCAGAGACTCGGCCCGAGCGTGATCAAGGCGCGTTACGGCAACCTGTTCGACATGTATACGAAGATCACCGACGAGGATCCGTACACGTCGCCCATGCGGATTTACCCGGCGATCCACTACACCATGGGCGGTCTCTGGGTGGATTACAACCTGATGAGCACCATCCCCGGCC
>JANMCN010000157.1:0-58079 GCA_031361295.1 Acidobacteriota bacterium | reverse complement strand
GGGCTGGCGGGCCATGTCATCGTGAGGCACACCGGCGACCGCTATCTGAACAGGAGAAACACCGCACTGGCGCCGCCGTTCACGACGCTGGACGGCGGTATCGGCTACCGACGCGGCGAGTGGGAGCTCCGCATCGACGGTCGGAACCTGACCGACAGGCGGGATCCGGTGTTGGAGAGCGAGCTCGGCGACGCGCAGTACTACAGGATGACGTCGCGCCGGGTGGATGTGACCGTCGGCCTCCGTTTCTAACCTTCACGCGCGCGCGTCCGCGTGCGGCAGTCGCGCCGCGGAATCGAGCGCGACGAACACCTGGTTCCGTCCTCGTGCCTTGGCCGCGTACAGCGCCGCGTCCGCGACGCGAAAGAGCGCCTCGCCCGCCTTGGCGTCGGTCAGCGAGCCGGGGACTTCCCCGGCCGGCCATGATCCTCGCGCCACCCCCACACTGATGGACAGCGTGCCGCGCGGGAAGCTCCTCCCCGCGAGCTGAGGCGCACTCGCACTCACCGCAGCGCACAGATCCTCGGCGATGGCACGGACGTCCGCCTCGCTGCGACCGGAGAGGCTCACGACGAACTCATCCCCTCCGTACCGGCAGGCGACGGCATCGGCGGGGAGTCGCATGCCCGCGAGCCGACCGACGTGCCGCACGGCCTGGGCGCCGGTCAGATGTCCGTACGTGTCGTTCAGGGTTTTCAGGCGATCCAGGTCGAAGACCATCATCGACACCGGCGCACCCGTCTGGCGCGCCTCGTGGATCATCAGAGTGAGCCGGCTTTCGAACGAGCGGAGGTTGTGCAGGCCCGTCAGATCATCGGTCATCGCGAGCACATGAAGGCGGCGCGCGTTCTCCGTCAGGCTCGCCGTGACCACGCCGACGGCGATGAAGAGCGCGATCTGCACCAGATCGGTCTCCCGGTATGCGAAGGTGAGCAGCGCGCGGTTCGCCAGGTGATAGAGCACGATCGCGAGGAGCGACGTGGCCAGGCCGCCGACCCATCGAAGGCGCGAAGCCGCGACAATGATCGGCAGATAGTACAGATGCTGGACGGGCGCGGCGTCCGTGTTGCGGTCGAGGAAGAAGGTGAGCAGGAGTGCGACCGCCACCGCGGCGATCAGCCATGGCTGTGAGGCCGGCAGTCCGCCGGGCGCGTCGCGTCCGTTCTCACGGGATGCGGTCGTCAGGCGCATGGGCATTCCAGCACGACGCGCGCAGCCGCGGCCTCTGAGATCCTGAAACGCCGCCCTCCATGGCCGCTCCGTGCTCCAGCATCTCCGACCTGCGCTGACCTGATGCGACTCCTAGCCGGCACCACATTCCCATTATGACCCCGCTGAGGGGCGCGTTTCACGGCCGCATGCAGAATCCTACGCCGCGCGTCGGCCGGTCGCAGTCGAGCCGACGCTGCGCGCGATGACCATACCGCCGCCGATGCCGTGTCTCAGGCGGCCGTCCGCGGGCGTCGTGACAGCAGCTCGAGTCGTCCGACCTCGTACTCAAGCCCGGTCAGCCTCGCGACACGCGATCGGACGCGGTCAATATCTCTGAACCGACGGATCGACGAGCCGGGACCACGCGTCGATGCCCCCGGCCAGGTTGTACACGTTGCGGAACCCGGCCTGGAGAAAGTACTCGGCGGCCGCCTGGCTGCGGATGCCGTGATGACAGTGGAACACGATGCGGGTCTCTCGTTCGAGGACGAGCAGAGCGTCGTGGCACGGCTTGTCGAGAAGCCTCCCACCCGGAATGACCGCGATGGCGCGCTCCTCCGGCGTGCGCACATCGACGAGTTCGAGGCGCTCCCCGTCGTCCAGCATCTTCTTGAGATCGGGCGCTGTCACTTGCTGGATGGGCATGGCCAACACCGCTCAGGACCGCATCAACCGATGCACTTCGCCGATGATCAGGTCTTCGACGGCATCAGTGAACGGGGCGGGACGCCCGTAGTAAATCATGGCGTCGCCACCTTCGTATCCGCCTTCGTGCAGCACCCGGAGCGACGGCACATACCCGAACACATCGTTGCAGTAGCCTGACACCCAGAGCGGCCGGTCCGGATACTCGCGGGCAAGGCGGAACGCGTAGTCGACGACGACCTCCCCGCCGAGTGCCACCAGCGCAAGGTCCGCTCCAAAGCGCCATACCTGAACCGGGTCGCGCTGCACGGCGGGAAGATGCCCGTCGCGCGCGATCGTCGCCGCCATCAGCGCGGCGTGCCGCCGCAGGTAAATCTCGTCGATGTCGAGCTGGGCTCTCCACCGCTCCCTGGCGGCATTCCCGGCGAACGGCAGGTCCACGGTGCCGTACGCCGCGTGCAGAGCCGGCCTGAGTGGAGTCGCGGTGGGGAGCGCGCGATCGACGGCATCGGCGAGGGCGTTGCCGTGGGCCTCCACCAGGTCGAGGGTGCCGCGCGGCTTCGGGTTCGCGTCCGCGCCGCAGCCGATCATGAAGAGCGCGGTGGTGCCGGGATGCCGCGTCTCCAGCGCGGCCTGGGCGACGCCGGCGTAGTCGCCGTGGTACTGGACGAACCCGTCCTGGAGCGTCGTGTTGTGGCACGCGTAGCCGAAGACGACGGCGAGGGGGGGCCCCTCGGCGCCATCGACGCGCAGCACCGGGACGGAATGATCGACCGGGCCGTCCGGGGTGAACTTGACCCGCCGGTTTGCCGCGAACCCGGCTTCGCCCCGGGCATACCCGAGGCGTGCGGGCCGGAGACGCGACACGGCGACGCCGACGAGATCAATCAGCCGGTCTTCGAGGCGAGCGGTGTACGTCCGTATCGCGTCCCATTGGCCGGACGAGAGGTCATACGCGACCGCCAGCTGCTCGTCGACCACCGGCCCGCAGTGGGTATGGCTCGCGTTGAAGAGCAGGTTCTCCCGACCGATTCCGTGGCGCCGCCGCACTTCGCGCGAGACCCGGTCGGTAATCGTCCGCGTGACACCCAGAAGGTCGACGGTCACCAGCACCGCCACGGGCCCGCCGGCGGCCTGGAGCGCGAGCGCTTTGGCGTGCAGCGGCAGCGCGACTCCCTGCGACGCCTGTTTCCGCAGCGCGAATCCTGCCATCCAGAGAGAACGGTCGGGGGTGATGTCCACCGCCGCGACTCCCGCCTGCCAGCCGGCGCTCCGCGGCAGCCGCGCAACGGCGGCGGGGGCGACAAGGGTCCCCGCGACTGCGGCCACGAAGTCACGCCGGTTGACGTCCGTCATCGCGCCACGAACAGCCCGCCAGGCCGACGCTCACCGTCACGCATGGCTCTCATGGTTGATCAGAAGACCGCGCGGCGCCATCCCGCATGATGCCCGGCCTGTCGCGCGATCCGCTCCGCCGGCAAGGATCGGACGGCACACGCGCGAATGGATCGAAGACGGGGAGCGGCAGATGTTCCCTGCCGCCGTCGATTGGCGGCGGGGGGATCTGCACCAGACCCATCAGCTGATTTATCACGGGATTCACCGTCCGGGCACAGGTATCGGACTTCCCGGGGTGCGAGACCTGCACCGGAGGCGAACGACAGATGTGTAATTTACGACCAGGGTCGTAATCGATTCGAGCGAACACCCGCCGGAAAGCGCCCATTCGGACGCGATCCGCGACGGCATCGGCATTGCCATGCCCTTGGTCGGACAGCCGATGACACAATTCACCATGGCGGCACGTTCTGTAGCCTCGACGCGGGGATGCCGATGATCGTGGACGCCTCCGCCCGGTTTGGCTGCCGGCACCGATTCGTTGTCACCAACGACGACGGGGCGATGCTATTCATCTGCGAGTCGTGCGGACATCGGACGGACCTGCTGCCCGTACATCTACATCCGGTGCGCGGCCAGGTGGTCGCGTTCGCGACCCGCATCAGCCTTTCTTCGACCGCGGTGGCGACGTCGCGACCGCGCAGGTCCCGGTCCAGTCAGCGCAGGGGTTGAACATGGGTCTCTTTCGCCATCCGCACCTTGTCCGTGGCATCGTGCACACCTCGGAGGGTGCGTTTCAGATCGAGCGGGGGATCGCCGATCTTCCCGACGAGGTCGGCGCGTCGCTCGGCTGGACCCGGATCGACGACGAACCGCCGCAGATGGTCCAGACCGGGCAGCCTGTTGCGAAAGCGACCGAGTCGCCTCGCGGCCACGCCGGCGCCCGCTGAAATCACGACAATTTCCTACTCGGTGTCAGGCGGCGCCCTTCGAAGTCTTCACCCCGCGGCCATCCTGAACGTTGCGCGGACGTACTCAGCGTTTGCGCGCGTATCGGCGACGAGGTCGCCGGTCGGCGCGTCGGTCTCGAGCACGTACCATCCGCGGTAACCGATGTCCTGGTACTCCTGCGCAAGCCGCGGCCAGTCGAGGATGTCGCGGTCGCGCATCAGCATCGGCCCGTTCTTCACGTGGACCTGGTGGATGCGTCTGCCGAGTCGAGTCGGCTCGCCGTACGGATCGTGCAGTCGCGATTTGATGTTGCGGGCGTCGTAGTAGATGCCGATGAATTCCGAGCCGATTGCGTCGAGCAGCCGGATGTTGTCCTCGGCAGAAATCCAGTCTTCCAGGGCGACGACCACCCCCGCCTTTTCCGCGTACCGCGCCACCTCCTTCATCATCGCGACGAACGTGTCGACCTCACGCTGGTTGGTCATCGTGATATGGCTGTCGCCGAGGATCGGGAGCAGGATGTTCGTCGTGCCGAGCGCGCGGGCCACATCGACGGCTTCGACGAGCAGAATGGCGGCGGCAGGGTTCGTATGGAGCGGCAGCCGGGATTTTCCGGGGGACCCGATCGCGAGCGAGCAGATCTGCACACCGTTGTCGAGCGCGGCCTGTTTGAATGCCGCCTGCGTCGCGGGCTCCCGAAGGTGAGGACTGCCGTCGGTCGGGAACGTCAGGCTGACCTGGATACCGTCGAGCCCGATCTCGCGAGCAAGGGCGACCTTCGTCACATCGCCCCGCTTCCCGAGGTTCCAGTCCGTCATGCCGATCCGTACAGGTGGTGCCCCGGCTGGGTGCGCCTGCGCATCCAGGATGGTTGGAAGTATCGCGGACGCCATCCCCGCCGCGGTTACGAACTCACGCCTCGTCATCTCCATACGACCCCCGCCGCGTAGATAACACGTCCAGGTCCGGCTGACACAAATCTTTCATCGCGGCCGGGCCGCAGCTTTGCTATGTTCAGCCCCGATGGCTCGGCTTCACGGTCATCGCTTCCCGAGGCGTGTCATGAAATTCACATCTCTCGTCGCGCTGGTGGCGTGCGGCGCGCTGGCTGACGTCGCCGCGCAACCGGCGCCTGCAGGTAACCTGCTGGTGCTCGCCAAGTCCGATCGGACGCTCTCTGTCGTGGACCCCGCCACGCTCAAGATCACGGGCTCGGCCCCCTCGGGCGCCGACCCGCACGAAGTCGTCGCCTCCGCGGACGGGCGCGTCGCCTATATCTCGAACTACAACGGCGGGAACAACATCATCACCGCGATCGATCTCACATCGATGAAGGCCCTCGCGCCCATCGACCTCGGCCCGCTCCGGGCGCCACATGGGCTCGCGTTCGTCGCGGGCAAGCTCTGGTTCACGGCCGAAGCGGCGAAGGCGATCGGCAGCTACGATCCCGCGGCCGGCAAGGTCGACTGGGTGCTCGGCACCGGCCAGAACCGGACACACATGATCTTCGTGTCTCCCGATCTCAAGTGGATGGTCACCTCGAACGTCAGTTCCGCCACGATGACGTTCATCGCAAGGACCGCCGGCGGAAGAGGACGCGGCGGCCCCCCTGGCCAGGGACGCGGACCCGCCGGATTCGGGCCAGCAGGCGGCCCCCCCCAGGCCGGCGGCGGGCCGGGACGCGGTCCCGGCGGTCAGGGCGACTGGGAGGAGACCGTGGTCCCCGTCGGACGGGGCGCCGAGGGTTTCGACGTCTCCCCTGACGGGAAGGAGGTCTGGGCCGCGAATGCCCAGGACGGCACCATCTCGGTCATCGACATCGCCACGAAGCGGGTGACGCAGACCCTCGCCGCCAGCGTGAACGGCGCGAACCGGCTGAAGTTCACCCCCGATGGCAAGCTCGTGTTCGTCACCACCCTGGGCGCGCCGGACCTCGTCATCCTCGAGGCGGCCACCCGGAAAGAAGTGAAGCGGGTGCCTGTCGGACACGGCGCCGCCGGGATCCAGATGCAACCGGATGGGGCCCGCGCGTACGTCGCGTGCACGCCGGACGATTCCGTCGCCGTCATCGACATGAAAACGCTGACGGTGGCGGGCCGGATTGATGCGGGAAAGCAGCCGGACGGGCTGGCGTGGGTCGTTCGCCGTTGACGGACCATCACGGCCGCTGGGCGGCGCGCCGACCGTGCCACGGTCAGCGCTGATGCGCGAGGACCGTCAGCACACGGAGCCACGGCCCGACGGCGACGACGAGGTACACAGTGGCGAGGCCTGCGATCACGCGATGGTACCCAGCCTGGTACAGGAACGTCGCGCACCCGCAGGCGACGAGCTTCGCGCCCACGAGCGCGGGCCCGGGCCCCACAATCGCGATCCACGCGGACAGCAACGGGTTCCCTTCCGCGAGCGGCCCGAAGAGCGCGACCGCCTGGAACGTGATCAGTCCATCGGCGAGCTGCAGCACCAGGAAGACCGCGAGCACCAGCTCCGCCGTCAGATGCTTCACCGGCGACGTACCGTTGCGCGCGCGGAAATCCGCATGCCTCGGCGGTGAAGCAAGAGTCCCGCCTCGGGGCATGAATCGGATCAGGCCTGATTTCGACGGAAACCGAGTGAATATCACACCGAAGGAAGACTAAAGAGTACCCGCGAGACGGCACCGCCGGAGCTGTGCCATACTTGGGACGATTTGTGCGTGGCCAAGTTCCCGGAGACTGCGAAATGCATGGTCGAGTCCTGATAGTTGACGACGACGAGGCATGCCTCTCGGGGATGAAGCAGCTGGTCGAAATGGCGGGCCACGAGGCGGTCGCCGTGGGCACGTTCGAGGAAGCCCGGCGGGCGCTGCGCCACGGCGCCCCCGACATGCTGATCGCCGATGTTCGACTCGGGTCATTCAACGGCCTGCAACTCATCGCCACGAGCGCCCTGAACATCCCGGTCATCGTCATCAGCGGGTTCGACGACGTCGTGCTGCAGGCGGAGGCACGGGCCATGGGGGCCGAGTACCTGGTGAAGCCAGTCTCGCCGGCCACGCTGATCGAGCGAATCGAGCAGAGACTCGCCGAGTCACGGCTGCCCGCGCCGCCGGAGCGGCCGGTCATCTGATCGGGCCGGGGTCTCTGGATCACCCTTCCTGTCGAATCATGTAGCAGCTTTCGACGCTCGTCGTTATCAATCAGAGGGCGCCATCGACTCGAAGAATACACCGGCAATTATCAGCGTCGCATCGACGCGGTTCGGCACGTGTATTGCGGACCGCCAGGCCACCCGACTCAGGAGCCATGGAACTGCCTAAGACTGTGGACGAGTGTCACGAGATGATCCAGCAACTGCTCGACGAAAACGCCGCGCTGCGGCAGTCGGGCGCCTCGTTCGGCCGCCTGGCAGAACGCCTGAACTCCGAACTCCAGGAGGAGCGCCGGCAGGGCCGCGAGCGGCGGCTCGCCCGAAGGGGCGACGACCGCCGCGCGGATCCGGCGCCCGGACGGCAGGGCAACGCCAGTCGCTGAGCCCATACACGGCCGCGGTGCGAGCCGCGGCTGGCATCGGGTGTTCCTTCAACGCCGCGTGGCGGACCATGAGGGGACGCCGCCCGCAACAGCGCCTCGCATCGCGTTGCCCGCCACGCGCCCCGTGTACTTCGCGTGTCCCACGCTGAAGGTGATCTCGTCCCCGCGCACTGACCCGTCGGCGATCGGCGTTCCGCCGAGCGATCCGGACACCTTCTGGAACTGCTGCGTCAGCACGAGATCCTGGTCGCCAAGCCGCCACGCGCCGTCGACCTTCGCCGGTACCACCCAGAACAGCGCCGTGCACCAGGTCGTGCATCCCTCAGTCACCGTCGCGGTCTCGTCCGGCTGCCAGTCGTCCATCGTGAACGAGTTCGACACGATGCGCGTGCCGGGGGCCAGGCCGAGCAGCGTCGGACGGAGCTTCAGGTTCAGCTGGGGCAGCAGGAAGAGCGTGATGACGGTCGCCTTCGAAATGTCGCTCTCGAAGATATCCGCCTTGACGAACGTCGCCTTGTCACTCACGTTCGCCTGCGCGGCGTTGCGCTTCGCGAGCTCCACCATGTCGGGGTTGTATTCGATCCCGAGTGCGCGCACACCGCGCCTGGCAGCGGTAATCACCGTTCGCCCGTCTCCCGATCCCAGATCGATCAGGTAATCCTGCGGCGTCACCTTCGCCATATCCAGCATCCTGTCGACAAGGGCCTGTGGGGTCGGCACCCACACGACATCCTTCCCCGCCTGCCCCACTTTCGGTTCGAAGGGCCCTTGAGGCGTGGCCGGCGTCTGCGCGGAGGCGGCGGCCGCCACGAGCCACAAGGCCATCGTCAGTCCTCGCCATCGACTCACTCGTCCGGTCATGGTTGCCTCCAGGACACGTCGTCGAGCCACACGTCCCACGGGCGACGTGCCACGTACAGCGCGATTAACGTGCTACGGTCTGGGTTCAGTCTAAGGACATCGGCGGCGAAAAGTCTAAGGACAATCGTCGCTTCCGAGAGGTGAAGCGGCGCGGTATCGGAAAGGATCCGCTCACGTGAGACGACGACGTTTTCTGAAGGAGACGAGCCGGGCGGCGGCGGCCCTCGCGATCGCGGGACCGTTGGAAGTGGCGCGCACGAGCGCCCGCTCGACCGCAGAAGTGGACGCTCCGCTCGACGTGGACCCCACGCCGACGTTCGAGCTGTCTCCCTACCTGTACATGCAGTTCATGGAGCCGCTCGGCGCGACGGACGGTTCCGTCGAAGCCGCGTGGGATCACCTCCGCGGCGCCTGGCGCGACGACGTGCTGGAGGTCACGCGGGACCTCGCCCCGACGATGATCCGCTGGGGCGGGATATTTTCTGACTACTACCGGTGGCGCGAAGCGGTGGGCCCGCGCGCCGCGCGTCAGCCGATGATCAACCTGCTGTGGGGAGGCCTCGAGTCGAACCAGGTGGGCACGGGGGAGTTCACGGACTTCTGCCGGTCGGTTGGCGCCGAGCCGCTCGTGTGCGTCAACTTCGAGTCCGACGGCCGACGGCAGTATATGAGCGCCGCCGGCAGCGTCCGCACGGCGGACGCCCGGGAAGCTGCCGAATGGGTGGCGTACTGCAACGCGCCAGCGAGCGCGGAACGCACGGCGCACGGTCACGCGGGTCCCCTGAATATCCGGCACTGGCAAATCGGCAACGAGACCTCGTACGATCGGAATGGTTTCGATCTCGAGACGGCGGCGCGCAAGACGGTCGCCTTCGCCGCGGCGATGCGGCAGGCGGATCCGTCACTCCGGCTCATCGCGTGGGCCGACAGCGGCTGGGCCGCTCGCATGGCGGAGATCGCCGGCGGACACGTGCAGTATCTCGCCTTCCATCACATGTTCGATCCGGACGACCCGAAGCACCCGGTGCTGCGCGGAGAGATGTACCGCCGCGATCCCGACGCCACCTGGACCCAGTTGATGAAGGCGTGGGAGGTGACCGACGCCAAGATTCGTGGCATGCGCGACGCGCTCCAGGGCCGTGCCATTCCGCTCGCCCTGACGGAATGCCACTTCACGATCCCGGGGCGCGATCGGTGCGACGTCCTCTCAACCTGGGCGGCGGGCGTGTCGTATGCACGCATCCTGAACAACCATCAGCGGCACGGCGAGGTGCTGAAGATTGCCACGGCCGCCGACTTCTGCGGGACGAGATGGCAGAACAACGCCGTGATGATTCCGGTGCCGAGGGGCAACAACCGGGCCTACCTCCAGCCGGTCGCACGCGTGATGCGGCTCTACCGGAAACACATCGGCAGCCACGCGGTTCACGTCACCGGCGCCCCGGACGCGCTCGACGTCGTCGCCAGCCGCCGCGACGACACGCTCTTCCTCCACGTGGCGAACACCCGAAGAACCGAGTCCGTGCGCGCGATGTTGCGGGTCCAGGGGCGCGCGATACGCGGCGGCCGGGTGTTCGAGATCGCGGGGGACACGACCGTGGAAGTCTCATACCTGAACAGCGCGGAGGTGATGACAGCCACGGAACGCGTGCTCGACGCAGGAGGCACCTGGGAATTCCCGCCGGCGTCGGTGTCCGTCGTCGAACTGCAGCTCTCGCCGCCGCTGCCCTGATCGCTCCGCCCGACCCGCCGATCGGCTACCATGTCGCGGGGCGAGAGTGGCCTCACGAACCGGTAAATGGATTCGGAGCTGCGCGCGTCGCGACGTCGCCGTCGGTTGAGCGCAGCAGGTGAGACGCCGCATGACGGGTAACGAGACTCCACGGAAGCCGCCGATTGTCCTGGTCGTTGACGACGAATCGGCCATCGTCAGTGCGTTCACGGAGACGCTCAAGCTCGAGGGCTATGAGACCGTGCCGGCGCTCAGCGCCGAAGACGGGCTGCGCCTGCTGGACGATGGCCTGATGCCCGACGCGGTACTGCTCGACCTGCGGATGCCCGGGATGGGCGGGCTCGGCTTCCTGCTCTCTTTACGTGCGCATCCGGATCGGCGCCAGATACCGGTCGCGGTCGTCACCGCGGATACGCACCTGGACGACACCGCGCAGGAGGCGGTCCAGGCGCTCGGCGCGGACCTCTGCTTCAAGCCGTTGACCATGCAGGACGTGCTCACCCTTGCGGCCAGGTTGATCGCCCCCAATCCGAAATTTCAGAACCGCCGGGTCCTCCACTGACGCGCCGCGGCTCCAGGAATCGTCAGATGTCGACCCTCCTGGGTCACTGAGTTCGTAACCCCACCCACTCGACCTGTAACGACAGGAGAGAACTCTAACGAACTTGCACATCGGTGGGCGTCTGTTCCGTTTAGGAACATCGGAAGTCTTTACAAGATCGTTCTGAACTTCTAAGCGATTGCGATCCATGGAGTTACGAACGCCCACGCGTGGGACCGTTCCTTGCTCAGCTGTGGTCACCATGTCGCTACACGCCTTCGGCGCTCACAGTGGACGAAACGCGCAGGCTCCCGAACGGCGCACCGACGACCGAACGGTTCACCAGGACCTCACGTCGACGGCCGCGGACCTCGCCGAACACCGAGCCTGCCTCGAGAGAATTCGCGAGCTCCGCGACGAAAACGAGCTGCTGCGAAAGTCGGCGGACGAATTCGCAGCGCTGGCGGAGCGGCTGCAGCGGGCCTTGGTACGCGAACGTGCGAGGGGCGGGCGCGCCGGCACGAACGGGCACGGCGCGAATGGCGACGGCAATCGCATCCTGACCATCTCGATGCAGATCGAAGCGGAATACCGCGCCATCCCGAATCTTCGGTTGACGCGGTGGCAGGCTGCCCGGCTCTGGGACCTCGACCAGCGCGAATGCGACGAAGCCATCGCCGCCCTCGTGCGGACCCGGGTCCTTCGCGAAACTCCCGGTGGGTTCGTGCGGCGCGAAAAGTAAGCGCGAGAAGACGGGGGGGACCTTATGCCTTTCGAAATCAGCGCCACGGCCGAGCCCAGGACGATCCTGCTGCGGACGTATGGCAGCGGGAATGCCGGTGAAGGACAGCGGGCGCTTCACGCCGTCCAGACGCACGCCGTGTACTCGCAGGGCATGGGCATCCTCATCGACGCCGTGGAGCTGGCTTTCACGCCTTCGGACGCCGAAGCGCGTGTGTTCGCGGGGCTGTTCGCGACGGCGTTCCCGTGCTCGCCCGTGGCGATGGTGGCGAGGCCTGGCGAGTTCTACGAAGCCGCGGTGAGCATCACGGCGCTGTCGGTCGATCGCGGCGCGACGGTTGCCGCATTCACCGAAAGACACGAAGCCCTGGCCTGGCTGGCCAGGTACTCCGCTGCCGAACCCCTCGCGGAGACCGAGAGCGGGGCCGTCTGTGACGCACGGCTCGTCCCGGAAGAGGTCGTCATCCCGTACGCGCTGCGCGAGAAGATCGAGACGACCCACGTGGACGTCGACGGGCAGGACTGCCCTCTGCGCCTGGACTCGGCGGCGGGGCGGCCCGTGTTCGGGCCCGAGGTCGCGGAACTGACCGTCAGCACCGAGTACGGCGGATCGCCGCGTCGAGCGACGGTCGATCTTCGGGTGAGCAGCCTGGACGACGAGGACTATGTCGTCTCTGCCGTCGTCGACGCCATGCGCGGCGTGCTCGCGGGAGCCCGGCGAGGCGCCACGGCTACCGCATCAGCTGTCCGCCGTTGACCTCGATCGTCTCTCCCACGATATAGCCGGCCGCACGCGACGCGAGAAATGCGATGACCGTCGCGCACTCGGCAGGCGTCCCGACTCTGCCCATCGGAATCGCCGCGACGAAGGACCGCATCATGTCCGGCGTCGAGAATACTTCGTGGAACGGCGTGTCGATGACTCCGGGTGACACGGCGTTCACTCGAATGCCGTGCGGCGCCAGCTCTTTGGCCAGTGCCTTCGTGTAGGACGTCAGCGCTGCCTTGGACGCCGCATAGGCTGCGGCGCCGGGGCCGCCCCCCGTATGGCCCGCGATCGAGACCACATTGATGATCGCGCCACGCCGCCGCCCGATCATCGACCCGGCCACCGCCTGGGAGGCGAGCACGGCGCTCTTCAGGTTGACCGCGAGGATCTCGTCGAGCTGCTCCTCCGTGATCTCGCGAATGCTGCGGCGGACGACGAGTGAGCCGGCGTTGTTCACGAGGATATCGATCGGTCCGAGGGCTGCGGCCACGCGGTCCACGAGCGAGCGGACCTCGGTGCCGCTGCGAACATCCGCCGCGACCGCGATCGCGCGACCGCCGGCCTCGATGATGGCGTCTCTTATGGCTTCGGCCCCGTGCTGATTGCGATGGTACGCAATACCGACCGAGGCGCCGAGATCCGCCAGCGTGGCCGCCGTCGCGGCGCCGATCCCGGAGGACGCGCCCGTCACGAGCGCCGTGCTGCCGGTCAGATCGAGGTAGTTCTGCATGGGGGCAGTCTATAACGGGGCTCGCACGCGTACGGATCGCGCAGCGTCAGCTGCGCGTCGCGGCGTGCGTTCGATGATCCGGACGCGAGGCTGAAGCCCTGCGCCACGGTCGGGCGCCGCGTGTCCTTCCGCATTCCCCCTTCCCGAATCCCAAATCCCGAGTCCCCAATCCCATGTCTGAAGTCATAATGGCGCGCGTGGCTGACGGAGAACACGCGATCGGGCGGCGCAGATTCCTGACCGCTGCCGGTGCCGGTGCGCTGACGGCGGGGTGCCGGTCACGATCAGCCGCAGGGCCGATCGTGCTCCGTCTCTCGCATGCGATGTCCGCGGGCCAGACGGCGCTGCACGTTTTCGGAGACCGGTTCCGTGCGCGTGCCGAAGCAGCCACGGGCGGAGCGGTCACGGTCCGGATCTTCCCGAGCGGCACACTGGGACGGGAGCGCGAGGTCGTTCAGCAACTGCAGGAAGGCCTGGTCGATTTCATGGTCTCCGGTACCGCGATCTGGGGCAGTGTCGCGCCGAAGCTGCAGGCGTTCGACTTCCCGTTCCTCTGGCGCGACTGGGCCCACGTGCACCGGGTGGTGGACGGACCGACGGGCCGCGAAGCGGCGGACTATCTCGAGGGCGCCGTCCGCATTCGACCCGTTGCCTGGGGTGACTCCTTCGGGTTCCGCCAGGTGATTACGCGGTCGCGCGACATCACGGAGGCGGGTCAGCTGACCGGGTTGAAGATCCGCACGATCCAGTCGCCGATCTACGTCAAGGCCGTGCAGCTGATGGGCGGAAGCCCGACCCCGATGGCGTTCGGCGAGGTCTACACATCGCTGCAGACGGGCGTGATCGACGGGTACGAGCACGATGCCAGCACGACCTACCAGCAGCACTTCTATGAAGTCGCGCGATACATGGCGCGCACACGCCATATCGCAGGCGTCCTAGGGCTGTTCGCCTCGACGGTCGGGCTCAGGCGCTTTCCGTCGGACATCCGCGCCGCGATCGAGCAGGCCGCGATCGAAGCGGCGACGGTGCAGCGGACCCTGGGACCGGCGGAAGACACCGCCGCATCGCGCGAGCTCACCGCGCGGGGGATGACCATCCGCGACTTCGACGCGACGCCCTTCCGACAACCTGCGGAACGGCTGTGGGAACGAGAAGCGCGCGCGCTCGGTGTTTACTCGTGGCTGAAGGCAATCCGCGAGTGACGGCTATCCGGGCCGATCGCCAGCCGGACGCGTCCCTCCCGCACCGTGCGCTCGAAGGAGCAATCGCGTTTCTCGTGATCGCCCAGGCCGTGGTCGTCGGTCTCCAGGTCATCGGGCGGCACGTCCTGCGCGAGCCACTCCCGTGGACCGAGGAGATTGCGCGCGTCCTCCTGGTGTGGCTGATGTGTGTCGGCGGGATCTCCGCCGTCCGCGACGGACAACATCCGCGCGTCACCGCGCTGCTGCGTCTGCTGCCGGACTCTCGGAGGCAGGCTGTGGACCGCGGGCTGCGGCTCGTGCTCATCGCTTTTTTCGCCTGCCTGGTGGTCCCGGCCTGCAGACTCACGATCGAAAGCGCGGGGGAACGCCTGCCCGCCAGCGGCCTTTCCGGAGCGGCGATCTCCGCGGTGCTGCCCGTCTCGCTCGTTCTGATGTCGCTCGTGCTGGTGCAGCAGCTTCGCCGCGAAGGCCGGGAGGTGTGGCGGGAGCGATCGTCCCGGGCATGGTCCGCGGGAGCGGCCGGCGTCGCGTTCGGGTCCGTGCTGCTGCCCCTCGTCGCCGGGGCTGCCCCGATCGTGATCCTCGTGTCCGGCTTCCTGGTGACCGCGGCGCTCGGCGTCCCCCTGGCGTTCACACTCGCGCTCACCTCGCTGACGTACCTGCTCGGGATCGGCGGCGTCAGCCTGATCATCCTGCCCATCAAGATTCTCGGGGGTGTGGACTCCTTCGTGCTCCTCGCGATTCCGCTGTTCATCGTTGGAGGAGCCCTGATGGAGTCGGGCGGAATCTCGGAACGCATCGTCGAACTGGCGATGGCCCTCGTCGGACGCGTCCGCGGAGGGCTCGCGATGGTCGCCGTCGTCGCGGAGATCCTGTTCTCCGGCATCTCGGGATCCACGGCCGCGGACGTGTCCGCGATCAGTTCGCTGCTCGTGCCGTCGATGCGACGGGCGGGATACTCGGGACCGGAGGCGGTCAGCGTCGTCGCCGCCGCCTCCGCGATGGGCATTCTCGTGCCGCCGTGCCTGACGATGGTGGTACTCGGATCGCTCGTCAACCTGTCGATCGTCACGCTCTTTCTCGCGGGGTTCGTGCCGGCATTCATCCTCGCGGCGATGCTCCTGGTGCTGATTGCCGTGCGGGCGCGGCGCCAGCGCTGGCCCGTGAGCGCGCGGGTCACGGGAGCCGATCTGGCCCGAGCGGCGCGCCGCGCCGCCGTACCGCTCGGATTGCCGGTCATTCTCTTCGGCGGGATCTTCAGCGGTGCCACCACCGTGACGGAGGCCGCGCTGATTGCGGTGGCCTACGCGCTCGTCGCCGGGATGCTGATGGGGGGGATCCGCCCGCGCACCCTCGCAGGGCAGTTCGCGCGGAGCGGCATCGTGACGGCGACCACGTTGTGGGTGCTGGCCGCGGCGTCTGCGTTCGCCTGGATCCTGGTGCGCGAGTGGGTGCCCCAGATGCTGGGAGCCTGGATCGGCGGCGTCGGCGCCGGCCGGACGGGGGTTCTCGCGATGACGGTCGTCCTGTTCGTCGTCGTCGGCGCGCTGCTCGAGGGGCTGCCGGCGCTGCTCATCTTCGGGCCGATCCTGTTTCCGATCAGCCGCGTCGTCGGAATCGACCCGGTGCACTACGGGATCGTGATTGTCGCCGCCATGGGCATCGCGTTCTTTCTGCCGCCGGTCGGCGTGGGACTCTCGATCGCCGCCGGGATCGCGCGCGTCGACATCGACGACGTGAGCCGGACGTATCTGCCCTACCTCGTCGCGCTGCTCGTGGGGCTGGCGCTCATTGCCGCATTTCCGGGACTGACGCTCGTGCTCCCGCGCGTGTTCCTGGGCTACAAGGGCTGATGGATCGCGCCACCGCTACTTCAGGAACCCGCTGCGCACCGTGACGGCGGAGCTCAACTCGTCGTTCAGCGGATCATCGAGCGCGAGGAGCGTGCGCAACCCGGGAGGCAGGGCGGACTGCACTTCGGGTCGCAGCAGCCGCTTCTGATATTGCTGCTGCGGCTTGTCCCGGCGGCAGTAGAACGCATGCATCGCCAGTCGCGGCGCCGCCGTGCGGTTGGCGGTGCCGCCGTGCCACAGGTGGGCGTTCATGACGGCGAGACTGCCGGCCGGTCCCGTCAGCAGGATTTCGTCGGGATGCGGCGCCATCGGGTCTGCCAGCACGTCCTGCGGCCGCGTTCGCCAGAGGTGTGAGCCCGGCACCATCCGCGTCGCGCCGTTCGCGGTCGTGAACGCGTCGAGCATCCACACGGTGTTGCACACCCAGTAGCCCCTCTCGTCCGCCACGGCTCCCATGTCCACGTGCAGCGGCTGCCCCTCCTCGGAATGCGGATCCGCGGATCGCGCGTTGAGGCTGCTCAACTTCATCTCAGGGCCGAGCACGTGGCGCACGCAGTCGAGCACGTCGGGCAGGGCGACGGCCTGCCGAAACACCTCGCCCTTGTCGACCAGGTTCGACAGGCGATGCGCGTGCTCTTCCTGCTTGAACTCGTGGCCGGCGCGGGGTCCCTCCTGCTCGAAGAGCTCGGCGATGCGGCCCTTCAAACCGCGCAGCAAATCGGCGTCGACACGTCCGCGGAGCACGACGTATCCCTGCTCATCGAGCTGGCGTCTTTCATCGTCGGTCATGCGCTCAGGATAACCCCGAACCGCGCCGCAGGCGCGTCCGGCTCCCTCTACCGCAGGGCACCGGTCGTCGTCAGGCGAGGATCTTCGTCGCGACCTCGCCGTGTACGTCCGTCAGGCGGAAGTCCCGACCCTGGAACCTGTACGTCAATCGCTTGTGGTCAATCCCCAGCACGTGCAGAATCGTGGCCTGCAGGTCGTAGACGGACACGGGATCCGAGACGACGTTGTAGCTGAATTCGTCGGTCTCGCCGAGCACGAAGCCCCGTTTGGTCCCACCGCCCGCGACCCACATGCAGAAGTTGCGCGGGTGATGATCGCGCCCGTAGTTCACGTCCGTCAGCTTGCCCTGGCTGAAGACCGTCCGCCCGAACTCCCCGCCCCAGACCACCAGCGTGTCGTCCAGCAACCCTCGCTGTTTGAGGTCCGTGATGAGGGCGGCTGTCGGCTGATCGGTCCCTTTGCACTGGAGCGCGAGGTCGCGGGGGAGATCTTTGTGCTGATCCCACCCGCGGTGATAGAGCTGGATGAAGCGCACGTTGCGCTCCGCAAGCCGCCGGGCGAGCAGGCAGTTCGCCGCGTAGGATCCGGGCTTGCGCGATTCGGGGCCGTACATCTCGAAGACCGAGTCCGGCTCCTTCGACAGGTCCATCAGATCAGGGACCGATGTCTGCATGCGATACGCCATCTCGTACTGCGCGATGCGCGTCTCGATCTCCGGATCGCCGTACGCGTCGTGGGTGAACGTGTTGAGCCTGGCGACGGTGTCCAGCATCTGCCGGCGCGTCGTCTTGCTGATCCCCGGCGGGTCGTCGAGGTAGAGCACCGGCGAGCTGCCGGTACCGAAGCGCACGCCCTGATAGCTCGATGGCAGGAACCCACTCGCCCAGAGGCGCGAGAAGAGCGGCTGATCGGTGTTGATCGCATGCGCCTGCGACAGGAGGACCACGAACGACGGCAGGTTCTGGTTCTCGCTCCCCAGCCCGTAACTGAGCCAGGCGCCCATGCTCGGCCGCCCCGGCTGCTGAAAGCCCGTCTGGATGAACGTGATCGCCGGGTCGTGGTTGATGGCCTCGGTGTTCATCGTCTTGATCACGGTGATGTCGTCGACGATTTTGGCCGTGTGGGGCAGCAGCTCGCTCACCCAGGTGCCCGACTGGCCGTGCTGCGCGAACGCGTAGAGAGACCGCGCCACCGGGAGCGACGACTGCCCCATCGTCTGCGCGACGCGCTGCCCCTGCCTGACGGAGTCCGGGATCTGCGTGCCCTGGAATCGGGCCAGCCCCGGTTTGTAGTCGAACGTCTCGAGCTGCGACGGGCCGCCGGACTGGTGGAGGAAGATGACCCGTTTCGCCTTCGGAGCAAAGTGCGGAAGCCCCACGAGCCCGCCGGTCCGCGACGCGGCCACCGAGCCTTGAGGCCCCGCCGCGATCAGCTCCGGCCCGAGCAGCGAGGCGAGGGCCGCGATTCCGATACCCTGCGCCGACAGCCCGAACAGCTGGCGACGGGTCATTTCAAGCGCGCGGTCGTATTCAGACATGAGAGGACCTGTGGCTTCGGGTGTGACGTGCTCGAGCTCTGCGTTCCCGGGTTTTCGTGTTCCGGTTTTCCGTGGAAGCCAGGACACTCACCGAAGACCGGGAACCAAAACCCCGTCGATCATTTGTTGACCGTCTCATCGAGATTGAAGATCACGCTGGCGACCGTCGTCCACGCGGCGAGTTCAACAGGGTCGAGCCTCGGGTTTCGCGGGGACTCGCCGACCGAGACCAGCTGAAGGGCGGCGGGACGGTCGGCTTTGAACGACACGAGCCGCTGATCGAGCAGCGTCCGCAGCACCTTCGTCTCCTTGCCGCTCGGCTTGCGCGTGGTCGCGAGCCGGAACGCGTACGACAGGCGGCTCTCGAGGTCGGGGCCGCCTTCGAGCAGCGCCCGCTGGGCCAGCGCGCGCGCCGCTTCGACGTAGGTCGGATCGTTCATCAAGGCGAGCGCCTGAAGCGGCGTATTCGTGAGCGCACGACGCGCGGTGCACTTCTCGCGATTGGGTGCGTCGAACGTCGCGAGCGACGCCGGCGGAACGGTGCGCTTCCAGAGCGTATACATGCCGCGGCGGTACAGGTCGCGCCCGTGGCTTTGCTCGTAGGCCTGGGCCGAGAAGCCGTCGCCGAAGGCCATCTCCTCCCAGAGCCCTTTGGGCTGATACGGCAGCACGCTGGGCCCGCCGATTTGGTCGTTCAAGAGGCCGCTCGCCGCCAGCGCGGTGTCACGAATCATTTCTGCAGGCAGACGGTACCGCGGGCCCCTGGCGAGGAGCCTGTTTTCCGGGTCGCGTTCCAGAAGCGCGCGCGTCACGCTCGCCGACTGCCGGTACGTGGCGGAGGTCACGATCAGGCGCTGCATCGCACGGATGTCCCAGCCGGTGCGCACGAATTCGGTCGCCAGCCAGTCGAGCAGCTCCGGGTGCACCGGCGGTTCGCCCTGGACGCCGAAGTCTTCCTGGGTCTTGACGATCCCGGTCCCGAAGTACATCTGCCAGAAGCGATTGACCGCCACGCGGGACGTGAGCGGATGATCCGGCTGCACGAGCCACTTCGCGAGCGTGAGCCGGTTGAGTGGCTCGCCATCAGGCAGAGGCGGCAGCATCGCGGGGACGCCAGGCTGCACCTTCTCGGTCTGGTTGCGGTAATCGCCGCGCGCGAGCACGAAGGTGTCCCGCGGCTTCTTCAGGTCCCCCATCACCATTGTCGTCGGAATGACGGCGTCCAGCTGTTCCTTCTGCCGGCGCAGCGCCTTCAACTCGGTGGAGACCGCGCGCAGCGTCGGCGGCGCCGCGTAGGTGAGGAAATACTCGCGAACCTGTTCGGCCTCGTCTTTGGAGCGCTTCCCGTGGACTCCCGACACGATCACCCGCACGCTGTCGTGGATCGCGAGCTGCTCGATCTGCGCCGGCGTGAGCGCGCGGTCGTACAGACGAAGGTCGTCAAGCTGCCCCGTGAACGGCGCTCCGAGATCCTTGCTGCCGACCCGGAGTGGCGCGTCCGTCTTCACCGCGCCGGCGAGGGTGTCGCCGACAACGTCGGTCTCGGAGCGCGTGCCGTTGACGAAGATCCGAAGACCCGACGCCTTGCCGGAGCCGTCGTAGACGAGCGCGACGTGATACCAGTCGCCGAGGCGCAAGCGCTCCCGGGTCCGAATCTGGATCTTTCTCGATGGCTCGGACGCGAGCGTGACCGTCAGCCGCGCGGCCCACCGCTGGATGCCCACGAGCGCGATGTCTTCGAATGCCCATTCGTAGCCGCGGCGATGGGCGCCGTCGTCGAGCTTCTGGAACACCGACATCGGGAGGTTCCCGCGCCCCTTCAACCACACCGCGAGGCTGAACGCGTCCCCACGATCGAAGGCCCCCACGTTGCCGAAGCTGACCTGGGTGTCTCCGTCGAACGACACCGCCTTCCCGATTTGCCCGGGATCGAAGGTGGGATCGCCCGTGACCGTCCGCCCGTGCTGATAGCGGCCGGAGCTGTCGGAAAAGCTCCCGTCGAGCTCGTAGTAGGCGACGAGGCCTTCGCCCGAGGGCGCCGCTCTCTCGGGAAGGGTCGCTTCCCACGCCGCCTGCAGCGGTGCCACCACCGGATCCGCAAGGGCGGACTCGCGCGTCCCGATGGCCGCCGTGAGCGCCTCGAGATGCGCCTGCTGATCGGGCGACGGCAGCTGGATGAAGGGCTGGGCGTTGCCGGTCCGGCCGTCGAGCCCGAGCTCCGGCACGTTGTTGAAGAACGCGAAGAACTGGTAGAACTCCTTGTGCGTGATCGGATCGTACTTGTGGGAATGGCACCGCGCGCACCCCATCGTCAGCCCCATGAAGGCACCCGATGTGGCCTCCACCCGATCGATGACGTACTCGACCTGGTACTCGTCGGCGATGGCCCCGCCTTCTAAATTGATCATGTGGTTGCGGTTGAAGCCCGAGGCCACTTTCTGTTCGCGCGTCGCGTTGGGGAGCAGGTCGCCGGCGAGCTGCTCGACGGCGAACTGGTCGTACGGAAGATTGCGATTGAACGCGTTGATCACCCAGTCGCGCCACGGCCACATGCCGCGGAGGCTGTCGATGTGGTACCCGTGGGTATCCGCGTAGCGCGCCGCGTCGAGCCAGGGCATCGCCATCCGTTCGCCGTAACGGGGCGACTGCAGCAGCGCGTCCACACGCTTCTCGTACGCGTCCGGCGATCCGTCTGCAAGGAAGGAGTCGATCGCCTCGGGCCCCGGGGGCAGCCCCGTCAGGTCGTACGTCACCCGCCGCAGCAGCGTCGTCCTGTCGGCTTCCGGAGACGGCTTCAATCCTTCGCGGTCGAGCCGCGCCGCGATGAATCGATCGATCGGATTGCGAACCCAGCGGGCCTGCGCGGGGCTGACGACCGGCGGCTCCGGTCGCGTCGGCGCGATGAAGGCCCAGTGCGTGTCCCACTTGGCGCCTTCGTCGATCCATCGGCGCAGCAGGTCGATCTGCTTCGGCGTCAGCGTGTGGCCGGTCTCGGCCGGGGGCATCCGTTCGTCAGGATCAGGGTTGGTGATCCGCTGGACGAGGAAGCTGCCGGCGGCATTGCCCGGCACGATGACGCCCTTCTTCGCGAACGCACCGTCGTGCGTGTCGAAATGAAACCTGGTTTCGCGCTTGCCTTCGTCGGGACCGTGGCAGGCGAAGCAGTTGTTCGAGAGAATGGGAAGCACGTCGCGATTGAAACTGACCGGGGGCATGGCCCCCTGCGCGACGGCGCCGGACGGCGCCGCAGGACCAGATGCCCGCGCGATGCCGATCGAGGACATCGCGAGGCCGAGCGCCCAGGCAGGGCGGGCAATGCGCATGGCGCATCTTAATGTAAAACGAAGGCCCGGAGGTCAGCTCCCGCCCTTCGGGGATTTCGGCGATCCGGCATCCTGACGGCCCCACAACCAGCCAACGACGCCGACCGCCGCGAGGCCCATCAAGCCCTTCTACAGCAACTGCCGCCCCCTGGGCTGCGCAATATCGCCCGTCGAGATGCGCCGATACGCGTCGATCTCCCCCAGCGCGCGGGTGGGCGCTTCCGGCGTGCGCGCCATCGCGGCCTCCGGCGCCTCGACCCGCGGGCGGCGCCGTCGCTCGTCGGAGGGGACCCATCGACTGAGGTACGTGAATGTCTCGGACGCGCACACCGGGCACTGCGCCTCGTGGTGCACCTCTTCACAGTCCAGGCAGAGCCTGGCAGTTCGCAACTGCATGGCTCAGTGTACTCCGCGGCATTGACAGCGGGATTGAAGGCTCGGGTACGGCACCAGCAATGTTGAGCTGGAAGTCGGTCACGTCATCGAGGGAGCGATCCCGGTGCGGGGCGCGACTGAGTCGGCCGAGAGCGCTCGGTGAGGCCGCACATGCGATCGCGACTGGGCGCGAAGCGTCGGCCCGTGCCGGCAATGGCCCTGGACGGGACCGTCAGGTGCGCGCGCGTGACCCCGAATCGCGGGTGATCCGATCTCTCGCGGACGAAGCAGTTACAATCAACTGCATGGCTGCGATTCCGCTGATCATCGAAAACCAGCACGACGGGCAGTGGTATGTCGTCGACCTGCCAGACAACTGGGTGCCCCAAGGGGGCATCATCACGATATCGCCGTCCGACCGCCCGTTCCCCACGAGGAACGCAGCTCAGCACGAGCGCGCCAAACGGACGCAGGCGCGCCGGAAGTAAGAAGCGGGCCGGGGCCTGCCGCTCCCGACCCGGATGCGCCCAGGACCTTCGCGGAGACATCCGCTCCCAGGCCCGATCGTGCCAAAGTAGCCCAATCGCCACCTTTGGCGGCCATTCACGCAAAATTCCCACAGATTTGCACGCCCAGCATCGTCTGCCCATGTTCCACAACGGGGCACTTCGCGCCCCCGAGAGAGGCCGGGCCGAGTCTCGAACCGTGTGCCTGGCGGCCAGCGGCGCCTTTGGACGCAACGGGTTGCGGGTTCGTGGCGAGGTCCACCCGCCGAGTAAGCGCGGGCGGTACTCCATTTGCTCAATTGGAGGTCATACAGTCTTAAACAGTCATGTATTGCCCTACATTGCATCACGCCGCCCTGTCTTCACTCGAGGCCGTGTCGCCGACGCGCCGGCCCGGAGCGTCGCTCCGATGAAGTCATTCACGTCCACGCTGCCGACGATGATGTCGCTGCCTCGTGGGGCGCGCATCTACGTCGCCGCGGTGATTGGGGCGGGAGCCGGGTGCACGATAGCGGCCGCCATGCACCTGCAGTTCGAACACCCGTGGCTGTTTGCGGGGTTACTGGCGCTGGGCGTGGCGACATCCACGGCAAAAATCGAGCTGCCGCTCGGACGGAGCCAGTCGAATCTCTCGCTGTCCCATGCCGTGAATTTCTGGGCCCTCTTTGCGCTCGGATCCGCGCCAACCGTCTGCATTGCGGCCGTGAGCGCGTGGGCCCAGTGCACGTTCGGGCGAGGCGCGCGAAACCCGCTCCACCGGATCGTCTTCAGCATTGCGTCACTGACGATCACGGTATGGGTAGCCGGCGTGCCGCTGGGGGTGCTGCTCGGCGCGAACCCCGGGAGCATGGCCGCGCTGGCGCGCGCCGCCGCCGTGGTGGGGCCGCTGTATTTCTTCGTGAACGCCTCGCTGGTGGCGGGCGCCATTGCCTGGTCCACGCGGGAGCCGCTGTCGAGAGTCTGGCGCCGCAACTTCCTCTGGAGCGCGCCCAGTTACCTCGCGGGGGCGGCACTGGCGGCAGTGGCGACTGCCGCGACCACGCGCGGGGCGTTCGGGTGGCTGATCCTGCTGGCGTTGCCCCTGTATCTGGTGTTCAGGAGCTACCACAGCGTCGTGGGACGCCTCCGGGAGGAGCAGGAAGAAACCCGCCGGGCCATGGAGGTCCAGCTGGCGACCGTCGAGGCGCTCGCGCTGGCGATCGAAGCGAAGGCGGGGTCCACGCCGGAGCATATTCAGTCGATCCAGCAGTACGCGGCCCTTCTGGCGGAAGCGAGCGGCCTGTCGGATGCCGAGGTCCAGGGCGTGCGGACGGCCGCGCTCCTGCACGACATCGGCAACATGGCGGTGCCCGAGCACATCCTCGCGAAACCCACGCCCCTCACGCCGCAGGAATTCGAACGGATCAAGAACCACCCGCGGGTCGGCGCCGAGATTCTCCGGAATGTGCCCTTTGGTGCGCCGGTCGCCGACATGGTGCTCTGCCATCACGAACGGTGGGACGGCCTGGGGTACCCGGCGGGGCTGGGGGGGGCGAGCATCCCCATCGGCACGCGCATCCTCGCCATCGCGGACTGCTACAGCACGATGCAGTCGGACCGCCCGTATCGGCGGGCCCGCAGCGAGGCGGCCGCCCTCGCGGCGCTCCGCGAGGAAGCGGGCGCGGCGTTCGATCCGGCGCTCGTGGATCTGCTCGTGGCGCGCGTGCACCGCTCACACGCCGTCACGGCTGGCGACGAAACGGGGGAAGACGCCTGGGCGAAGGGCGAAGGCATGGTGGCGCTCCAGGACATCGCGCAGACGCACCGCGAAGAGCAGATGCTCTACGAGATCGCGCAGGCGCTCGGGTCCAGTCTCGGGGTGGCCGACGCGATGGCGCTCGTGGGAGAAAAAGTGCGACGGCTCGTGCCGTTCGTGACGTGCGCGCTGTTCCTTGGCGACGACGCGGACGGGTACGTCTGCCGCTACGCGCACGGACCTGGCACGGAGGCGCTGTTCAACTGGGCGCCGCGGTCGTGGAGCGAGATCGCGCTCAGCCTGCCGGCATGCGCGGACGGCCGCGGCATTCACGGCGAGGAGCTGGCGGCGATGCTTCCCTGCCCGTTGACGGTCGACGGCGTGCTCATCGGCGGGATCGCGCTGTACCACACGGTGCCGGCGCACTTCACCGACGAGCACCGCCGCCTGCTGGCGCGGGTGAGCGAGCAGACCGCCGCCGTCATCTTCAACTCGACACGGTTCGAGCAGACGCAGCACGAATCGCACACGGACCCGCTCACCGGGCTCGCCAACCGCCGATCGCTCGATCGCCAGTTCGAGGCCGGGCTCGAACGCGCGGCCGACAACCAGGGCACCGTCAGCCTGATTGTCCTCGACCTCGATCGGCTGAAGGAGATCAACGACACGTATGGCCATGAAGCCGGCGATCGCGCGCTCCGCGCCGTCGGCACGGTCCTCGGCTCGACCATCCACGAACACGACCTGTGCGCGCGTTTCGCGGGCGACGAGTTCGTCGTCCTGCTGTGGAACAGCACCCCGGAACAGGAGGCCCACCGCGTCCGCCAGCTGCAGAATGCGATCGCGGCGTACCCGTTCGAACCGCGACCGGGCGTCCAGGTCTCGCTCTCCATCAGCGCCGGCCCCGCCCGCTTCCCGGTTGATGGCCGCACCTTCGAAGAGCTGCTGGCGGCCGCAGACGAGCGCATGTATCACGACAAGGCCGGCCGCCGCTCCAGGAATTCGGGCCGCCACGCGGCGGTCGTCCAGGCGGAGCGCGCCTGACGACATCCGCCTGCCGTTCAAGGTGGCGGGTGCGCGGTGGGTGTCTCGTCAACGTCGGAACCCCGAATCCCGAATTCGGGTTCAGAGCCCCGACTCCCTCCGATGGCAGCTGCATTATCCTGCCATAAGCACCACGCATGGCTTGACCCCGAAAATCATCGGCGCTTATACTAGCGCTGATGACGCCGCAGAGCATCACGCCGTCCAGTCGCCCGACCCGGGCCCGCTCGACGCGGATTCGGGCCCTCGGTGGTGTTTGCGCGCTGGCCGGCTAGGACGTCACCCCGGACACTCGCAAACCCGCCGGCCTCCACGGGCCGGCGGGTTTTTTTTCGCCGCGCGACCGGTACGGCCGCGCTCGAGGTCAACAGCAGCCATGGTCTTCACATCCGCCGCGGCGGCGCCGACGTTCGCGTCATGACGGGCACCGGTCGGGGGTACCGGGCGGTGTTCCGGTGCACCGCGGGCTGTCCGGGCGACCACAGCATCTGGCAGCCGCTCTACCGCTGCCCGGCGTGCCGATCGCTCTTGCAGGTCGTGCACGACGTGGACGCCCTGCGCGATCGCTCGGCCGCCGAGTGGCGGCGCCTGTTCGACGACCGGTACAAGCGCACGGCCTGGCCGTACGGGTCCGGCGTGTGGGGGAAGAAGGAGTGGGTGTGCCCGGAGCTCCGGGACGAGAACGTCGTCTCGATGGACGAAGGGGGCACCAACATGTTCTGGGCCGAGCGGTTTGGCCGCGAGCTCGGCATCGAGGATCTCTGGGTGAAGCAGTGCGGCAACTCCCACACGGGATCGTTCAAGGACCTCGGGATGACGGTGCTCGTGTCGGTCGTCAAACAGATGGCGGCCGACGGCGCCGGCGTCCGCGCGGTGGCCTGCGCGTCGACGGGCGACACGTCGGCCGCCCTCGCGGCGTATGCCGCGGCCGCTGGCATCCCGGCGATCGTCATCCTGCCGCGGGGGCGGGTGACCGCCGCCCAGCTCGTGCAGCCCCTGGCGAACGGCGCCCGGGTGTTGTATCTCGACACCGACTTCGACGGCTGCATGAACATCGTGCGCCGGCTCGCTGAGGAGGAAGGCGTCTACCTTGCCAACTCGATGAACAGCCTGCGGCTCGAAGGCCAGAAGACGCTGTCGATCGAAATCGCGCAGCAGTTCGACTGGGAGGTGCCGGACGTCGTCATCGTGCCCGGCGGCAATCTCGGCAACGTCAGCGCGATCGGCGCCGGGTTCGACCTGATGATGGAGCTCGGAGTCATCTCGAAGCGGCCGCGTCTCGTCGTCGCGCAGGCCGCCGCCGCGAACCCGCTGTATACCGCGTATCGCAACGACTGGAAGTTCGAACCGATCACGGCCCGTCCGACCATCGCGTCGGCCATCCAGATCGGCAATCCGGTGTCGGTGCACAAGGCAATCCGGACGCTGCAGCGATTCGAGGGGATCGTCGAACAGGCGACCGAGAGCGAGCTCGCTGATGCCGCGGCGCGGGCGGATCGCACCGGGATGTTCAACTGCCCCCACACGGGCGTGGCGCTGGCGGCGCTCGAGAAGCTGGCGGCGCGCGGCGCAATCGCCAGCACCGATCGCACGATCGTCATCTCGACGGCAAACGGACTGAAGTTCAGCGAATTCAAGGTGGCGTACCACACCGGCGAACTGTCGGGGGTCACCTCCCGGCACGCGAATCCGCCGGTCGAGCTCCCCAACGACTACGATGCCGTGCGGCGCGCCGTTGACCGCCTCGTCGCGGCGGCGCCCGACGAGTCGCCCGTGTTGCGGAGCCTTTCATGACGGAGGCCGGCGCGCGGCCCGGCCCGGGCGGCCTCGAAATCTGGAAATTCGGCGGCGCGTCGCTCGCCGACGCGGCGGCCATCCAGCGCGCGGCCGCGCTCATCGCCGCGCATCCGGGGCCGCTCGTGATTGTCGCGTCGGCGCTCGGAGGTGTGACGGACCTGCTGCTGAGCGGCGCCGCACTGGCGGCATCCGGAAAAGCGGCGGAAGCCGCACGCGTCGCGGCGGTGTTCCTCAGGCGGCATCACGACGCGGCACAGGCGCTGATCGCGGAAGGTCCGGCGCGGCGGGCGCTTCTCGCCCACATCGGCGCGGCGGCACGGGAGTATCGCGACCTCTGCGGCGCCGTCGCGGTGCTCGGCCATCTCGCGCCGCGCGCGAGCGACATGCTGATCGCGCGAGGCGAGCAGCTGTCGGCGACCATCCTGGCCGCCGCGCTCGGATGCGCGAGACGCAAGGCCGTCTACGTGGACGCGGCCGACATCGTCTTCACGGACGGTCATCACGGCGGTGCGGCGCCCGATCTCGCGGAAACCGGCCGCCGCGCCAGGCGCGCGCTGCGCCCCCTGCTCGCGACCGGCGTCACGCCGGTGGTTCCGGGATTCATCGGCGCGGCTCCCGACGGCAGCATCATCACGCTCGGTCGCGGGGGGTCCGACCTGACCGCCACGCTCCTCGCCCCGCCGCTGGCGGCGCGATGCGTCGTGCTGTGGAAGGACGTCCCCGGCATCCTCACGGCCGATCCGCGTCTCGTGCCGGACGCGCGGTTGATACCCCAGCTGCACCACCGCGAGGCGGCCGAGGTCGCGCATTACGGCGCGAAGGTCCTCCACCCCCGAGCCCTCATCCCGCTCGCTGGCACCCGGATCGTGCTGCGGGTCCGATCATTCCTCGACCCGGAGGCGCCCGGCACCGAGGTGTCCGCACGCCGCTCGGCCACCGACTACCCGGTCAAGGCACTGGCGATCGTGCAGGGGCAGGCGATTGTCACGGTAGCGGGCAAGGGCATGATCGGCGTCCACGGGATTGCGGCACGGACCTTCGCGGCGATCGAAGGCGAGCGGCTGTCGGTGTCGACGATCTTCCAGGCCTCGTCGGAGAGCTCGATTGGGTTCACGCTGCCGGAGACCGAGGCGGACCGCGCCGTCCTGAGCCTTCGGCATGCATTCCGGACGGAGCTCGCGGCCGGGCTCATCGATCACGTCACGGCCCGAGGGAGCATGGCCGTCATCGCGGTCGTCGGCGACGGCATGGCGGGCGCCCCCGGCGTCGCGGCACGCGTGTTCACCGCGCTCGCCACCCACGGCATCAACGTCGTCGCGATCGCGCAAGGGTCGTCCGAGCGCAACATCTCGTTTGCGGTCGCCGGCGCCGATGCTGCGGCGGCGGCGCGCAGCGTCCATGCCGCCTTCCAGCTCTCGAAGATCGGGGGGGGCCGGTCCCAGGCGGCGCCCCGGACCGACGTCGTGCTCCTCGGGTTCGGGCGCGTCGGGCGGGCGCTGGCCGATCAAATCGCCGCGCCGAACGGCGGGCCGGCGGTCCGGGTCATCGGCCTGCTCGACCGATCCGGCTACGTGTTCGACGCGCGGGGCATCTCCCGGCGGCGGCTCCTCGCGCTCACGCGCGAGAAGGACGCCGGGGCGCTCCTGGCCTCGCTCGGCGGGCAGCCCGCGGCCGCCGCCGAGGCGCTGACGCTGATGTCCCGGCATGCCGTGTCCCGACCCGTGATCGTCGACGTCACGAGCGACGAGACCGGCGACCTGCTCCGCGCCGCCCTCGGGCACGGGTTCGATGTCGTGCTCGCCAACAAGAAACCGCTCGCCGGGCCGTGGCGCAGCTACGCGGATCTGCTCGAGGCCACGATCGCCGGCGGACGACGGCTGCGGTACGAGGCGACGGTCGGCGCGGGGCTGCCGATCATCGACACGTTCGACAAGCTCGTCGAAACCGGGGACCGGGTTCTGCGGATCGAAGGGTGCGTCAGCGGCACGCTGACGTACGTCGTGTCGGCCGTGTCGGCCGGGACGCCGTTCTCGGTCGCCGTCCGTGAAGCGGTGGACCGGGGCTACGCGGAACCCGACCCGCGCGAGGATCTCTCCGGGCAGGACGCTGCGCGCAAGGCCCTCATCCTCGCGCGCCTGCTCGGCTACAGGGGCCCGTCGCCGAAGCCCGACAACCTCGTCCCTCTCTCCCTCAGGAAGCTCTCCATCCCCGAGTTCATGACCCGGGTCTCGATGCTCGACGCCGAGTGGGCCGCGCGAACACGGCGCGAATCCGCAGCCGGGCGCGTCCTTCGCTACGTGGTGACGGCCACCGCCAGAGGCGTGTCCGCAAAACTTGCGGCGGTGCCGGCCGACGGCCCGATCGGCGCGCTCCAGGGCACCCGAAACCTGGTGGCCTTCACGACGAAGCGGTACCGTACCGAGCCGCTGGTGATCAGCGGCCCCGGCGCCGGGGCCGAGGTCACGGCCGCCGGGATCCTCAACGACGTCTACTCACTGGCCGCACGCTGAGGGCTGGCCTATCCATGAGACATGAGCCCACGCTGCCGCCGACGCGCACGCCGCATGTCGATCCCGACGCGATGCTGCGGCTCATCCTGACCAGTCGCGTGTACGACGTCGCGCATGAGACCCCGCTCGACGCGGCTCCCCGCCTGTCGAAGCGGCTGCGCAACACGGTCGTGCTCAAGCGCGAAGATCTGCAGCCCATCTTCAGTTTCAAGATTCGCGGCGCGTACAACCACATCGCGCACCTGACGCCCGCGGCGCGCGCCGGGGGCGTCATCGCGGCGAGCGCCGGCAACCACGCACAGGGCGTCGCGTTCTCGGCGCGACACCTCGGAATCCGCGCCCTGATCGTGATGCCGCAGACCACCCCGGAGATCAAGGTGGACGCGGTACGCGACATGGGCGCCGAGGTCGTGCTGAGCGGCGACACGTACGCGGACGCGAAGACGCACTGCGACGAACTGGCCAGGCAGACGGGGCTCGCCTTCGTCCATCCGTTCGACGATCCGCTGGTGATCGCGGGCCAGGGCACCATCGCGAACGAGATTCTCCGCCATCGTCTCGGGGACGTCTCGGCGATCTTCGTGCCCGTCGGAGGCGGCGGGCTCATCGCCGGCATCGCGAGCTACGTCAAGGCGCTGAAGCCGGCGGTCCGCGTCATCGGCGTGGAGCCGTTCGAGGCGGACGCGATGTTTCAATCGCTGGCGGCCGGTCGGCGAATCGTCCTCGACGGCGTCGGGATCTTCGCCGATGGGGTTGCCGTGCGCGAAGTCGGCGAAATCACGTTTCCCATCGTCCAGGCGACCGTGGACGAAATCGTCCGGGTCTCGAACGACGAGATTTGCGCGGCCATCAAGGATATCTTCGACGAGACCCGGTCAATCCTCGAGCCTGCCGGCGCCCTCGCGGTGGCGGGCATGCGCGCGTGGGTCACGCGCACCGGCACGACCGGGGAGCGCCTTGCCGCCGTGCTCAGCGGCGCCAACATGAATTTCGACAGGCTCCGGTTCGTCGCCGAACGCGCAGAGCTTGGCGAAGCCCGCGAGGCGCTGTTCGGCGTCACCATTCCCGAGCGCCCCGGCGCGTTCCGGGAGTTCTGCGCGGCCATCGGGCGGCGCGTGGTGACGGAGTTCAACTACCGGCTGAGCGGACGCGACCAGGCGCACATCTTCGTGGGCATCGCGACGCGGTCGCGCGAGGATGCCGCGGAGCTCGAGGCGGCGTTCGAGGAGCGGGGGTACCGGACGGCAATCCTGACGGATGACGAGACGGCGAAGCTGCACGTCCGGCACATGGTGGGCGGCCGGAGTCCCGACGTGGCGAACGAGCAGCTGTGCCGGTTCGAGTTCCCCGAACGCCCGGGCGCGCTCATGGCGTTCCTGGAACAGCTCGGCGGCCGATGGAACATCAGCCTGTTCCACTATCGGAACCACGGCGCCGATTTCGGCCGCGTGCTCGCCGGGTTCGAAGTGCCTGCGGCAGACATGTCCCGGTTCGACGCGTTCCTCGATCGGCTGGGCTACCGGTACCAGCGCGAAATCGGCAACGCCGGGTACGAGCTGTTCCTGTCCGGCAGGGCGACAGGAGGCTAATTCCCAGTCCCCAGTTCCCAGTCCCCAGTTCCCAGTCCCCAGTTCCCAGTTCCAGTTCCCAACTTACGCTAGAGTTGAGTGCCCTGATGGTCAGCAGCGCCCGCACGGACACCCTCGACGCGACACGCCGACAGCATCCACTGCGAGCGGCGCTGGCTTCCCAGCAGGCCGGGCTCGTGCTCGTCATCCTGCTGCTCGGCGCCGTGCTGACGCTCCTCGCCGGCTCCCACGCCGATCGACTGACCGGGCAGTCGGTCAACAACTTCCTGAATTCCTACACGCTGATCCAGACGGCCACCGACGCGAGCTTCTTCGCCATCATGGCCGTCGGCGCAACGGTCGTCATCATCTCAGGCGGCATCGACCTCTCCGTCGGGTCGATTTATGCGCTCGCGGGCGTGGCGGCCGCCATGGTGCTGCGGGCGCACGGGCCCGCGGGAGGGGCCGGCGCCGTCGCGCTCGGGCTTGCGGTCACGATCGGCGTGGGCCTCGCGTGCGGCCTGATCAACGGACTGATGGTCGTCTGGCTGAACGTCCACCCGTTCATCATCACGCTGGGGACGATGTGGATCCTGCGGGGGGTGGCGTTCGTGGCGAGCAACGCCGAGAGCATCCTGTTGCCGCGCGCCCTGACGAACGTCGCGAAAGCGTCCCTCGGCCTCGGTGAATCGCTGTATCCCGTGCCGATGCTCGCGATGTTGACCGTGACCCTCCTCGGCGCCGTCTACCTGCGGCAGACCGTCATGGGCCGGCACGTGTTCGCGGTTGGCGGCAATGCCGAGGCGAGCCGGTTCTCCGGGCTGTCGCTGCGGCGCATCCAGAGCAGCGTATTCGTCATCTCGGGGCTGACCGCCGGTATCGCGGCCTTCATCGGCGCGAGCTTCTACGGCTCGGCCTCGTGCGTGGACGCGACCGGGTACGAGCTCTACGTCATTGCATCGGCGGTGGTCGGGGGGGCGAGCCTGGCGGGAGGCAAGGGCAGCGCCATCAGCGCGATGCTCGGCGCGCTGCTCATCGTCCTCATCCGGCAATCGATCCGGACGCTCCATTTCGACCAGAATTACGAGTGGATCATCATCGGCTGCGCGACGATCGTCGCGGTCGTGCTCGACCGCGCCAGCGCCAGCTTCACCGCGCGGCGGCTCGCCCGCGCGGCCGCCAGGTAGCCACGACAACACGGGAGAGACACATGACGAAACGAGTACCCACGGCGCTCGCGCTCGTGCTGGCCGCGGGAATCCTAGGCGCCTGCCGCGGCGGACAGACGACCCCCGCGGAGAAGGCGCTCCCGGCCACCGGCGGGGCGCTGAAGATCGCGATGATTGCGAAAAGCTCCACCAACCCCGTCTTCCTGTCGGCCCGCACCGGCGCCGAAGCGGCGGCACGCGAGCTGTCCAGGACGAACGGCATCACGATCGACATCGTCTGGATGACGCCGCCGGCGGAGGACGGCCAGGTGCAGGCCCAGCGCATCGCCCAGGCCGTGAATGAAGGCGCGAACGCGATCCTGATCTCCTGCTCCGACGCCGGCAAAGTCACGGGCGCCATCAACGATGCGGTCGCGCGCGGTGTCTCCGTCATGACGTTCGACAGCGATGCGCCCCAGTCGAAGCGCTTCGCGTTCTACGGCGTGGACGATGTGCGGACCGGAGAGGCGGTCATGCGCGAGCTCGCCCCCCTGATGCACGACAAGGGGTCCGTGGCCATTCTCGCCGGCAACCAGAACGCGCCCAACCTGCGCAACCGCGTCCTCGGCGTGAAGCAGGAGGCCGCGAAGCATCCGGGCATCACGATTGTGGACACCTTCTACCACATCGAAACGCCGCAGGATGCGGCCGCCGAAGTCGTCCGCGCGCAGAACGCCAATCCGCAGATCCAGGGCTGGGCGATGATCGGGGGCTGGCCGCTCTTCACGCCGACCCTGCTCACCGATCTCGATCCGGCCAAGGTGAAGATTGTGGCGGTCGACGCGCTGCCGGTGGAGCTCGTCTACGTCGACAAGGGGCTCGCGCCCGTGCTGCTCGCGCAGCCGACGTACATGTGGGGCTACGTCTCGGTCCAGCGGATCGTCGACAAGGTACACCTCAGACACGAGGTGCCGCAGATCATCCCGATGGACGTCGTCCGCGTCACGAAGGAGAACCTCGGCACGTGGGCGCGGCAGCTGCAGACGTGGGGCTTCACCGACGTGCCCGACGCGTATCTGAAAATGCCGTGACGCATGGCGACGCCTGAGCCTGCGATCCGGTTCGAGCACGTCACCCGCCGGTTCCCCGGCGTGCTCGCGCTCGACCAGGTGAGCTTCGACGTCGCGGCAGGATCCTGCCACGCGCTCTGCGGCGAGAACGGCGCCGGCAAGAGCACGCTCGGCAAGATCCTGGGCGGAATCCATCCGCCCGATGCCGGTCGTGTCGTCGTCTTCGGCGAGGCGGTCAGCTTCGCGAGCCCCGAACAGGCGCTCGCCGCCGGCGTGGCCATCGTCCACCAGGAGCTGGCCTTCTGCGAGAACCTGTCGGTCGCCGAGAACCTGTGCCTGGGGTCGCTGCCCGGCCCGGGACCCTTCGTATCGCGCGAGGCCATGCGCCGTCGCGCGGCCGACATGCTTGGCACGATCGGGGCAACCATCGACCCCAGCCGCCTCGTCGCCGAGCTGAGCACGGGACAGCAGCAGATGCTGCAGATCGCCGGAGCGGTCAGCCGCGGCGCGCGCGTGATCGTCTTCGACGAGCCCACGAGCAGCCTGTCCCAGCACGAGGCCGAGCGTCTGTACGTGCTCATCGGCGACCTGCGGCGGCGCGGCGTGACGATCATCTACGTCAGCCACCGCATGGACGAGATTTTCCGGCTCTGCGACACCATCACCGTGCTCAGGGACGGCCGCCACGTCAGCACCCGGCCGGCGGCCTCGCTCACGGAAGACGCCCTCGTGGCAGCGATGATTGGCCGCCCGCTCAGCGAATACTTCCCGAAGCACCTGCACGGCGTGCCGGGAGAAGCGCTGCTGCGTGTGGAAGGACTGTCGAGCGAGCCGTCCTTCCGGGACGTCTCGTTGTCGGTGCGCGCGGGAGAGGTCGTCGGTCTGGCCGGCCTCGTGGGCGCAGGCCGGTCGGAAATCGCGCGGGCGCTTTTCGGCCTCGACCCCCTGGCCACGGGGCAGGTCTGGATCCACGGTGTCGCGGGAATCCCCCGCTCCCCCGTGGCGGCGATGCAGGCGGGTGTCGCCCTCGTGCCAGAGGACCGGAAGCGGCAGGGGCTCGTCCTGAGCATGTCGGCGCTGGCGAACACGACGCTGCCGACGCTGCGGGCTTTGTCACGGCTCCTGTTCATCAGGCGTGATGCCGAACGCGAGCTCGCGCGGGCGTACTTCGATCGTCTGCGCGTGCGCATCTCGGCGCTCGACGCGCTGGCGGCGGGGCTCTCCGGCGGGACCCAGCAGAAGCTCGTGCTTGCGAAATGGCTCGCGGCGAAGTGCCGCATCCTGATCCTCGACGAGCCCACACGAGGCGTGGACGTCGGGGCGAAGGCGGAAATCCATGTCCTCATCGACGAGCTCGCCGCGGCGGGAAGCGGGGTCCTCCTGATTTCGAGCGAGCTCCCCGAGGTGCTCCACCTCTCCACCCGCATCATCGTCGTCCGCAGCGGACGGATCGCCGGCGAGCTGCCGCGCGCGGACGCCACGCAGGAGGCGCTGATGCGCCTGATGGCCGGCACGGGCGGGCACGCGTGACGATGGCGCGCGTACGTCAGGGCTTGAAACGCTTCCAGTCGATCCCGAGCTTGCGCAACTTGTAGTTCACGATCCGTTCCGTCGTCCGCAGGAGCCTGGCCGCCTTCGCGCGGTTGCCGCGGGCGCTCTTGAGGGCGTCCTGCAGCAGGTCCTTCTCGTAGGCGGCGACCGCATCGTCGAGCGCGATGCTCATGACGGTCCCGGACGCTTCCGCGGTCTGCAGGGTCGGCGACAGGTGATGGGCATGGATGACGTGCCCGTCGCAGACGAGCACGGCGCGCTCGATGACGTTCTGGAGCTCGCGCGCGTTGCCGGGCCAGTGATACGACGTCAGCATGTCGATTGCCGGCGTGGCGAGCCGCCGGATGTCGCGTCCGTGCTCCGCCGAATACCGCTGGAGGAAGTGGTCGGCCAGCAGCAGCACGTCGGGCTTCCGCTCGCGGAGCGGCGGGATGAAGATGGGGAAGACGTTGAGGCGGTAGAAGAGATCCTCGCGGAACGAGCCCTTCTCGATGGCGCGCTCGAGGTCCTTGTTCGTTGCCGCAATCAAGCGCACGTCGGACTTCAACGTTTCGTGGCCGCCGAGCCGCTCGAACTCGCGTTCCTGCAGGACCCGGAGCAGCTTGACCTGGGTGGCCAGCTGGACGTCGCCGATCTCGTCGAGGAAGAGCGTTCCGCCTTCCGCCAGCTCGAAGCGCCCCTTCTTCCGGGCGTCGGCTCCCGTGAAGGCGCCTTTTTCGTATCCGAACAGCTCTGATTCGATGAGCGTGTCGGGCAGCGCGCCGCAGCTCACCTTCACGAACGGCTTTTTCGCCCGCGACGAGTTGTAGTGGATGGCGCTCGCGATGAGCTCCTTTCCGGTCCCGGACTCGCCGCGCAGCAGGACGGTGGTGTTCGTGCGCGCGACCTGCGCCACCTGCTCGTAGACACGCTGCATCGGACCGCTGTTGCCGACGATCCCGGCGAAATCGTACCGCTCGCGCAGTTCCTGCTTGAGGTGCGCGTTCTCGTTCACGAGCCGCTTGTGCTGGGCGGCGACGAGCCGCTGCACCTTGAGCGCCTGGCCGATCGCGGAGGCGACGACGCTGTAGAACGCTTTCGAGCGCTCGTAATTGCGATCGGCCTTGAACTTCAGGCTGACGCCGAGCGCGCCGACCACGCGCCGATCGAACCCGATCGGGACGCAGATGAAGCTCGTTTCCTCCCCCTGCGCGTCCTCGCGGCCCGTCGCGCGCAGGACCAGCGACGGTTCGCGGCTGACGCGCGTGACGATGACCGCCTTCCCGGTTTCGACGACCTTGCCGATCACGCCCTCGCCGAGCGTGTAGTGGATGTGATGCGACGGCCGGTTCAGTCCATTCGCGGCTTCGACGTGCAGCCGACGACCCTCTTCGTCGAGGCGGACGATCAGGCTCTGGGCGATGGCGTGGCGCCGCGCGAGGGTTTCGAGCACCTCCTGCAGCGCGCTCTTGGTGTTCAGCGTGCTGGAGAGCGCGTCGGTAATCTGCAGCAGCGTCGCGAGCCGCTCCTGCTCGGTAGAGGGGCTGTCGGTCGGAGTGCTGCGTGCGGCAATCTTTGTGGTCATCGATGGGCTGTCTGCTGGACAAAATTGTCGTGCGTACAATCTTGGATGACCCAATTCTCGCCTGACGTCCCGTGTCTCGTCAACGGTGAAGACGCGTTCACCCCTGTAAAACCTCGATTGCGCCGTCATTCCGGGCTCGCCCATGCGACGCGGTTGTCGGAGAATGCGTTCATCACAGACAAAATTGTCCATTTAACGGTACGTCCCGGCGCCCGGTCTGGCCGGGCTTCCGCGGCCGGACTGGCGGCGGCCGAGGTCCACCCTCTGGCCGATCCCTCGGCGGCGGCGTTCGGACGCGGGCTCACCACCGCGGCCCACGCGGCGTGGTGCGTCGCACGGTCCGTCTTCTGACGCGTCGGCTCCCGGGCGTTGCGCTTCAGGCGTCGGGTGGTTCCGTTCAGGCTTCAACATGCCCGTCGGGCTCCCGGTCCCCCGAATCCCTGGGCCGGTGTAATATCTACGGACTCAAACCCCTTTCGGGTCCGTGAGCCCGCGGTTGGGAGCTGAAACGGTCGTGTTACGCGGGTACCTGGAACTCCTGCGCCCGCCGAACGTGATGACGGCAGTGGCGGACGTGCTCGCGGGCTACGCCGTCGCTGGATTGAGCAGTCCGGCGGCGCTGCCGTGGCTGCTCGGGGCCACCGCCTGTCTCTACGCCGGCGGCGTCGTGCTGAACGATTTTTTCGACCGCCACCTCGACGCGGCTGAGCGACCCGAGCGCCCGCTTCCCAGCGGGCGCGTCCCCGCGTCGGCCGCCGCGGGACTTGGCGGCGGCCTGTTGCTCGCGGGGGTGACGCTGGCCTTCCGCGCCACGCCGGCGGCCGGGATGGTCGCCACCGCCACCGCCGCGGCGATTCTCCTGTATGACACCTGGGCGAAGCGGCAGGGCCCGCTCGGCCCCGCCGTCATGGGCGCCTGCCGCGGACTGAATCTCCTGCTGGGAATGGCGGCCGCCCCTGCGGTGCTCGCTGGCAGCTGGCCCCTCACCCTCATCCCATTCACCTACATCGCCGCCGTCACGGTCGTCAGCCGGGGCGAGGTCCACGGCGGAAAACGGGGGCCGGCCGGGCTGGCTCTGGTATCGTTGGGTGGGGTGATCATGGCGCTCGCTGGTGTCTCGGCAGCCGCGGCGGCAGGACGCCGGCTCGGGGCCGGCGCCGTCGCGCTGCTCCTCGCGTGGCGGGTGCTCCCGCCGTTCTGGCGGGCCTACCAGGACCCGGCTCCCGGCCGCATCCGGGAGGCGGTCAGGACGGGGGTGCTGTCGCTGGTGCTGGTCGACGCGACCCTCGGGGCCGCGTATGCCGGACCGCTGTTCGGCGCGGTGGTGCTGGCGACGGCCGTCGTCGCCGCGGGCCTGGCCCGCTTGTTTGCGGTGACCTGAGATGGATGCAATCCAGCAGGAGATACAGGTCTCCTTCCGATATCCCGTGCACTTCACCACGGGCATCTTCTCGGCGGCGAACACGCTCCTGCGTGACATCGTGACGCGGACGGATGCCGAGGGGCGGAGCCGCATGCTCGTCGTCCTCGACAGCGGCGTCGCACGCGCGCACCCCGACCTGGTGGACGCCATCGGTGGATATTTCAGCGCGCACCAGGCCGCCCTCGAGCAGACCGGTCCTGTGCTCGTCATTCCCGGCGGCGAACAGGCCAAGAACGATCCGGCACACCTCGAGCGGCTGCTGCAGGCCATCCACGGCGCGGCGCTCTGCCGCCACTCGTACCTCATGGCCGTCGGTGGCGGCGCGGTGCTCGACGTGGCCGGATTTGCCGCCGCGACCGCCCACCGGGGAGTCCGGCTGATCCGCGTGCCCACGACCGTCCTTGCGCAGGACGATTCCGCGGTCGGGGTCAAGAACGGGGTCAACGCGTTCGGGCAGAAGAACTACGTCGGCACCTTTGCGCCGCCTTTCGCGGTCGTCAACGATTTCGCGTTCCTGACGACCCTGGCGGATCGCGACTGGCGGGGGGGACTGACGGAAGCGGTCAAGGCGGCCCTCATCCGGGACGCGCCGTTCTTTGATTTCCTCGAGGCGCATGCCGCCGCCCTGGTCGGCCGCGACCGAACGGCCATGGAACAGGTCGTCCGCCGCTCCGCCGCCCTGCACCTGCAGCACATCGCCACCTGCGGCGATCCCTTCGAGCTCGGGTCCTCGCGCCCGCTCGATTTCGGCCACTGGGCGGCACACAAGCTCGAGCAGCTCACCGGGCACCGCATACGCCACGGCGAGGCCGTCGGAATCGGGATTGCCCTCGACAGCACGTACTCGTACCTCGCCGGCTATCTGCCGGAGCGCCAGTGGCGTCGCATCGTGGACGTGATCGGCGCGCTCGGGCTTCCCCTCTATGCGCCTGCGCTCGGCGACAGTCCCGACACGCCCGGCGAACCGCGCCCGGTTCTGCGCGGCCTCGCGGAGTTCCAGGAGCACCTGGGCGGGCGACTGACCATCATGATGCTGGAAGACATCGGGCGCCCCTTCGACGTGCACGAGATTGACACCGACCGGATGCTGCAGAGCATCGAGACCTTGAGAGCGCTCGAGGCCGCGCGCACCGCTACGTCCGCCCAGAAGGCGTCGTGAGCGGCCGACCTGATTGGACATGCCTATGGCCCGTACACCTTCCAGTTCGCCCCTGACGACCTCGCAGATCATCGACGAGTACTTCATCGAGAACCGCACCCGGCTCCTCGAAATCGCGGCGTTCCTGGATCGGCTCGATCGCGCCGACCCGGCGAACGCCGGGCAGGACTTCCGGATGAAAGCCTTCGCCGAAGCGGTGGAAGCGCTCTCGGGCCCTGGCGAGCGCCTGACCCGGATCCAGCTGGTCCTGAGCGACCCGACCACGGGTCCGCTCGAACGGCTGGACAGGAAGAGCGCGCTCGGCGCCTACGATCGGTGGAACAGGGAGGCGCGCTCGTGAAATACATCGACCATCACGCGCACATGGTGTCGCGGACCACGGACGACTACCAGCAGATGGCGCTGACTGGATGCGTGGCCGTCACGGAGCCCGCGTTCTGGGCCGGGTGGGATCGCAGCTGCGGCGACAGCGTGGAAGACTACTTCCGCCAGTTGACCGAGTTCGAGCCGCGGCGGGCCGCGCAGTACGGCGTGCAGCACTACACGTGGCTCGCCGTGAATCCGAAAGAGTCCGACGACCGCGCGCTGTCACGTGACGTGCTCCAGCGGATCCCGAAGTTCCTCGACCGGCCGACGGTGCTCGGCATCGGGGAGATCGGCCTGAACCGCGTCACCCGAAACGAGATCGCCACGTACACCGAGCAGGTGGAGCTGGCAATCGAGCATCGCCAGTTGATCCTGATTCACACGCCCCATCTCGAAGACAAGTACAAGGGCACCACGATCTCGGTGGACGTGCTCCGGCGGTATCGCGAGATCGATCCGCAGCGCGTCATGGTGGATCACGCCGAGGAACACACGATTGAGATGATCCTCGAGCACGGATTCTGGGCGGGCCTCACGTTGTATCCCCAGACGAAGATCTCGCCGCAGCGCGCGGTCGATATCATCGAGAAGTACGGTCCCGAACGGATCTGCGTCGCCGGCGCGTGCGACTGGGGGCCGAGCGATCCGATCGCGGTGCCGCGATTCGCGATGGAGATGCGGCGCCGCCATCACCCCGAATCGCTGATCCACCGGGTCGTCTTCGACAATCCCGTTCGCTTCCTGAGCCAGTCGCCGAAGTTCACGCTTCCCGCGGGCTCGGCGGAAGCCACACCCGCGCGGGTCGGCTGACGGGAACGGCACGGTGGAGGTAGGGCGCGACGGGTTCTTCCATCTGACGTATTGCACCAACATCCACCCGGGGAACGGATGGGAGGAGGTGGATGCGAACATCCGCGGCTTCGCCCCCGCGCTGAAGAAGCGCCTCGCCCCGGGCGGCCCGTTCGGACTCGGCGTCCGGCTGTCGGCGCGCGACGCGCGGGAACTGCTGGAGGGCCACCGGCTCGACGATCTCCGCGCCTTCCTCGACGCCGAAGGCCTCTACGTCGCCCTGATCAACGGGTTTCCGCACGGATCGTTCCACCGCACGGTCGTGAAGGCCGATGTCTACGCCCCGGACTGGCGCGACGATGAACGCGTCCGGTATACGCTCGACCTCGTGGACATCCTCAGCAGGCTGCTGCCGCCCGGCATGGACGGGGGCGTGTCCACGGTACCCCTGTCGTACAAATCCTGGCTCGGGCGCCCCGAGGCGCAGCACTGGCGCACCTTCGTCTCGAACATCGTCATCGTGGTCAGGACGCTCGTGGCCGTCCGCGCAGAGCGCGGGGCGTTCATCCATCTGGACATCGAGCCCGAACCCGACTGCCTCATCGAGCACAGCAGCGAGTTCGTCGGCTTCTTCGAGACCTTCCTCCTGCCCGAGGGCGCGCCGATGCTGGCCTCCGCGCTCGGCTGCAGCATGGAGGACGCGCGTCGGCTGCTTCACGACCATGTGCGCATCTGCTTCGACTGCTGCCACTTCGCCGTCGAGTTCGAGGATCCCGCGGCGGCGCTCGACCGGCTGCAGCGTGCGGGCATCAAGGTCGGCCGCGTGCAGCTGAGCTCAGCGCTGAAAGTGACGTTTCCCGCGGACGAAGAAGGGGCGGAGGCCGTGACGGCGCGGTTATCCCGTTTTGCGGACTCCACGTACCTTCATCAGGTCATCGAACGACGGGACGGCCACGAGCTCCGGCATTTTGCGGATCTCGACCAGGCCCTGACGGCCGGCCGCCCGCCCGCAGGCGCCGAATGGCGGATTCACTTTCACGTGCCGCTCTTCGCGGCGGAGTTCGACGGGCTCGGCTCCACCCAGGATTACGTGCGCACGATCCTCGAGATGGCGGCGCGAACGCGCTTCGCGGGGCATTTCGAGATCGAGACCTACACATGGGACGTCCTGCCGGCCGGACTGAAGGTAGACCTGCTCGACTCGATCGGACGCGAGTACGAATGGGTGCTCGAGCACTTTCCCGGCCACCCCTGATTCCGCGAGGCTCCTGCCAGCGCCCTCATCGCCATGCACAAGACGGTCGTCCTCAACGTCGTCGGATTGACGCCAGGCCTCCTCGGGAGCGCGATGCCGGCGCTCACGCGGTGGGCCGGCGAAGGCACACTGGCGCGGATTCGGTCGGCATTCCCGGCGGTCACGTGCTCCGCCCAGGCGGATTACCTGACGGGAACCACCCCCTCGGCGCACGGCATCGTGGGGAACGGCTGGTACTCCCGCGAGGAGGCGGAGGTCAAGTTCTGGAAGCAGTCGAACCTGCTCGTCCAGGCGCCGAAAATCTACGAGACGGCGCGGGCGGCCGATCCGTCGTTTACGTGCGCGAATCTCTTCTGGTGGTTCAACATGTACTCGACCGCGGACTACTCCGTCACGCCGCGGCCCATGTACCCTGCCGACGGCCGCAAGATCCCCGACGTCTACACGCGACCCTCCACGCTGCGCGATGACCTCCAGTCCACGCTCGGCACGTTTCCGCTGTTCGAGTTCTGGGGGCCTCGAGCGTCCATCCGATCCACGCGGTGGATTGCGGATGCCGCGAAGCAGGTCGATCAGCAGTTCGACCCGACGCTGACGCTCGTCTACCTGCCGCATCTCGACTACAACCTCCAGCGAATCGGGCCTGGGGATCCCGCCCTGACGACGGACCTGCGCCAGGTGGACCAGGTCTGCGCCGACCTGATCGCCCATTACGAATCCCGGGGTGCCCGCGTGATCGTGCTCTCCGAATACGGAATACGGAACGTGGCGACGCCGGTCCACCTGAACCGCGTGCTTCGCGAGCACGGGTTGATCGCGGTGCGCGACGAGCTCGGCCACGACATGCTGGATCCCGGCGCGAGCGCCGCCTTCGCGGTCGCGGACCACCAGGTGGCGCACGTCTATGTGAACGACGGGTCCAGGCTGCACGCGGTGCGGGACACTCTCGAGCGGATCCCTGGTGTGGAGACGGTCATCGGACGGGAGCAGCAGGCCGCGTACGGCATCGATCACCCGCGCGCGGGAGATCTCATCGCGGTGTCAGCACCTGACGCCTGGTTCACGTACTACTTCTGGCACGATGACCGGCGCGCGCCTGACTTTGCCCGCACGGTGGAGATCCACCGGAAGCCAGGTTACGACCCCGTGGAGCTCTTCCTCGATCCAGCCATCCGCATTCCGGCCCTCACGGTCGGGTGGAAGCTGGCCAAGCGGAAGGCGGGATTGCGCTCGCTGCTGGACGTCATTCCGCTCGACGCGTCACTGGTCAAGGGATCGCATGGCCGGCAGACGGGATGGGATGAGGAAGGACCTGTGCTCATCAGCCGTCAGAAGGCGCTCGTCCCCTCGACGCGGATCAGCGCGGTGGATGTTCACGACTACATCCTTCGCCATCTCGGGATGCCGCGCAGCTGAACGGCGCGCGACGAACAGCCTGCGCGCATCCTGCGCCCATGGGGGCTACGGCCGTGGTCGATTGAGCACGAATGCCCACAGCGTGTCGCCGGCCCCGACGATCACATACTGCTGACCATCCAGTGTGTAGCTGATGGGGCCATTGCTGATCGCCGCGTTCAGCCGCGCCTGCCACAGCGCGTCACCTGTTGTCGCGTTCAGCGCCACGAGGCTGTTGGTGTTCCCGCCGGTGAAGACGACGTTGCCCGCCGTCGACATCACGCCCGACCGCGCGACGCCCTCCCACTTGTGTGTCCACCGGGTCTTCCCGGTCTTGTAGTCGATCGCCGTCAGCATCGACTCGGAATACCCTCCGCGGTCCGTGCCGCCCCAGCCCTGAGGATTCTCGCCCGTGTCGTAGATGTACCAGATACTCCACGCCTGCGTGGTGGGCACGTACAACAGCCCTGTAAGTGGACTGAAGCTCGGGGGGGGCCAGTTCGCAGCACCACCCTGATCTGGACTGACGAGCGCGCCGTCAACCTGCGGTGACTTGTCGGGATTCGGAATCGGGCGACCATCCGACCCCACGCCCTTGGCCCAGTTGATCTTCACGAAGTCGCTGACGACCACCGGCTTCCCATTCGTGCGATCGAGCACGAAGAACTTGCCGTTGCGTGACGCCTGCGCGACCAGCTTGCGCGGCTTGCCGTTCACCATGTCGTCGATGAGCACGGGCGTCTGCGTCGCGTCCCAGTCGTGTGTGTCGTGCGGCGACGCCTGGAAATACCAGGCCATCTTTCCCGTGTCCACGTCCAGCGCAACGATCGAGGCGGTGAACAGGTTGTCGCCAGGGCGGTTGACGTAGGCGACGACCGGCTGCGGGTTGCCGGTGGCGACGTAGATGAGGTTCAAGTCGGGATCGTAGGTCACGGGCTGCCAGGTCATGCCGCCCCCGTGCTTGGCGGCCTCTTCATTCGGCCAGCTGTCGGAGCCGGCATCGCCCTTTTTCTGCGGCACCACGTACCAGCGCCACTGCCGTTCACCCGTGACCGGATCGTGCGCCTCGATGTACCCGGGAATATCGAGGTCGTCGCCGCTGACTCCCGCAATCACGTGGTTCTTGATGGCGACAGGCGCCGAGGTCCCGAAGTAATAGAGATCGAGATCGCAAATCGACTTGTGCCAGCGCTCCGTGCCGTCCTTGATGTTGAGCGCCACGAGGTTGCAGTCGGGCGTTTCGAAATACAGCAGCTCGCCCGAAATGCCCACTCCCCGGTTCCCGATGTGGTCGCCCCCTTTCGACTGCCAGGCATACTGCCATCGCTCGCGTCCGGTGCGGGCGTCAACGGCCCACACGTGGTCGGGCATCGAAAAGTAAAGGACGCCGTTCACCTGCAGCGGGGTGGCCTTGATCGATCCGCCCGGCGGCCCTCCGGCCCCGAGGCGGTACAGCCACGCGAGGCTCAGCGACTGGACGTTCGCGTCGGTGATGTCGTTGAGGGTGCTGAAGCGGCGCCCCGAGTAGTCGCCGTTATAGGTCGGCCACGAACCGGTCGCGGGCTTCGAGAGCTGGGCCGGATCCACGCCGCCTTGCGCGAACGCAGACGCTGCACAGGCCAACAGGCCGATCACGCAGGTGAAACGCTTCATTTCAGGGTCTCCAGGTAGGCCACGACGTCGTGCATCTGCTTGTCGGTGATTCGCTCCAGCAGGTCGATGTGGAACTGCAGCGGGTTCTTGACCACCACGGTCGTCCCGGGCGCGCGCCTGAACGTGCGAAGCGTTCCCGTGGCGTCGCGCAGCGTCACGTAGAAGTCGTCCTGCTCGACGCGGACACCCGTGACCGCCTGCCCGCCTGACGGTGTGACGGTGACCGTGATGGCCGCCCGGGACGTCGCTGCCGCGGCGCCGCGGCCCCGTCCGCCCGCGAACGGAAAGATGACCCGCTGCTGGATGTTCACCGGCGTGAGCCGGGTGCCGATACCCGCCAGGTCGCCCGTCGCAGCATGGCAGGTCGCACACTTGCCGTCGCCGCTGAAATACAGCGCGCCGCGCTTCGGGTCGCCCGTGAGGACGTTCTTGACCTCGAACAGCGGTGAGCCGCGCAGGGTGTCCGTGAGCCGCTGACGGAGAAAGTGGGAGAGCTGGACGATCTGCGATTCCGTGAACGCGCTGCTGGGCTTCCCGCTCTGCATCGGGTGGCCTTCCTTGAGGAACGGACCGAGGCCGCTCCCGTACCGATCGTGCAGCACCATGGCCGATCGGACCAGGTTGGGGCCGCCGTTGCCGCCACGGGCGTCGGCCCCATGGCAGCTGACGCATTCGGCCGTCCAGATCGTGCGCCCCTGGTCCGCCTCCCCGGCATCGACCACCATCTTGTCGTTGGGACCCGGCCGATCCACGGGCGCGACGCCGCGGCCCCTGCCCCCGGACGCCGCAGGCGGCCCCTGCGGGGTTGTTGTACCAGCCGGCGGCTGCGTAGCCGATGCCCCCGTGGGCGGCTGGGGCGCCGAGGCGCCTCGTCCCTGGGCTCCCACGACGACGGATACCAGGAGCACTGTCGCCACGACGAGACAGGTCTCCAGGCTCGATGACACGCGCATTCGATGACGCATCCGTGCTCTCCTGCCGGCGGCTGCCGGCCTCGCGCAGCATAGGCGAAATCCGCTCGTTGCGAAAGGCCCGGACACGCTTGACAGCCTTCCGCATCGCGGCCAGACTCACCGGCGCCATGCAATCATCTCAGATCGACCGCATTTCGGCGGCGCTCGACGTATTCCGGATCGAACTGCCTTCATGGGGATTCGCGAACACCGGGACGCGCTTCGGGAAGTTCGTTCAGCCCGCCGCGGCGGCGACAATCGAGGAAAAATTCGCGGACGCAGGGCACGTGCACGCGCTCACGGGCGTCTGTCCGACTCTTGCGCTCCACGTGCTGTGGGACTTCGAACGGGGCGTCGGGAGCGTGCACACGGTGGCGGCCCTGGGGCAGCGGCACGGCGTGCGGCCCGGGTCGATCAACCCCAACCTGTTCCAGGACCAGGCGTACAAGTTCGGGTCGCTGGGCAACCCCGATCCGGGGGTGCGGCGGGCAGCGGTCCGTCACATTGTGGACAGCGTGCAGATCGCAGGGGCCCTCCGGAGCCGCGACGTGTCGCTCTGGTTCGCCGATGGCTCGAATTACCCCGGCACCGCCAGCGTCAGGGCCCGGAAGCAGTGGTTCGAGGAAGGGCTGCGGGAGGTGCACGCCGCGCTGGCGCCGGATCAGCGCCTGCTGGTCGAGTACAAACCGTTCGAACCGTCGTTCTATCACACCGACATCGCCGATTGGGGGATGGCGCTGCTGTTCGCGCGGGCCGCGGGGCCGCAGGCCCGCGTCCTGGTGGATACGGGACACCATTACCTGGCGCAGAACATCGAGCAGATCGTCGCCTGGCTGCTCGCCGAGGACATGCTCGGCGGCTTTCACTTCAACGACCGGCGGTATGCCGACGACGATCTGACGCTGGGGTCGATCGATCCGTATCAGATTTTCCGCATCTTCCTCGAAATCAGATCGTTCGAGCGCGACACCGGGGCCCGCGCGGACGTCGCCTACATGATCGATCAGAGCCACAACCTCAAGGGGAAGATCGAAGCGATGATCCAGACCGTGACCGTGGCGCAGGAGCTCTACGCCAAGGCGGCCCTGGTCGATCTCGACCGCCTGACGGGGGCACAGGCGTCGTCCGAGCTGGTCACCGCGGAGTCTCTGCTGCAGGATGCGTTCGCCACCGACGTGCGCCCGGCCCTGCACGAATGGCGAGCGACACGAGGACTCCCGCGAGACCCCCTGCGCGCGTTCCGTGAGGGAGGCTACCTCGAGCGGATCACGGCGGAACGGGCGGGACGCAACGCCGCGGCGGTGTCGTCTTACGCCTAGTCGGCCTGCGTCGAAGCGGCCGCCTTGCGCTTGGCGTCTTTCTGGATGACCTGGAGCAGCCGCGCGTAGACGGGATCTCTCGGGACACACCCGGCGGCATACTGGCCGAGCTCGTTGTCCTTCGCGCGCATCAGCGTGGTGCAGTAACTCACCGTGATGCAGGCCTTGCGCTTGTCCATCTGAACATCGCGCGCAAAGTCCGGGTACGCAATCGCGCCGCGGCCCAGTCCGACGAGGGAGACGCGCCCGGCACGCAGGTTCGCCTCGCCGGCTTCGAGCGCGAAGTGGCGCAGGTAGCTGTAGCCGGTGCCGATGACCGGAATCTCCGGGCAGGCGCGCTGGGCCGCCTCCGCGAGCCGGAAGTGCCGCTCCACCCCCACGAGGCCCGGTTCGGGCGCCGTATACCCGTCAGGCGGCTCACGGTCCGCGGGGCGACCCACGTGGGGATTGAAATAGGGACACCCGGCCGTGACATTGACGAGCTGCAGTCCCGCGTCCCGGTACATCCGCAGCGCGTCGAGGGCTTCCTCGAGCTCCAGATAGTTCTCCGTGGCACCAGGCACGGGCTCGCCCATCCCGGTGACGGGATTTCTGGCGTAGGGCACGCCGTCCATGAAGTTCATGCGCGTCGCGCGAATCAGGCCAGGGGCTTCCTCGGCGAGTCGCGCCAGCAGCTCGCGCACGAAGCGTGTCCGGTTCTCCAGGCTGCCGCCGTACTTCCCCGGACGCGTTTTCGCCGCGAGCATTTCCGAGAGGAGATAGCGATGGCACTGCTTGATGTCGACGAAGTCGACCCCGATGTCCCGTGCGCGCAGGGCCGCGGCGACGTAGCGATCCTGCAGGCGATCGAGCTCCCCATCGGTCATGATCCGCGCGTTGTTCCGGAGCGCCGGGTCGTGAAAGAGAACCACCGGCGATGGATAGGACCATCGGCCTGAATGCGTGAGCTGCAGACCGATGAGACACGTGTCAACGCCTGGACCGTGCTCGTTGCGTGCGAGGGCGATCAACCGTTCGAGCGCCGGCAGGTTCTGCTCAGACAGGAGGAGCTGCCGGGTGTTGGCGCGCGCGTCGGGGTCGAACGCGATCGCTTCGCCCCAGAGGAGCTTCGCGCCGCCGCTCGCAAAACGAGCCCACCGGCGAATGGTCAATTCGCCGGGGGCCCCGTCGAGCGTGCCGTCGCATCCCTCCATCGGGTGAATAGCGAACCGGTTGCCGACGGTCCGCCCGCCAATCTGCAGCGGCGTCAGTGACGTCCTGATGTCCGCCTCCAGCCGGATCCGGACACCCAGCCTCGCGATCTCCGCTTGGAGCGTTTCCCGGCTGGCGAAGACGGCCGTGCTCACGCGCAGGTCACCACGATCATGTTTACGCGGTCTCCACGAACGTCGGGGTCAGATCCATGGTGGTCCGGCGGCGGTTGGCGCGGCGGACACTGAGTATTGCGGCACTCCGGCGAAAGATCAACACGGTGCCACGGCAGGAGGCTCGCGCGCCGACGCCTGCCGGGCACTGGATCGGGGTCCGGCGTGCCGAAGTTAGGAATAGACCGCGGAGCTGAAGCACCGCGCTACGGACGACGACCCACGCAGAACCGACGCGCAGCTGAAGCTGCGCGCGATGTGCATACGTGCTCTGTGCGTCGGGCGGAGCTTCAACTCCGCCTGAGCAGCCTCTAGCGGTCGGTCGTGCGCTGCGGCTGCAGGTGCGTGAGCACCGGCTCGGGTTCCCGGACCCTCCGCCGGCCGCGCAGCCGCTCCTGCATCTTCTCCATGTAGATGTAGAAGACCGGCGTGACATAGAGCGTCAGCGTCTGCGAGACGAGCAGGCCGCCGACGACCGAAAGGCCGAGCGGACGGCGGGCTTCGGCGCCCGCGCCCCAGCCGAGGGCAATCGGGAGCGTCCCCATCAGTGCCGCCATGGTCGTCATCATGATCGGACGGAACCGCACCAGGCAGGCCTCGTAGATGGCATCGGCCGCGCTCAGGTTCCGCTCTCGCCGCGCCTCGATCGCGAAGTCGATCATCATGATCCCGTTCTTCTTGACGAGGCCCACCAGCATGATGACGCCGACGAACGCGTAGATGTTCAGATCCTGCTTGAAAATCAGCAGCGTGAGCAGCGCGCCGAAGCCCGCCGACGGCAGGCCGGAGAGAATCGTGATTGGATGAATGAAGCTCTCGTACAGGATCCCGAGCACCACGTAGATGACGAAGATCGCGAGCGCAAGGACCCACCCGAGGCCGCGCATCGACTCCTCGAACGCCTGGGCGGTGCCCTGGAAACTTCCCGTAATGGTGCCCGGGAGCGTCGTGCGCGCCAGATCCTGCACGCGCGCCGCGGCGTCGCCGAGCGCCACGCCGGGCTTCAGGTTGAACGACAACGTCACCGACGGCAGCTGGCTGATGTGATTGATCGACTGGGGACCGACCCCGGCCCGCGTCGTCGCCACGGCTGACAGCGGCACCAGCTTGTTGCCCGTCGCCTGCACATACAGCATCGACAGCGCCGCCGGATCGCGCTGGAACTGCGGCGCGACCTGCATGATCACCTGGTATTCGTCCTCGGGCGCATAGATCTGCGAGACCTGCCGCGTGCCATACGCCGAGTTCAGCGCCAGCTGCACCTGATCCACCGTGAGGCCGAGGGCCGCAATCTGCTCCCGATCCAGGTCCACCGCCAGTTGCGGGTTCCTGACCTGCAGGTCGGACGTGACGTCCTGCAGGCCTTCGACGTTGCGCATCGCCGCTTCGAACTGAGGCGCGACGCGGTAGAGCTCGTACGTGTCGGGCCCCTGCAGCGCGAACTGGTACTGGCTGCGCGACATCATCCCGCCGATCCGGATTGCCGGCGGGTTCGTGAGGAAGACGCGCACCCCGGGCACCGCAGACAGCTTCGGCCGCAGCTCCTCGATGATTTCATCCGCCGTCAGCGTCCGCTGATTTCTCGGCTTCAGGTCGATGTCCAGCCGCCCGCCGCCCATCCCGCCGATGTTCGCCGTGTAGGCCGCCACATTGGGGTCCTTCGCGAGCACGTTGATCACTTCGAGGTTGTGCTTGACCGCTTCGTCGAACCCGACGCCCTGGAGCAGTTCGATCTGCCCGCTGACCTGTCCGGTGTCGACGCTCGGGATGAACCCGGTGGGAACCACCTTGAACAGGTACACGGTGCCGACGAGCAGGAGCGCCGAGATCACCATGGTGATTCCCTTGAACCGGATCGTCTGGCGGAGCGTCCAGCCGTAGCTGCTCACCCAGGCGTCGAACATCCGCTCGATGGCGTTGTACATACGGCCGTGAGCCATCGAATGCGGCGCCTTGAGGAACCGGCTGCAGAGCATCGGCGTGAGCGTGAGCGACACGAGGCCGGACACCAGGATCGCCGAGGCGATCGTCACGGCGAACTCGTGCATCAGGCGGCCGACGATCCCGCCCATGAAGAGGATCGGGATGAACACCGCCGCGAGCGACAGCGTCATCGAGATGATCGTGAACGCGATCTCCTTCGACCCGTCGAGTGCGGCCTGCATCCGGGTCTTGCCCATCTCCATGTGCCGGACGATGTTCTCCAGCATCACGATCGCGTCGTCCACGACGAACCCGACCGAGAGCGTGAGCGCCATGAGCGAGAGGTTGTCGATGCTGTACCCGCAGGCCCACATGACGGCAAACGTGCCGACGATCGAGAAGGGCAGGGCGAGGCTCGGGATGATCGTCGCGGACAGGTTCCTGAGGAACAGGAAGATTACCAGGACCACGAGCGCGATCGTGAGCAGTAGGGTGAACTTGACGTCGTCCACCGACTCGCGAATCGAGACGGAGCGGTCGCTCCGGATGGCGAGCTGAATGGGCGCCGGCAGCTGCGCGATGAGCTCGGGCAGCAGCCGCTTGATCGCGTCGACGACTTCCACCGTGTTCGTACCGGGCTGGCGCTGAATGGCCAGGTAGATGGCGCGGGTGCCGTTGTACCAGCTGACGTTGCGCTCGTTCTCGACCCCGTCGTAGACGTGGGCGACTTCGTCGAGGCGCACCGGGCTGCCGTTGCGGTACGCGACGACGACGTCCTTGTAGCCTTCGGAATTCAGCAACTGCCCCTGCGCCTGGACGACGTAGTTGCGGTTGGGTCCGTACAGGGTGCCTGTCGGCCGGTTCGAATTGGCCCCGGAGATTGCCTGGGCAACCTGGTCCACGCCGACCAGGCGCGAGGCGAGCTGCATCGGATCGAGGTCGACGCGGACCGCCGGCTTCTGCGCGCCGAAGACGTTCACCTGCGCGACCCCCGTCACGGTCGAGAGCCGCTGCGCGAGCACGGTCTCCGCGTAGCGATCCACCTGCGGCAGCGGGAGCGTGGCCGAGCTCATCACCAGGAAGAGCACCGGCGCGTCGGCCGGGTTGGTCTTCTGGAATGAAGGCGGAGACGGCATCCCGGGCGGAAGGCCCCGCTGCGCACGCGCGATGGTCGCCTGCACATCCTGCGCGGCCGAGTCGATGTCGCGGCTCAGATCGAACTGCAGGGTGATGCTCGTCTGCCCCTGCGAGCTCCGCGAACTGATCGACGTGATGCCCGAGATGGTCGAAAACTGTTTTTCGAGGGGCGTGGCCACCGACGAGGCCATCGTTTCCGGGCTTGCACCGGGAAGCCCCGCGCCGACCTGAATCGTGGGGAAGTCGACGGTCGGGAGATCGCTCACGGGCAGCAGCCGGTACCCCATCACCCCGAAGATGAGGATGGTCGTCACGAGCAGGGTGGTGGCGACCGGCCGTTCGATGAATGGTTCGGCGACGTTCATGATGTCCCCCCGCTTCGACGTCCGCCCGCGGCGGGTGCCGCCGTGCCTTCCCCGCCTTGTCCGCCCTCCCGGCCGCGTCCGCCCGTGCCGCCCCGTGCGCGGCCACCCGAATCGGCGCCGGTCGTGACGCGAGCGCCGGGAATGAGGCGCAGGTGACCGTCCGTGACGACCTCCTCACCCGCGGTGACGCCCTGCGCGATCACCGTCTCGTCACCCTGCTGGCGGTCGACCTGCACGTTGCGCATCTCCGCGGTCCGATCGGCCTTGATGACGTACACGTATGTGCCCTGCTGCGATTCCTGAACGGCGGTCGCCGGCACCACCAGCGCGTTGGCGTCCGTCGTGAGCAGGAGCGTGACCTGCACGAAGAGACCCGGCCAGAGGCTGTGACTGTTATTGGGAAACGTCGCTTTGAGCTTGATCGTGCCGGTCGTCGCGTCGACGGCGTTGTCGATGAAGCTGACAACCCCTTCTTCCGGCGGCGGTGCGGCGGGTCCTGTCGGCAGTGCGGCCGGCCGCGCCGCATCGCCAGGATGCGCGTCGGGCGTCCCGACCGCTATCTGCGTCGGGCCCGTCGGGCTCCCCTGCAACCGCGCCTGGACTTTCAACGACCGCTGCGCCTGATAGCGCCTGATCTGGCCCAGAAACCGGCCGGGCACCGAAAACCCGACGTAGATCGGCGCCATCTGATTGATCACGAGCAGCGGCGTGGTGTCGTTCTGCCGGACCAGATCGCCCTGATGGACGGTGAGCGCGCCGGCGCGCCCGCCGATCGGGGCCGAGATGCTCGTGTACTGAAGATTCAGGCGTGCGGTGTCGACAGCAGCCTGGTCGGCTGCGAGCGTCGACTGCTGGGCCGATGCCGTGGCCGCTTGCGTTTCGTACTGATCCCGCGGAATGAGGCCCCGCTTATACAAGTCCTCATAGCGCGCCTGCTGCGACTGCGAATTCTTCGCCATGGCCGTGTCGCGCGCGAGCACGGCCTGCGCCTGCTCGAGTGCCGCCTGGAATGGACGGGGATCGATCGTGAAGAGCAGCTGCCCTTTCCTGACCTCCTGGCCTTCCGCAAAATGGATGCCGCTCAGCTGGCCCGTCACCTGAGCCCGTACCTGGACGGTCTGCAGCGCTTCGGCCGTGCCCACGGCAGGAATCGTGACCGGAATCGCCTTCTTCTGAACGTGGCCGGTGATGACAGGTACCGGCCCCCCGGCCCCCCGCCCGCCACGCCCACCGCCGGCTGTCGGCGCGGCCCCGGCGCCAGGCTCGGCCGCCTTCTGCGAGGAACAGGCCGTGACCATCACCATCAGCAGGCCGGCGACGAGATATCGATTCGTTTTTCTGGGCATCAAGGCACACGAGGACATGAGTGGAGCGGCAGGTATATAAACGACGCGCAGCGTCGGCGCGTTTACCCGCGCCGGGTTTCGGCGCCGCCCAGAAGCGTCCGGGGATCGTGCCAAAGGAGCTCCCGCGAGCACGCAAACCAGCCTTGTACGATAACACGCGCCGACGGGTGGGAAATCGGGGAGGACGACCCGGGCGGACCGCCCGCCCGGGCCAGTATTGCGGACGAGTTGACGTGTGCCTGCGCTGCGCGGGGTCTCGTCCCGTCGCAACCGTTCGACCGACCACGGTGCGTCGGCCGCGCCGGGTTGCGAGGCTCCGGTTACTTCGTGCCGGCCTTGACGCTCGGGCTGTCGTCGGCTTTCAGATCGCCCAGCGCATACTGGACACCCGCGAGCAGGTGCTCGAGCAGTGGCTTCACCGCGTAGTTGCGTTCGTGATGACCGTGGGCCATGTAGAAAAAGCGGCCAGCCCCCTCGCGGTGGATGTAGCTCAGCGCGTAGTCGTGGTCGGTCCGGGGATTGCTTTCCTTCGCCTTGTCCGCGTCGCTCATCCTGGAGTAGTCGACGCTCGTGAGCACGTGCACGTTGTCGCGCGAGAACGATTCCTGGTTGAAGGTATACGTTTCGTCGTGCACGACGAACGGGGCGCCCTTGAACATGGCCGTCAGGGGGCTCTTCGGATCGTCGATCTTGTAGGTGATCTCCTGCGGGTCGTTCCAGTGGAACTTGAAGTACCCGCCGGCCATCTTGTTGAACTCCGGCCAGAGCGGATTGCCTCCCGGAGGTCCGCCAGGGCCAGCCGCGGGAGCGGCCGCCTGCGGCGTGAGCGCCGCGAAGCGCTGCGGGAAATCGGCCTGCGCGATCTTACCGGCCTTCCCGGGATCGAGCTTGTCGAACCACGCGTCGGCAAGCGCCGCCACTTCGTCGCGGCTGACCTTCTGATCGCCGTTCTTGTCCGCCTGGCTCACCATCAGCATCGCGACCGCCGTGCCGGCGCCGCCGCGGCCTCCCGCCACGCCTCCCCCACCCGCCGGCGCGGCGCCGGGGCACGCGGTGCCATGGTAGGAGTCGGTGCTGGCGTGGATGGCCGCGATGCCCTTGCCGCTCCTGACGAACGTCATCAGGGCCTGCCGGCGCGCGGAGGTTGCCGCCTTGTCGTTCGCGTCATCCAGGAAGCAACCCGTCGTGCTGTCCAGGACAATCGCGTCGTACTGCTTCAGGTTCTGATCGTTGATGTCCGCCGCGTCGTATGTCGTGACGGCCGTCCACGCCTTGGTCTTCTCGCCCATCGCTTCGATCGTCTTTGCGGCGAGCGGAATCGACGAGTGGACGAATCCCTGCGCGATCGCGAGCACGAGGACCTTCCGCGGCTGTTTGGGCTTAACGGGTGCCGTGTCAGGGAGCGCCGCCATCATCGCCTGCACATCGGCCGCACACGGGGTCCGCGGATTGGAGCTCCGACCGCCGCAATCAGCGCCCGGTTGAGCTGGAGGGGCCGGTGCCGCTGGAAATGCCGACGCGAGACCGGCTGCAAGCTGATCCTGCGTCACCGCGCCGGCGCGGCTGCTGTCGGCGGCCGTAAACCAGGCATCGAAGCTCGCCTTGAGCTCCTCGCGGCTGACCGCGCCATCCTTATTGGTATCCGCCGCCGTGAACAGGGCCGGAGCGACCCCGCCCCGTCCACCGCCGCCGCCACCAGCGCGTCCCTGGGCCGGCTGTGCCGGCGGCGCCCCGGGCGCCGGCTGCTGCGCGACGCCCCGCACGCTCGTCGCGAGCAACGCCGCGCCGCAGACGGCCATCGCCAACGCCGTTCTCGAATGACTCAATCCCATTCAGTCCTCCTCAGCACGCCGCCAGACGGCTGTATTCCACTGCCCGATACGCCGCGCCGGGCGAAAACGTTTCGTGCCTACCTTACCCGGTTCCGCCTCGCCTGAGCCGACTTTTCGCGGCCCCGTGCCGCCGTTTCTGGGATGCGCGATGGGCCGTGCTGCGATAAGCTCTCGCGCATGCATCGACGCACATTCCTGTCAGGCGCGGCCGCGCTGCCGATGTTGTCGGCGGTCCGGCAGCCGCAACCCCCGGGACCCGCCCCGCTGCACGGCGGGCTGAAGCTCGGGATCGTCACCTACAACATCGCGAAGGACTGGGACATCCCGACCATCATCAGGAATCTGACCGAGACGGGATTCGACGGCGTCGAGCTGAGGACGACGCACAAGCACGGCGTGGAGATTGCGCTGCCGGCGACTGCGCGCGCCGAGGTGAAGCGGCAGTTCGACAGCTCTGCCGTCAGGATCGGTGGGCTCGGCACCACGTGCGAGTTCCATTCACCGGATCCCGGCGTGGTGCGGAAGAACATCGACGAGACGAAGGAATGGGTCACGCTGGCGAAGGACATCGGGTCGCCCAGCGTGAAGGTCCGTCCCAACGGCCTCCGCAAGGATGTGCCGGAAGACCGGACGCTCGAGCAGATCGGCAAAGCGCTCGCGGAGTGCGGCGCGTTCGCGCGCGCCCACGACATCGTCGTCCAGCTCGAAGTCCACGGCCCGGAGACGCAGCGCGTGCCGCGAGTCCGCAAGATCCTGGATTACGGAGGCAATCACCCGAATGTCCGGGCCTGCTGGAACTCGAACCAGACCGATCTGCTCGATGGCGGCTTCGACGCGAACTTCGCGCGGCTGCGCAGCCAGATCGGTCAGGTGCACATGCGCGACCTGTCGCTCGAGGAGTACCCGTGGAAGCGGCTCATCTCGTCGCTCGCGGCCATGAAGTTCGGCGGGTACTGCTTTGCCGAAATTCCGGAGTCTACGGACGCCGTCCGGGTGCTGGGGTACTTCAAGGCGCTGTTCCGCGCGTACCAGGGGCTGTAACGTTCAACGTGCAATGTGCAACGTGCAAGACGTGCGACGTTCAACGTGCAACGTGCAACGTGCAACGTGCGACGTGCGACGTGCGACGTGCGACGTGCTTGACGCGGCGCTTCGGTCGAGCGTCACGTGGAGCTTCAGTCGATCGTCGCGCGGCGCTTCGGTCGAACGTAGCGCGGAGCTTCAGCTCCGCGATTGATTGCCGGCCACGAGGATGAGCGAGTACACCAGACGCGAGTTCGCGACGTCCGTTGCAGCGGGGCTTGGCGTGGGAACGCGCCTGACGCCTGTCGGCGCCGCCCTGCAGGAGGCGCGTGGGGCCCGCAGCGGATCGCTGACCGACGTGCCGGGAATCACCGTGGGGCACGCGACGGACACGCGCCGCCCGACGGGCTGCACGGCCATCCTGTTCGATCAGGCCGCCGCGGCGGGCGCCGATTTCAGCAGTTCCGCGCCGGCGGAGTCGATGGGCATCCTGCTGCAGCCCGTCAGCCCGGTCGAGCGGATCCACGCCATCTTCCTGACCGGGGGCGGCATGTTCGGCGTGGCCGCCGCCGGCGGCGTCGTGCGGTTCCTGGAAGAGCACAAGATCGGGTTCGACTGGGGCACGCCTGACCTGCGCATTCCCATCGTCCTGGCGGCCGCCATCGACGATCTGGCCGTGGGCGATCCGCGGATCCGGCCGGATGCCGAGGCCGCCTACAACGCGTGCGCCGCCGCGACGTCAGCTCCGGTCGTGGAGGGGAACGTCGGCGCGGGCGCCGGGGCCACCGTCGGCAAGATGCACCTGGCGCGTGGATATCCGGGGATGAAGGGGGGCATCGGATCGGCCAGCCTGATCCTCGGCGACGTCGTCATCGGCGCCCTGGCGGTCGTCAACGCCGCAGGGGACGTGATCGACTGGACGTCAGGCCGGATCGTGGCCGGGGCGCGTCGCGCCGACGGGACGTTCGCGGACAGCGTCACGGTGATGCGGGCGCTCGTCACGGGAACGACCGGCGGAGGCGTGCAGGATCCCCCGCTCGGCAGCACGACGCTGGTGGTCGTCGGGACCAACGTCGACCTGTCGAAGACCGCGCTCACCAAAGTGGCGTCGATGGCGAACTGCGGGGGCGCCCGCGCCGTGCGGCCTTACCATACGACCGGGGACGGCGATCAGCTGTTCGCGGTGTCGACCAGGAAGATTGAGAAACCGGACCTTCAGCTCACGGTCATCGGCGCCCTCGCGGCGGAGGTCGTGGCCGACGCCATCGTACGTGCGGTCCGTGCCGCGAAGAGCGTACCCGGATGGCCCGGGCTCGCGTCCACCCAGGCCGGCTGATCACTTCGGCGCCTGTTCAGCACGCGGGCGTTCCGATGAGTGTCCGCATTCCGGAGGATGAACCATGTATCGTCGCGACTTCCTGAAACAGAGCGCCGCCGCCCTCGCCGTGTCAGGGCTGCCCCGGTACGCTCAGCAGCTGGCCGACACTCGCAAGCGGGTGGCCCTCATCGGCACCGGCTGGTATGGCAAAGCCGACCTGCTGCGCCTCGTCCAGGTCGCGCCTGTGAACGTCGTCTCGCTCTGCGACGTCGACACGCGCATGCTCTCCGACGCCGCGGATCTCGTCGCGACGCGACAGGTCTCGAAGAAGAGACCGCGCACCTTCACCGACTATCGCGAACTGCTGCGCGAGCGCGACGTCGACATCGTCCTCATCGGCACGCCCGATCACTGGCACGCGCTCCCCATGGTCGAGGCCGTGAAATCGGGCGTGGACGTCTGGGTGCAGAAACCGGTCAGCGTGGACATCATCGAAGGGCAGGCCATGCTCGCCGCCGCGCGCAAGTACAAGCGCGTCGTGCAGGTCGGGATGCAGCGCCGCAGCACGCCGCACCTGGTGCATGCGCGCGATCGCGTGATCCGCGAGGGACGCCTCGGCACGGTCGGCCTCGTCGAGATTTACTGCTACTACCACATGCGCGCGACGGCCAACCCGCCCGATGCGCCGCCGCCCGCGAACCTCGACTACAGCATGTGGACCGGCCCCGCGCCGATGCGGCCCTACAATTCGCTCGTCCATCCGCGCGGCTGGCGCGCGTTCATGGAATACGGCAACGGCATCGTCGGAGACATGTGCGTCCACATGCTCGACATGGTGCGCTGGATGATGGA
>JANMCN010000095.1:0-24994 GCA_031361295.1 Acidobacteriota bacterium | reverse complement strand
CGGCTCGAGGCCGAGTACAACATGTTCTTCTCCGGACGGGCGCCGCGCCCGCCGATGGAGACCCGCGGCCGCGTCGAGGCGCTCGTGAAGCGCTGGGATCGCGGCTACATCGACACAGCCGTCGACAGATTCCGGTTCCAGACGCTGCAGTCGCGCTTCGCCAAATTCGTGGACCTGTGGGACCGCGGCCAGCGCGCGCGGGAGGAGGGGCGACCGGGACCGTTCGTGCGGCCGGCGCCACGCGTCGAGCCCGGGAAACCCGAAGCTCAGGAAAACAAGGTGTTGAACGTCACCGCGTTCAGCGATCCGATGCGCGAGATGGACAAGCTCCATTCGCTCTACGACTCGTTGATGGACGCGCGCCGGCAGGCGGGCGATGATGTCGTGCCGTTTCACAAGTTCGCGGCGCTCGTGAAGAACCAGGTCTCGAAGCTGCGCGAGAATGGCAGCCCGGAAGTCGCCTTTCGCGTCGCGATGAAAGACGGCAAGGTCAACTTCACCGTGCGGGCGATGAAACCCGAGCACGAAGCCTGACTCGGGGATGTGACGGCGGGGTGTTGTGGAAGGGCGCGGAAAGCAGGGGAACGACCCGGGACCGGGAGCGCGGTGTGCCCCCGGCCCCGTTCGGGAATTTAGCTGGGCTTCGTGACGTTACCGGCCTGCGGGCCCTTGGGGCCATCGACAATCTCGAACTCGACGGCTTGACCTTCTTCGAGCGTCCGGAACCCGTTGCCCTGGACGGCCGAGAAGTGGACGAACACGTCGCTGCCGCCCTCGCGTTCGATGAATCCGTAACCCTTGGCGTTGTTGAACCACTTGACCTTGCCTGTGATGCGCATCGTACTTTTCCTGCCTTGCAATGGCGCGGCGCCCGCGGCGCCGCCGTGACACTTGCCGCAAGCCCCTTCGCCCGCAGGACGGAGAGGTTCGGGCATAAAAAAAGATCGCGAGCCCGCGGCCTCGGCTTACGACCCCGGCTTCCCGGCGTCGCCGTCATAGTAGCGGCCCCCGCTCGGGCCTGTCAAGAAAATCGATGAATATGCGTGCGATTCTGAGCGTTTCCGACAAAACCGGGCTGGAGTCGATCGCCCGCGGACTCTCCAGCCTCGGGGTGGAGCTCGTCTCGACCGGCGGGACCGCCCGGGCGATCGCGGCTGCCGGAGTTCCGGTCCTCAACGTGTCCGACGTCACCGGCTTTCCCGAGATGATGGACGGCCGCGTCAAGACGCTCCACCCGGCGATTTTTGCCGGGATCCTGGCACGGAGAGACCGCCCCGGGGACCTGGCGAGTTTGAGTGCGCACGGAATCGGCACGATAGACGTGGTGGTCGTCAACCTGTATCCCTTCGGGAAGGCGGCGGACAAGCCGGACACGCCGTTCGATGCGCTGGTCGAGGAGATTGACATCGGGGGGCCGAGCCTGCTGCGTGCGGCGGCCAAGAACTTCCGCGACGTCCTCGTCGTCACTCACCCGCAGGACTACGCCGCCGTGCTGCAGGAGCTGGCCCGCGAGGGCGGGCCGTCGCTCCAATTCCGATTCGGGCTGATGAAGAAAGCGTTCATGCACACGGCGCAGTACGACGGCATGATCGCCATGACGATGTCGCATGTGGCAGTGGGCGACCGGACCGTCGAGCGGACGCCCGCGGCGTCCCGCCCCGCAGCACCGGGTCCGAAGGAGCTGCGCTACGGCGAGAACCCGCACCAGAGAGCCGCCTGGATCTCGCCTCCCCAGGGTTCGCGCCGTCCGTGGGAGGTGCACCAGGGGAAGGAGCTCTCCTACACCAACCTGCTGGACCTCGACGCGGCGCTGCGGATTGCGCTCGAGTTCAGCGAGCCGGGCGCCGTGGTCATCAAGCACACCAATCCCTGCGGAGTCGCCACAGGGGACACCATCGAGCAGGCGTACGTGCGCGCCCGCGAAGCCGATCCGCTGTCCGCTTTCGGTGGCATCGTCGGTCTCAACCACCCCATAGACGCGGCGACAGCCAGGGCGCTCACGGCGACCTTTATCGAGGCCGTGATCGCGCCGTCCATGGACGCCGACGCGAAGCCGATTCTGGCCGCGAAGCAGAACATGCGGGTCGTCACCGCCGATTTCGCCGGGGCCTACGAGCCCATTGGATCGAATCCGATGCAGGAGATGCGGTCGTTTCTCGGCGGGGCCTTGATGCAGGAATCCGATCGCGTGATCGAAGCGCGCGACCCGTGGCCTTCGGGGGATGCGCCGAGAGTCGTCACGAAGCGTCAGCCGACGGCCGAGGAATGGACCGCCCTGAGATTCGCCTGGCGGGTCTGTGCGCACGTGAAGTCGAATGCGGTCGTGTTCACGGCGCCGGACCGGACGCGTGCCATCGGCGCGGGCCAGATGAGCCGCGTAGACGCCGTCAAGGTCGCGGTCATGAAGGCCGGCGGGTCGCTCGCCGGAAGCGTCGCGGCCTCCGACGCGTTCTTCCCTTTTCGTGACGGGCTCGACGCGATTGCCGAGGCTGGCGCGACCGCCGTCGTGCAGCCGGGCGGATCGGTCCGCGATGCGGAAGTGATCGCCGCGGCGGACGAACGGGGCTTGACGATGGTCTTCACGGGACGCCGGCATTTCAGGCACTAGCCGGAACATCAGACGTGTTCAGTGTTCAACCTTCAGACGTCCAGCTTGACCGCCGTGACTTCAGCCTTCAGCCTTCCCTCGTCTGACTTGTGTTGAAGCCCCTCTTGCCCCGCCGCCTTGTCCTCGGGCTGCTCCTCTGCCTGGCCGTCTGCCCGTATTTCGTGGACTTGGGCGGGTCGTCCATCTGGGATGCAAACGAAGCGTTCTATGTCGAAACGCCGCGCGAGATGATAGAGCGGGGAGATTACATCGGCCCGACGTTCAACTATCAGCCCCGTTTCAACAAGCCTGTCCTCAGTTATTGGATCGTGGCGGGCTTCTACAAGGTGCTCGGCGTGTCCGTGGGGGTCCAGCGGATTCCCATCGCCCTCGGCGCGGTCGCGATGATTCTGACCGCTTTCTTCCTCGCCCGCAGCGGCGGCGAGCCGCCAGGCGGGTCCGGCGGCCCGAGGCCCGACGCGACGGAAGCTGCACTGTGGGCGGCGGCCGGCCTGGCGATCGCGCCGCGGCTGATGATGTTCGGGCGGCGGATCTTCATCGACATCTACATCTCGATGTTCATGGCGGGCACGCTGCTGTTTTTTGCGCTCGCGGAGCGGTATCCCGCCCGGCGGCGGCTGTTCCTCCTGCTGATGTACGCGTCGGTCGGTCTCGGCGTGCTCACGAAGGGGCCCGTCGCCGCGGCGCTCCCGGGACTGGTGTTCGGGGTCTACCTCCTCGTCCACGGCGAGCTCAAACGGGTGCGGCAGATGATGATCCCGGCCGGCATCGTGGTCGTCCTCGCCATCGTCGTCCCGTGGTACGCGGCGCTCTATCATCGCTACGGCTGGACGTACATCACGTCGTTCTTCCTGGGCGAGAACGTCGCGCGGTATACAGAGGGCGTCGGCGTGGAGACGCGGCGGGGGCGCCTGTTCTACCTGCCGGTCGTCTTCAGTGACTCGTTCCCCTGGTCGCTGGGCCTGTTCGGTGCCGCCGGCATGTGGTTCTCGGATCGGCGGAGACGCGCGGCGGGCGCCCTGCGCACCGGCGAAGCCGCACGCGCCCTGCGCGTGCGCACGCTCATGTGGATCTGGGTCCTCGGGATTGTCGCGTTCTTCTCGTTCTCGGCGGCGAAGCAGGACCTGTACATCTTTCCGATTGTGCCGGTCGTGGCGGCCCTTGCCGGCCTGCTCATCGCGCGATCGAGGCCGGACGGCGCACCTGAGTGGCCGGGCACATTGCGCCTGACGGCTGGCGCGATAGGAGTACTGCTGACCCTTGCGGGCCTTGGCACCCTGTACATCTTTCAATCGGTCGGCACCGTCTACGCGCTGAATGGCGCGAGACTCGTGGGTGTCGCGGCCGCCGCCGGGGGGATCGTTGCGCTGAGCCTCGCCCTGGCGGGACGGGCACGCGGGGCTTTCCTGGCGGTCGTCCTTGCCCTCGTCTCACTGAACTGGGTGTTCGTCGTGCGTGTACTCCCCAGCTTCGAGCGCTACAAGCCCGTCCCCAAGCTCAGCGCCGCGATCCAGCGCCGTCTGCATGACGGCGACAAGGTCGTGCACTACAACGTGGCTCTTCCGAGCATGGTGTTCTACCTGCGGCGCCACGTCGACGTGCTGTTCGACCGCGAGGTGTTCCTGCGAGCCCTTCGCGGGCACGACACCGTCTATGCGGTCCTGAGCGCAACCGACTATGGCGCGCTGAGGGACCAGATCGGCGTTCCCACCTGCGTGCTCGAGCGGCAGTCGACCGTGAACGTGAAGCTGAAGGCCGTGCTCGGCCGCGAGCCCCTGCCGGAAGTGTTGTTGATTACGAACCGGTGCCCGTGAGCGCCGGTCCGGCCGGAGAATCTCAACTCCTCAAACCGCGCCGAGCTCCGCGAGCGTCACCGTCGCGGGGCCGAATTTTCCGACGACGATCCCCGCGGCCCGATTGGCCAGTCGGGCGGCCTCCACGATCGGCACGTGCGCGGCGAGCGCGAGCGTCATCGTCGCGATCACCGTGTCGCCGGCTCCGGTCACGTCGGAGACCTCTCTCGCTTCGGCGGGGAGCTCCGTGTCTCCGCCGGGCGTGTGGAGCGTCATGCCCTGTTCACCGCGCGTGATGAGGACCGCCTCGCAGTCGGCGCGTCCACGGAAAATCCTGGCGGCCGCACAGGCCTCGTCGCTCGTGCGAATGCGCATGTGCGTGACCGCCTCTGCCTCGTGATGGTTCGGCGTGATGAGGGTCGCGCCCCGGTAGTAGTCGATGTGCGGGACCTTGGGGTCGATCAGCACGGGGATGTCGCGGCGCTTTGCGGCGGCGACCGCCGCGGCCGCGACGGCCCTGGACACGGCGCCTTTCAGGTAATCCGACACCAGCACGGCGTCGGCCGAGGCGGCGATCTCCCTGATGCGATCGATCACGGACGCCTCGACCGCTCCGTCCACTTCCCGGTCGTCTTCGTAGTCGATCCGGGCAACCTGCTGGTTGCGCGTCGTCACGACGCGCACCTTGCGGGTCGTGCGCCTGAGCCGATCGGTGACGATGCCCCGCGAGCCGACGCCCCGCTGGCCGAGCTGATCCCGCATCCGCTCCGCGTCCGGGTCGTCGCCGGCGACGCCGACCATCTCGACGCGGCCCCCGAGCGCGGCGACATTGTTCGCGACGTTGGCCGCGCCGCCGAGGCGGTACTCTTCGTGATCGAACTGGACCACCGGCACGGGCGCCTCGGGAGAAATGCGGTCCACCCTGCCGATCACGAAATGATCGAGCATCAGGTCGCCGATGATCAGCACGAGCCGGCCGTTCAGGCGTGACGCGAGCGACTCGATCATGCGGACGGCTGGACCGCCGGCGTCTCCGCAGGCCCGTCCGCGCCGTCGGGATCGGATGCCAGTCGATCGGCGGCGTAGGGAAGGGCGGTCAGCAGGAGGAACAGCATCAGGAACTCGGAATCGCCGAAGTTGTACTCGAACATGCCCGCGGCGACCATCGCCACGACGCACGCGAGCGCGGCGGTGGCGAGCGACGGCATCGCGGTGGTCTTCCGCCGGCGCACGAAATCGACGATCAGCCGGCAGACGAACCACAGCCAGAGTGCCAGCGCGGGCAGCCCGCGTTCCGCCGCGATCTGAAGCGGCACGTTGTGGAGGTGGGGGTTGAGCTGCTTCACGGCGCGCGGGTCGCGGTAATGCGGGTAGACCTGAATCACCATGTCGGGCCCGACCCCGGTGAGCGGATCGTCCTTGATGATGCGCCATCCCGATCGGATCATGGCGAGCCGATCGCGGTTCGATTGCAGGCTGGCCTCGGTGGTGGCGCTGTCGTGGCGGAACGTGTTCAGGCGGAACGTGGAATACAGCCGATCCGTGAGCGGCGCCGGCGCGACGGCGATAAAGATCGCCGCGAGGACGGGGAGCACGGCAACCAGCCGGAAGTCGCGGATGAGCAGCAGCAGGCCGATGCCGGCGCAGGCCCCGACCCACGCGTTCCGGCTGAGGGTCACGGCCAGGGCGGCGACGAGCGCGGGCATCACGAGTGCCGCCCATGCGCGGTCGCCATTGCGGAAGAGGATGCGGCCGGCGGCCATGCACGCGATCAGCATCAACTGCCCGGAGTACGTCATGTACATGCCGAGCGACCCCTGAGGCCGCTGGCCGAGGTGATCCGACTTGAGAATCCCGAACTGGACGAGTCCGATGGCGGCGCTGACCGCCCCCGCGGTGATGATGATGTCCACCACCGTGAGCGCGCGGCGGCCGGGCACCAGCCGATAGGTGATGGGCACGATCGAGAAGAGGAGCAGCTGCTTGCAGTCGATGAGACTGACGCGCGGGTCGATCGAGAACACCGCCGAGACGAGCGTCGCGGCCGCATACGCCGCCAGCGGCCAGAACATGGGGGGCGCCTGGAAGCCCTCCTTGCGCCGGACCACGAGAACGAGCCAGAGGACGCCGGTGACCGTGAGCAGCGTTTCCGAGACGAAGATCGAGAACGGCAGCGCCGTCGCAAAGGCGAGCAGAAAGTAGTACGCCGCCCGCTCGAGGCCGTGCGGTTCGTCGGAGGCGCGGACGAATGGCATCACGCGCCGTCTGTCATCGCGCGCTCCGCCGCCGAAAGGACGTCGTCCGGCCTCAACGTAGTCAGACATCGGAAGTCGCCAGGTTCACAAATCCGCTGATCGCACGGCCGGCAGGGGAGGCCCGCCACTTCCACGGCTTCGGTCCGAATCCGGGGATCGCGCCACGGCGCCGATCGGACTGATTCTGTCGGTCCATAAATTCCCACGATCGGCGTCGCCGTCGTCGCCGCGATGTGCAGCGGACCCGTGTCGCCGCCCACGAACAACTGGCTGCGATCCACGAGCGCCCGCAGTTCCGCGAGGTCGAACTCGCCGAAATCAACGACCCGATCGGCCGCGTCCGCAAGCGCCTGCCGCGCCGACGCGGCGATGCGACCTGCCGCCTCACGATCCGAAGGACCCGAGCTCAGCACGATGCGGCGCGCCGCTGAGCTCCGGGCCAGGCCCACCACGAGCGCGGTAAATGCGGACTCCGGCCAGCGCCGGAACGGGTTGCCCGCGCTCACGTGCACCACGATCAATTCGTGAGCGGGCCCGATGTCCGCACGCTGGAGCCGCTGCTCGACACGTGCCACCGCGCACCGATCGGCGGGCATCTCGACCGCGTCGATCGACGGGTCCGGTTCTCCGAGCGGCCACCCCTCGATCGCCTGCAGCAGGTCCCACTGGTTGACGACCGAATGGCGCCGCCGCAAGGCCCGCGGACGCGCCACCGTTCGCGTATACATCCAGCTGCGGCCCTGGATGACGTAACCGATCCGCTGCGGCGCGCCGGTCGCCAGCGCCAGCCAGGCGCTGCGCGGACCGCCGTGCAGATCGATCACGAGATCGTACCGGGCCCGACGCAGCCGGCCCGCCAGCCGGAAATCGTACGCCATTCGTGCCAGCCCCGGCATCCGGTCGGCAACGATCACCTCGTCGAGGTGAAGGTTGCCGCGCACGACCGGGGCGGCGGCCGGCTCGACGAGATACGTGATGCGCGCCGCCGGGAATGCCCGCTTCAACGCCCGTGGGATCGGCGTCGTGAAGACGACGTCGCCAATCAGACGGAGCCTGATGAGCAGGATGTTCATTGCGCGTCCCGGGAGCTCCGAACCCCGAACCCGGAAACCCGAACCCTCAATTCACTGTTCAATCGTGGCTTCGTCGAGGAGCATCACCGGGATGTCGTCCTTGATCGGATACACGCGCTTGCACTGCGAACACTTGAGAGCCGTGCCGTTCTTGACGAGATCCACCTTCGTCTTGCAGTTCGGGCAGGCCAGGATGTCGAGCAGTTCCGGATCGACGGGCATCGGGTAGTCCTTCGCTGGGCGTTCAGTCGGCCCCGGGAGTCTCGGCGCCGCGCGGGCGCCGGCGGCACCCACGCACGAATACCGCGGACTATATCACCCGTGTTTGCGTCAGGGGACCGCAGAGGTCATTATAGTCAGTCACATGCGGCCATTTCGCCTCCAGGGTCTTGTTCTGGTGTTCAGCCTGGCCACGGCACCCGTTGCCGCCGCGCAGACACGGGCGGCGGGTCCGTCGCCAGACACCGCCGCTTACTATTTCCTCCTCGCCCGGCATCTCGAAAGCGGGAAAAGGGTCGACGAAGCCATCGAGGCTCTGAAAAAGGCCATCGCGCTGTCGCCGGCGTCGGCGGAGCTGCGTGCCGAGCTCGCGGGCCTTTACGCCCGGCAGGACCGCGGACGCGAATCGCTCGACGCTGCCGAGGCGGCGCTCCAGCACGATCCCGCCAATCACGAAGCCAACAAGATTCTGGGCTCGATCTACGCCGCCCTGAGCGAGCAGCGGCAGCCCTCCCGGCCCGGCGATGATCCCACGCAGTACCGGGCCAAAGCGGTCGAGGCCCTCGAAAAGAGCCGTCGCGACACAGGCGTGGACCTGAATCTCGAGTTGATGCTCGGCCGCCTGTATCTCCAGACCGGCAATTACGACAAGGCGATCTTCAGCCTGCGCCGAGTGGTTGACGGCCAACCCGCGTACCCGGAGGCCGCGATGCTCCTGTCCGCGGCGCAGGAAGGGGCGGGGCATCAGGACGAAGCGGTCCGGACGCTGGAGCTCAGCCTCGAGGAGAACCCGGAGTTCTTTCGCGGCCACGTCCGGCTTGCGGAGTTGTACGAACGCCAGCGCCGTTTCCAGGATGCGGCTGATGCCTACGGACACGCGCAGGCGGCCAATGCACGGGCCGATCTCAGTACCCGCCATGCCGCCTCGCTCATCAACGCGGGGAAGCCGGCGGACGCGCGCGAGCTCCTGCAATCGGCCATCGCGCGCAAGACGGCGCCCGACGCCGGGATGCTGTACATGCTCGCGCAGTCGCAGCGGATGCTGAAGGACTTCGACGGCGCCTCGACAACGGTGCAGAAACTGAAGGCCGCCTTTCCCAACGATGCCCGGGGCCTGTATCTGGACGCGCAACTTCTCGACGATCGAGGCCGTAACGGCGAAGCCGTCGCCGCATTCGCCGAGCTCGTGAAGCGGGCGCCGGACGACGAGTCGCTCGTGCTCGAGTATGCGAACCTTCTCGAAAAAGGGGGTCGGCTGGCTGACGCCGAACAGGCGCTTCGCGACCTGATCGCGAAGGACCCGCTCGATGCCAACGCGCTCAACTCGCTCGGCTACCTGCTGGCCGACCATGGGCAGCGGCTCGACGAGGCCGTGGACCTGGTGGAGCGCGCGCTGAGGGTGGAGCCCGGGAACCCGTCCTTCCTCGACAGTCTCGGGTGGGCGTACTACCGTCAGGGCCAGTTGGATCGGGCCGATCCGCCGTTGACGGAGGCCGCCACGAAAGTGCCTGCGAGCTCCGTCATCCAGGATCACCTCGGCGATCTGCGCTTCAAGCAGCAGCGCTTTGCGGATGCGGCATCGGCCTGGGAGCGTTCGCTCGCCGGGGACGGCGACTCGGTCGATCGCGCGGCGATCGAGAAGAAGATGCGCGACGCGCGGTCGCGTGCCGGCAAATAGGTCCGTGAGCGTGCGCCCTTCCGCACGGGTCCTGCTCCTCATGCTCGTCTGCGGCGCGACGATCGTCGCCGCGTCCGGATGCGGACGTCGGTCGCGCGTGGCGCTGCCGACCGGCGCCGGCACGCCGCTCGCCGACTTCACGACCGCCTACCGTGACGCCACGGCAGATTGCCTCAGGCTGAAGAGCCTGAGCGCGTCGATCAAGCTCTCCGGGCGCGCCGGCTCGACGAAGCTGTCGGCGCGGATCGATTCAGGTTTTGCGGTCCCCGCGGCAATCCGGCTCGAAGGCTACCCGCGCATCAATTTCGGCGGCCGACCCTTCTTCATCCTGGCGTCGAACGGCGCCGACAGCACGCTCGTCATGCCGCGGGACGCGCGCGTGCTCAGGGGCGCGGCCCCGGCGGCGATCGTCGAGGCGCTCACGGGTGTGTGGCTCGGCCCCGCCGATCTGCGAGCAATCGTGGCGGGATGCGGTCTCCAGGCTGGACCGCCGTCGTCCGGCCGGTCGTTTCCAAAAGACTGGGCGGCCGTCGACGCGGGAGAGACGTCCGTCTTCCTTCGGCTGATGGCCGGCCGCTGGCGCGTGGCTGGCGCGAGGCGAGGGGCGCTGACCGTGACCTACGCGGATTTTGCCGCGGGCAGGGCCGGAACCGTCCGGGTCACGGTCCCCGCCGCCGGCAGCGGCGCAGCTGCCGATCTGCTCCTCCGCCTCTCACAACTCGAATTCGATCCGGCCCTCGATCCGCACGCGTTCGAGGTGGCCGTGCCGCGCGACGCCGTGCCGCTCTCGCTCGACGAGCTGCGCCGCGCCGGACCGCTCGGCGCTGACGGCGGCACCGACCCGGGCGCTCCTCCCGAGCCCGCGCGATGAAAGCCTCGAAGAGGCTCGTGGCGCGTGCGCACGCGAAGGTCAACCTCGACCTGCGCGTTCTGGGCACGCGCGCGGACGGCTTCCATGAACTGCGCACGGTGTTCCAGACGGTTGAACTGCACGACTCGTTGACCTGCACCGAACAGCCCGGCCCATTCGGCCTGCGATGCCGCACTCCGGGCGTGCCCCTGGACGAGTCCAATCTGGTGTGGCGGGCGGCGGCATCACTCTGGAAAGCCCTCGGACGCGACGGGGAGCCGCGGAACACGGTGGTCGCGCTCGACAAGGCCATCCCCATGCAGTCGGGTCTCGGGGGCGGCAGCGCGGATGCCGCGGCGGCGCTCGTTCTGCTCGGGCGGCTGTGGGGCGGCGTGCCGGTCACGCTGCTGCGCGACGTGGCGTCGGGCATCGGCGCCGATGTCGCATTCTTCCTGTCGGGCGGCACGGCGCTCGGGCTCGGCCGCGGCGAGGAGATCTATCCGCTGGTCGACCTCCCTCCGCACTGGATCGTCATCGTCCGGCCGCCGTTCGGCGTGTCCACGGCTGAGGCCTACGCGTGGTACGACGAGGATCGGACCGCCGGACTCAAGGAGCCGCGCGAGTTGCAGATTCTTCCCGTGCCGTGGCCGAGCCGGGCGGCGCAGATGGTCAACGACCTCGAACCGCCGGTCGTGCGCCGCCATCCGGAAATCACGGCGCTCAAAGGGGCGTTGAAGGAGGCGGGCGCGCTTGCGGCGGCGATGTCGGGCAGCGGCTCAGCCGTTTTCGGCCTTTTTAGAAGTCGTGCCGCCGCCTTCAAGAGTCTCAAGCCGCTGTCGAGGGGTGGCGCCCGCGCGCTGCTCACCAGAACGCTCACCCGCGCCGAATACGAGCGCCGGTCGCGGCCGATTGCCAAACGGGCGCAAGAACGGTAGACTTGACCTTTTGCGGACACGGGCACGGGCCGGACCGTAGAGGCTGTGCCCCGTGTGGCAGGTTGCCCCCGCGGGCGCATCGAACGTCGATGGGGCGTGGCCAAGCGGTAAGGCGCGGGACTTTGGCTCCCGTATTTCGGAGGTTCGAATCCTCCCGCCCCAACCACTTTGTTCATTGACTTTTCGGGTCTCGGGCCGGCTTGACGATGCGCGTATGAATGGCGGCCAGTTGAAACTGTTCTCCGGCAGCGCGCACCCGGCGCTCGCACAGGAGATTGCCGAGTTTCTCGGCGTGTCGACGGGGCACGCGCGGCTCCAGCGGTTCCCGGACACCGAGTGCTCGTTCCAGATCGACGAGAACATCCGCGGCACGGATGTCTTCATCGTGCAGCCCACGTGTTCGGACGTCGACCGCAACATCATGGAGCTGTGCGTGATGATCGACGCGTTCCGCCGCTCGTCGGCGTCGCGCATCACGGCGGTGATTCCGTACTACGGATACGCGAGGCAGGACCGCAAGGACAAGCCGCGCGTGCCGATTTCGGCGAAGCTCGTGGCGAACCTGCTGAGCGCGGCCGGCGCGAACCGGGTGTTGACGATGGACCTGCACAAGGCGCAGATCCAGGCGTTCTTCGATATTCCGGTCGATCACCTGTTCGCGGCGCCGGTGATCATCGACTACTGTTCGCGGCTGGCGCACCCGAACCTCACGATCGTCTCGCCGGACGCGGGGGGCGCCGAGCGCGCCCGCGCGTATGCGAAGCGGCTGGGGGGTGAGCTCGCGATCATCGACAAGCGCCGCAGCGACGACGGGACGGCAGAGGTGATGAACGTGGTCGGTGACGTCGCCGGGCAGACGTGCATCATCCAGGACGACATCATCGACACGGCGGGAACGATCGTGAAGGCGGCGACGGCGTTGAAGCAGAACGGCGCAGAGCGGGTGCTCGCGTGCGCCGTGCACGGGGTGCTCTCGGGTCCGGCCATCGAACGGCTCGAGGCCGCGCCGATTGACCAGGTGATCATCACGAACACGATCCCGCTCAACGACGACAAGGCGCGGTGCAAGAAGATCAAGGTGCTCTCCGTCGCCCGGCTGCTCGGGCAGGCGATTCGCAGCATCCACGAGGAGACGTCGGTCTCGTCGCTATTTGTGTGACATGAGGCTTCCAGCTTCCGGCTTCCGGCTTCCGGCTCTTGCCCGGCAGCGGACCGGTCGACCTACTGGAAGCTGATATCGAAGCTGCCGGCAGCTGGCAGCTGGAAGCTGGAAGCTAAAGACATGGACGCAACACTTCAGGCGGAAAAGCGCGAGGGGCGCGGCAAGAACGAGGCGCGGCGGCTGCGCGCAAGCGGCCGGATTCCGGCCGTGGTTTACGGAGCTGAAAAGGGCAAGGCGGTCGAGATTGCCGTCGACCCCAAGATGCTCCTTCGCATCCTGCATTCGGAATCAGGCGTCAACACGCTGATCGGGTTGCAGCTCGACGGCGGGGACTCCCGCGTGCTGGTCAAGGAATACCAGCTGGATCCCGTCGCGCACCGCCTGCTCCATGTCGATTTCTACCAGGTCGCGATGGACAAGATGCTGACCGTGACCGTCCCGGTGGTCCTCAAGGGCGAGCCCAGGGGGGTCAAGCAGCAGGGTGGTGTCGTCGACTTCGTCCACCGCGAGATCGAGATCGAAGTGCTGCCGGGCGACATCCCCGAGAACATCACGGTCGACATTTCGGAGCTGATGCTGAACCAGGGCGTTCGCGTCCGCGACGTCATGGGTGCGGACGTCAAGTGGAAGGCCACGAGCGATGCCGACATGATGATCGTGCACGTGGTGGCTCCGCGCGCCGAAGAGGCGCCGGCCGTGGTCGACGCGGCGCTCGCGCCGACGGCGACGTCGGAGCCCGAAGTCATCAAGAAGGGCAAGACCGACAAGGACGAGGACGAGAAGCCCGAGAAGAAGAAGTAGCGCCGGCGGTCAGCTCCGTGTCGCAGGCGTCAATGAAGCTCATTGTCGGCGTCGGCAATCCGGGGCGGAAGTACGAGGGCACGCGGCACAACGTGGGATTCGACGTCGTGGACCTGCTCGCCGCCCGCCACCGCGTGGCGTGGGAGTCCGGCCCGGCCGAGGTGCTCATCGCGAAGTGGCGCCAGGCGCCCGCGCTCTTCGCAAAGCCCCTGACGTTCGTCAATCTCAGCGGCGCCGCGGTCGGCGAGCTGATGCGTTTTTACAAGGTGGCGTCCGGGGACCTGCTCGTGATCGTGGACGACGTCAACCTGGAGGTCGGGCGGCTGAGGGCCAGGCCTTCGGGCTCGGCCGGGGGCCACAACGGGCTGAAGTCGATCATCGGCGTGCTGGGCACGCCGGAGTTTGCACGGCTGCGGGTCGGGGTCGGGCGCGGGGATGCCCGGCGGGATCTCGCGGATCACGTGCTCGCGAAGTTCGATCCGCAGGAGCGGCCGGACGTCGCGGAAGCGGTCGCCCGCTCGGCGGACGCCGCAGAGCTGTTCGTCACCGACGGTATCGGATCGGTGATGAACAGGTTCAACAGGAAAGAAGACGGGGACTAGAACACCTTTCTTCTCCTTGCTACGAAGGGCTTCCAGCTTCCAGCCTCCGGCTTCCAGCACGTTCTTGCCGGGAGCTGGCAGCTGGGAGCTGGGAGCTGAAAAACGTAGCCGTTTAGTCCATAAGGAGACACATGAGTACCGGAAGACAGTACGAGCTCGTTTACATCGTCACGCCCGAAGCGTCGGAGCAGGACATCGCCGACCTGCACACGCAGATCGAGCAGATCGTCCAGCGGTTCCACGGCACGTTCGACAAGACCGAGAACTGGGGACGCAAGCGGATGGCCTATGACATCGGCCGTCACCGCGAAGGGAACTACGTCGTCGAGACCATCACCGGCTCGGGCGAGCTGATGAAGGAGATCGACCGGCGGCTGCGCGTCATCGATTCGGTCATCCGGCACATGATCGTGCGCGTGGACGAGGAACTGCAGGTCGCGCAGCGGACCACCGATGCGCGCAAGACGTTCGTCGCGCGGCGCCGGGTGGCGCGTGGCCTTCCGCCGGAGCGTCAGCCTGGTGAAGGCAAGGGCGACGGCGACAACCAGGACGACATGGACGGAGCGGAGGGCCAGCGATGAGGGAAGAACGAGGCGGAGGCGGCCGAGGCCGCGACAAGGACAAGAAGGACGGCAAGGGAGCGGACGCGCCGCGGCGCGGGTTCTTCCGCCGGCGCCGCGTGTGCAAGTTCTGCGCGGAAAAGATCGATTACATCAATTACAAGGACGTGCGGCTGCTCGCGCCGTTCCTCCCGGAGCGCGGCAAGATCCAGCCGCGGCGCATTTCCGGCACGTGCGCGCTCCACCAGCGCAAGCTGCAGGTCGCCATCAAGCGCGCCCGCCAGCTGGCGCTCATTCCGTACGTCACGGAGTAGGACCACGCCATGGAAATCATCCTCAGAGAACACGTCGACAACCTGGGACGCCGAGGCGACGTCGTGAAGGTCGCCGCCGGCTACGCCCGCAATTACCTCCTGCCGCGCAATCTCGCGCTCGCGGTCAACGAGAACAACAGGCGTCAGATCGAACGCGAGCGCAAGCTCGCCGAGGTCCGCGAGCTCGAGGAGCGCTCGCAGGCCGAGGCGTTTGCGCAGCGGCTCGCGCAGGCGGACATCGCCATCGCGAGGCGCGTGGGGGAGAACAACACGCTCTACGGGTCCGTGACGTCGGGCGACGTGGCGCAGGCGCTCCACGCCAAGGGTTTCGACATCGACAAGCGGAAGATCACGCTTGCCGATCCGCTCAAGGCGCTCGGCGAGTACACGCTGCCCGTCAAGATTCACCGGGACGTGACCGCCCAGGTCAAAGTCAAGGTGGTCGCGGAGTAGTCCCTTCGTGCAGCTTCCGCCTTCGGGCGGGAGCGCCTTTCTGCTAGACTCTGGGCGCGCCTCGGCGCGCCCTTTCTTTTTTCCTCCGACAGCCTGATGGCACAAGTTTCTTCACCCGAACGTACGCTCCCGCACAACCTGGAAGCCGAGAAATCCGTGCTCGGGGCGATCCTCGTGCACAACGAGGCGTTCAACCACGCGGCGGAGCTCATCGACTCGCGCGATTTCTTCCGGGATGCGCATCGCCGGATCTTCGACCGGATGGTGGCGCTCAACGAGCGTGGCGACGCCATCGACTTCGTCACGCTCAAGGAGGAGCTGGCGCGCGGCGGCGACCTCGACGAGGTCGGCGGTCCCGCGTATATCGCGTCGCTGGCGGACGGGGTGCCGCGGTCCGCGAACGTCGAGTACTACGCCAAGATCGTCAAGGAGAAATCGACCCTTCGCAGCCTGATCCACTCGGCCAACAAGATCCTCGCCGAGGCGTACCAGGCCGAGGACGAGCCTGACCTGTTCCTCGACGAAGCCGAGCGCGCGATCTTCGCGATCGCGGAGGACCGGATCCGCGCCGGCTTCGTGCCGCTCCGGGATCTGGTCCAGAGCAGCTTCACGACGATCGAGAAACTGCAGCAGCACAAGGGGACCGTCACCGGGGTCCCCACCGGGTTCGTCGATCTCGACGAGATGACGTCGGGCCTGCAGCCCTCCGATCTCGTCCTCGTCGCCGCGCGTCCGTCGATGGGCAAGACCAGCTTCGTGTTGAACATCGCCCAGCACATCGGCACGTCGACGGACATGACCGTCGGCTTCTTCAGCCTGGAAATGTCCAAGGAGCAGCTGTTCATGCGCATGCTGACGTCAGAGGCGCGCATCGACGCTCACCGGTTCCGCACGGGATACCTGAACGAAAAGGACTACGGACGGCTGTCCCATGCGCTCGGCACGCTGGCGGAGGCCCGCGTCTTCATCGACGACACGGCCTCGATCGGGGTCCTGGAAATGCGCGCCAAGGCGCGCCGGCTGAAGTCCGAGCACGGGCTGCACCTGCTCATCATCGACTACATCCAGCTGATGCAGGGACGCGGCCGGTTCGAGAGCCGGCAGGCGGAGATTGCGTCGATCTCGCGATCGCTCAAGGGCCTGGCCAAGGAGCTGGCCGTCCCCATCGTCGCGCTGTCGCAGCTGTCGCGGGCGTCAGAGACCCGCGCCGATCACCGGCCGCAGCTGTCCGACCTGCGCGAGTCCGGCGCACTCGAACAGGATGCCGACGTCGTGATGTTCATCTACCGTGAAGAGCAGTATCGCGACGCCGACGGCAACTCGAACCAGGACGCCGAAGGCACGGCGGAGATCATCATCGGCAAGCAGCGCAACGGGCCGGTCGGGACGGCGAAGCTCGCGTTCATCAAGGAACACACCCGGTTCGAGAATCTCGCCCACGGAGCGGCCTAGTTGATACGTCCGACCGTCGCGCGCGTGGATCTCGAGGCGATCCGCGCCAACTTCCGGGCCATTGCGCGCTTCGTGGCCGCGACCGGCGGGCGCGCCCCCGCAATCGTCGCTGTCGTCAAGGCGAACGCCTACGGCCACGGCGCCGTCGAGGTGGCCCGCGCGCTCGAGGGGGCGGGCGCGGCCATGCTCGCCTGCGCCGACATCGAAGAAGGGATCGTGCTGCGCCGAGGCGGGGTGCAGGTGCCCATTCTGGTGTTTGGCGCGCTGAGCGTGAGCGACCTCGACGGAATCTTCACCGACCGCCTCACGCCGACGATTTCGACGCCGTCGGCGGGTCGCGCCCTGGAGGATGCCGCGGCCCGACACGGCGTCGTCCTGCACTGCCACCTCAAGATCGACACCGGCATGAACCGGCTGGGCTTCCGCCACGACCACCTCGAAGCCACCATTCCGGAGATCGCGGGCAGTGCTCACCTGGCGATTGACGCCGTCTACACCCATTTCGCGACAGCGGACGACCCGGAGCACCCACTCTTCGGCGAACAGCGCGAGCGTTTCGAATCGGCGCTCGCGCGGCTGCCCGCCCTCGGCGTGCACGCGCCCGTCCGCCATGCGGCGAACTCGGCCGCGCTGCTGCGCGACGAGCGCGTCTGGTACGATCTCGTTCGTCCGGGGCTGCTCTTGTACGGCATTGTTCCGCCGCCCCTGGCGACGATGATTGCGCTCCGCCCGGCGCTGTCGCTGAGCAGCCGGATCGTTGCGGTCAAGGGCCTGCGTCCCGGCGAAGGCACCGGCTACGGCATGAAGACACTCGTCGATCGGGCGACCACCGTCGCTGTCGTGCCCGCCGGTTACGCGGACGGCCTGGACCTGCGGCTCGCCGGCCGGGGCCACATGCTCGTCCGCGGCCGCCGCGCGCCAATCGTCGGATCCGTGTGCATGGACATGGCGATGATCGACGTGACCGGCACCGACGCGGCGCCGGGCGACGAAGTCGTCATTCTCGGGCGGCAGGACGATGAGATGATGGATGTCCGCGAGATGGCGGCGGCCGTGGGAACGATCCCGTACGAGCTGCTGTGCCGGCTTGGAGCACGAATCCAGCGGGTATATGAGTGAGGCCTCGAGTTGCCAGTAGCCGATATCCAGTGTCCAGGGCCTGGGAAATTCGAACCGGAACGGAGAACCGGGGACTGAAAGCCGGGAACTGGAAACCATGAAACCGAAGACCGTTTTTGCCTGCCAGGAATGCGGGGCACAGTCGCAGAAATGGCTCGGCCGGTGCGCGGAATGCGGCGCGTGGAACTCGCTCGTGGAGGAGCGGGCCGCGCCCGAACCCGTGGCCGCGACATCCGACATTTCGAAGCGGTACAGCCTCGCCGTCAACGCCGGGCCCCAGTTGTACGCCGACATCGACACGCTCGTCGCGGAGCGGCTGACCACGGGTATCGGCGAGTTCGACCGGGTGCTCGGCGGCGGGGTGGTCCCGGGCTCCCTCGTGCTCATCGGCGGTGAGCCAGGCATCGGGAAGTCGACGCTCCTCCTGCAGGCGGCGGCGCATTTCGCGAAAACCTTCGGCCCCGTCCTGTACAGTTCGGGAGAAGAGTCCGAGCACCAGATCAAGTCTCGCGGCGAACGGCTCGGCATCGAGCGCGCGCCGCTCTACATCCTCGCGGAAACCTGTCTCGAGCGCATCCTCGAAGAGATCGCGCGCCTCAAGCCGTCGTTCATCATCGTCGACTCCATCCAGACGGTGTTCTCGCTGCGATTCCAGTCAGCGCCGGGGAGCATCGGGCAGGTGCGCGAGGCCGCGACACAGCTCCTGTTTGCGGCCAAGGGGCAGAACATCCCCACGTTTCTCGTGGGCCATGTCACGAAGGACGGGAATCTCGCCGGGCCGAAGGCGCTCGAGCACATTGTCGACACGGTGCTCTATTTCGAGGGAGAGAAGCACCACTCGCACCGCATCGTGCGCGCGGTGAAGAACCGGTTCGGAGCGGTCAGCGAGCTGGGTGTGTTCGAGATGACGAGCACGGGCCTTCGCGCGGTGCCGAATCCCTCGAAGCTGTTCCTCGCGGAACGGCCCGCGAGCGCGCCGGGCTCGGCGGTGCTCTGCTGCGTCGAGGGCTCACGGCCGATGCTGGTTGAAATCCAGGCGCTCGTCAGCACCAGTTCGTACGGAAATGCGCGACGTATGGCCAGCGGACTCGATCAGAACCGGCTGTCGCTGCTGCTGGCCGTGCTCGAGAAGCGGGCGGGGCTGAACCTCGTCGCCGAAGACGTGTTCGTGAACGTGGCCGGCGGCATGACGATCGACGAGCCCGCGGCGGACATGGGCATCGTCGCGGCCGTCGCGTCGAGTGTACGCAACAGGCCGATCAAGCCGTCCACAGCCGTTTTCGGAGAAGTAGGGCTCGCGGGCGAAGTACGCGGAATCAGCCAGGCCGCCCTCCGGGTCCGGGAGGCCGCCCAGATGGGTTTCACCCGCTGCGTTCTGCCGCACGGCAATTGCGCCCCGGCGGACGCCCCCGCCGGGTGCGAGCTCGTGACGGTGCGGCACGTGTCCGAGGCGCTCGACGCGCTGATGGACTGGTAGCGTCCCGGGTGCCGCAGCCCGAGTGGCTTCGCAGTCCCGAGTCAGAAGTATCATAGACACGGATGGCGTGGTTTCTCCTGGCCCGGATCTTCTTCGTGATCGCCGTCACGTATGCCGCGGCGCTCATTCGCCCCTTCGGCCTGCAGCTCTCCGTGAACGTCGCCATCGGCGTGGCGCTCGGTTTCGTCGTGGTCGGCGTGGAGATCCGGCTGCGCACGGCGGAGGTGACCGACCTTCTGGGCGCGCTCATCGGCGGGGCAATCGGCCTCGGACTCGCGAAGACCATCGGCGCTGCGCTGTTCTGGGCGGACAGCACCGACGGACGGGTGATGTTCCTGCACAGCTTCATCCTGCTCGTGTTTCCCTACCTGGGCCTCGTCATCGGGGCACGCAAGTCCGAGTGGCTCGAACCCGGGCGCCTGGCCGCGCTGTTTCGCGACACCGGACCGCAGAAGCGGTATCGCATTCTCGACACGAGCGTCATCATCGACGGCCGGGTCGCGGACATCTGCGAAACCGGGTTCATGGACGGCACGCTCGTCGTCCCGCAGTTCGTGCTCAAGGAACTGCAGCTCGTCGCCGATTCGTCTGATGCGCTCAAGCGGAACCGCGGCCGCCGCGGCCTCGACATCCTGCAGAAGATTCAGAAGATGTCGAACATCGACGTGATGATCTCCGACATCGACTTCCCCGACGTCCGGGAGGTGGACCTGAAGCTCATCGAGCTCGGCCGCACGCTGCCGGGGAAGATTGTCACCAACGATTTCAATCTCAACAAGGTGGCACAGCTGCGCGGCGTCGACGTCCTCAATATCAACGAGCTCGCGAATTCCCTGAAGCCCGTGGTCCTGCCTGGCGAGTTCATGAAAGTCTTCATCCTCAAGGAAGGCAAGGAGTACAACCAGGGCGTCGCCTACCTGGACGACGGGACGATGGTGGTCGTGGACAATGCGCGCCGGATGATCAGCAGGACCATCGACATCGTGGTCACGAGCGTGCTGCAGACGACGGCCGGGAAGATGATTTTCGGACGCTATGTGGAGAGTGCGGTCCCGGTTCCGCAGCCGGTCGCCGCGTCCCAGTCGGCCGCGCCGGCGGTGAAGTAGCGGCAGGCACGCGCGCGAGCGGCTGATCCCTTTTGCCTAGACTCCCTCCGTTGCACTGGTGGCGAACGGTCTTCTACCTGATACCGGTCGTCAGTCTCTGCACCATCGTGCTCGGCACGGCATCGCTGGCCTCGACGCTGCTCGATCCGAGCGGTGCGTTCGGGCACCGGTGCGCACGCGCCTGGGCCTGGCTCATTCTGAAGACGAGCGGGGTGCGGGTGCGCGTCGTGGGTCTCGAACACCTGGATCCGGCCCGCAGCTACGTGCTCGCCGCGAATCATCAGAGCATCTATGACATTCCGATCGTGTTCACGTCGCTTCCCCTGCAGCTCAGGATCGTGGCAAAGGACTCGCTCGGGCGCATCCCGTTCCTCGGTTGGCACCTCCGACGGACGGGCCACCTGCTGGTCGATCGGCGGAACCCCGGCGCCGGCGTCCTGAAGCGGATGGCGCACCTCGTGAGCGCGGCGCGGTCGGTGATTGTGTTCCCGGAGGGCACGCGCAGCGCCGACGGCACGGTCGGACGCTTCAAGGGCGGCACGTTCCTGCTCGCCATAGACGCCGGCCTGCCCGTGGTCCCGGTCAGCATCGCGGGCAGCAGGTTCGTGATGCGAAAAGGCCGGCTGATGGTCTGCCCGGGACGCGTCACGGTGACGGTCCACCCACCCATGACGACAACGGGCGTGTCGCGCGGGCAGGCGCGGGAGTTCGCCGATCGCGTGCGGGACGTGGTGCGGCCAGCGGTCGACGAGCCCGTCGAGCGTTGAAGCGGTGGGGCGGGTCCGCGGTCGCCTGCGATATAATGAAGTGTTTGGCCGCGCCCTGCGGCCCACGCCTTTACCCACCATGCAGGTCACGGCCATTATTGCGGCGGCGGGAGACGGTCGCCGCGCGGCGTCCGACGTGCCGAAGCAGTTCATCGAGATCGGCGGGGTGTCGCTGCTCCAGCGCTCGCTGAACGCCTTCTGCCGCGTCGAGCGCGTGACCGACATCGTCGTCGTCACACGCGCCGAGGCGGTCGGGGAGGTCTCGCGGACAATCTCGACCCCCGGAAGGACTGCCACCGTCGTCGCCGGCGGCGCGACCCGGCAGGAATCGGTGGCCGCCGCGTTCGACCGTGTTGGGCCCGCTGCCGACTACGTGATGGTGCACGACGCCGCGCGCCCGTTCGTCACGCCCGCTCTCATCGGCCGCACGCTCGACGCGGCCATCGAGTCCGGCGCCGCCATTGCCGCGGTGCCCGCGCGCGACACGGTGAAGCACGCGGTCTCGGATGATGGACGTTCCTTCGTCCTCCGGACGCTCCCGCGGGACGAAATTTTCCTGGCGCAGACGCCCCAGGCATTCCGCCGCGACGTTCTCGCGTCCGCGATTGCGCTTGGACGACATGGCGCTGCCGCGACAGACGAGTCGGGACTCGCGGAACTGGCCGGAGCCAGGATCCGCCTCGTGGAAGGAGACGCGCTGAATTTCAAGGTGACGACGGAGAGCGATCTCGCGATTTCTCGCGCGATCGCCGGCGGGCCACCGGCGGCGGGCGCGATGCGGGCGGGTACGGGGTATGACCTGCATCGGCTCGTCGAAGGCCGTCCGCTGCTGCTCGCCGGCGTGCGGATTCCGAGCGACAGGGGCGCGCTCGGCCACTCCGACGCCGATATCGTCTGTCACGTGGTCACCGATGCGGTGCTCGGCGCGGCCGGGGCTGGCGACATCGGCCGCCACTATCCCGACACCGACGCACGATGGAAGGACGCATCGAGCATCCATCTGCTTGCGGAATCGGTCAGGCTCGTCCGGTCGCTGGGATTCGAGGTCGTGAACGTGGACGTCACCGTCATCCTCGAGCGCCCGAAGATCGCGTCGCACGTGCCGGCCATCGGACGCGGCCTGGCGGCCGCGCTGGGCATCGACGTCGCACGCGTGAGCGTGAAGGGCAAGACGAACGAAGGGGTCGATGCGGTGGGTCGCGGCGACGCCATCGCGGCGCATGCGGTCGCGCTGCTGAGGGTGCTGTGAGGCGCAGCATGGCCACCGAACGAGGCGGTGGGCCAGACACGGGCGGGAGTGTCCGGCCACGGACCGGGGCCCTCAGGGCGCGCGGGGCATGGGCACGAGCATGAGAGTCCGATTCGCCCCGAGTCCCACCGGCCAGCTCCACGTCGGCAACGCCCGTACGGCGCTGTTCAACTGGCTGCTCGCGCACGGCAAGGATGGCACGTTCATTCTTCGCATCGAAGACACCGACACCGAGCGATCGACGCGCGAGTCGGAGGCGAGCATCCTGGAGGATCTCCGGTGGCTCGGTCTCGAGTGGGACGAAGGTCCGGATGTCGGCGGGTTGCACGGTCCGTATCGCCAGTCGGAACGGGTGCACCTGTACGCGTCGTATGCGAACGAGCTCATTGCCGGAGGGCAGGCTTACTACTGTTTCTGTTCGCCGGGGAAGCTCGAGGACGATCGCAAGGGAGACCTTGCCGCCGGTCGTCCGCCCAAGTACCACGGGACCTGCCGGGACCTCCCTGTCGACGAGTCGCGCGATCGGATGGCTGCGGGCGAACGGCCCGTCATCCGCTTCGCCGTCCCCGAGAACGTGGACGTCAGCTTCCAGGATGTCGTGCGCGGCGACGTGTCCTTCAGCAGCGACGTGATCGGCGACCCGGTGCTCGTGCGCTCCGACGGCCGTCCGGCCTACAACTTCGCCGTGGTGGTCGACGACGCGGTGATGGAGATTACGCACGTGATTCGCGGCGAGGATCACATCTCGAACACGCCGCGTCAGGTCCTGCTGTACCAGGCGCTCGGCTTCACGCAGCCCGAGTTCGCGCACCTGTCGCTCGTCATGGGGCCCGATCACACGCCGCTCTCGAAGCGGCACGGCGCGACGTCGGTCGCAGAGTTCCGTGAACGGGGATACCTGCCGGAAGCGCTGCTGAACTATCTCGCGCTCCTCGGCTGGTCTCCCGGCGGCGGACAGGAACTGCTCCCCATCGAGGAGCTGGCACGTCGATTCGCGCTCGAGGATGTCGGCCACAGTGCGGGCATCTTCGACCAGGAGAAGCTCGGGTGGATGAACCGCCACTATATGAAAGAGGCGTCTCCGGCCCGGCTCGCGGCGGAAACCGTGCGCTACTTCCTGAAGCGCGGGTATCTCCGGCGTCGCACGGACGACGCCATGGAGTATCTGATGTCCGCGCTCCCGATGGCGGTCGGGTCGGTGGACCGGCTCGAGGAGATTCCCGACCGCTTGAAGTTCCTGTTCGAGTTCGAACCCGCCGCATCGCTCGCGCGCGAGGACGTCGCCGGCGTCCTGCACGAGCCGGGCGCGCGGGCTGTGATCGAGGCGCTGCCGCTCGAGCTCGCGGACGTCGGCCCTCTCGATCGCGAGGCGTTCCGTGCGGCTGCCGCGCGCGTCCGGCAGCGGACGGGGCAGAAGGGCCGGGCCCTCTTCCACCCCATCCGCATCGCCCTCACCGGGGAGGCGGGTGGACCCGAGCTCGACCTGGCGGTCCCGGCGATCGACCGCGGCGCCGAGCTGCCGTCGAGTGCGGGCCTGACGCCGATCCTGGCGTGCCGGCATCGGGCCACTGTATTCGCGCACGCCATCCGTGGCGCGGGGGACGTGGGGCGGGGCTTCAGCCCCGCCGGGACATGACGGTACGCCGCGCGGGGCTTCAGCTGCGCTGCTGAAAAGGGATTGTCCGTGGCGTCACCCGCGTCGCGGTCTGGTGATGGTGTGATGATTATTTACGGCTTGAATCCTGTGCTCGAAGCGTTGCGGGCCGGTCGCGTGCGCCGGCTGCGCGTGGGGCCGCGCGGGGATCGCCGCATCGAGGAGGCGGTCGCGCTCGCCCGCACACAGGGGATCAGCATCGACCGCGTGGATGCCGGGACGATCGAGCAGGCCGCGCGCGGCGGCGTGCACCAGGGGATCGTCGCGGACGTGGACGCGCCGCGCGACTATACGCTCGCCGAGATGGTCGAGCGCGCCGCACCGGAAGCACCGTTGCTGGTGGTGCTCGATGGGATCGAGGACCCGCACAACGTGGGCGCGATCGTCCGCACCGTCGATGCCGCAGGAGGGCATGGGGTCGTGCGGCAGGCACGCCATGCGGCAACGCTCGACGGTGTCGCGGCGAAGGCGTCGGCCGGTGCGCTGGCCCACGTCCCGATTGCCACGGAAGTCAACATCGCACGGGCGCTGGGTGAACTCAAGGATCTCGGTGTCTGGACCGTCGGTCTGGCGGGCGACGCGCCCGAGCCATATGAAGCCGTCGATTACACGGTGCCAACCGCACTCGTCGTCGGGGCAGAAGGCACCGGGCTCCGTCGTCTGGTCCGGCAGCGGTGCGACCGGGTGGTGTCGATTTCGATGTACGGGGCGGTCGGCAGCCTCAATGTCTCGGTGGCTGCAGGAATAGTTTTATTTGAAGCCAGGCGGCAGCGAAAGGCGCAGAAAGTCTAGTGAAATCAAAGATGTCTGTTTTTCTGGCGTCTCACGGCGGCTGTCAGCTTGCAGTCGTGGCACGGCATGTGCTAC